>JBKGHI010000005.1:0-91214 GCA_046520405.1 Myxococcus sp. 1LA
GCGAGGCAGCCGGCGCGCGGCGGAGGCGGCGGCGCAAAGGGCCGCGGAGGCCGCGCAGCAGGCGGCGGCCAAGGCGCAGGAGGCCAAGGAGAAGGTCTCCAACGTGGCCCAGGAGCGGACCCGGGACGTCTTCGAGGGCGCCAAGGACAAGGCCGCTGACGCGGTGGGCGGCGTGGCCAACGCCACCCAGAACGTCGTGGGCGGCGTGGCCAGCGCGACGCAGAACGTCGTCGAGGGCACCAAGGACAAGGTCGGCCAGGTCGCCGGCGGCGTGGTCAACACCACCCGGAATGTCGTCGAAGGAACGAAGGACCGCGTGCAGGACGCGGCGGGCAACGTGCGCAACGCCGCGGGCGACGTGTTCGAGGCCGGCCGCACCGCGACCCAGCGCACGTTGAGCGCCACCGGCACCGCGGCCGCCGTCACCGCGAATGGCCTGGGCAATGTCCTCCAGGAGGCGGCGCAGCGCGCGGGCCCGGTGCTCGACAAGGCCACCGACATCGCCGCGGACGGGCTGGACCTCGCGGGCCGGGCCATCCAGGACGCGCCCGTTGCCAACCCCCTGCAGGGCATTGGCAACGACATCATCGGCGGCGTCCTCCAGGGCACGGCCGACGTCGTGCGCGACCCGGTGGACACCGCCCGGGCCATTGGCGACGCGGTCAACCTCAACCGGCAGGTGGACCAGCTCAAGCCGGGTGAGAGCACCTCCATCAGCCTCTACGCCGAGGCCAACGGCGCGACGCTGGCCGGCAAGGTGAAGGGCACCCTGGGCGTCAGCCGCAGCGAGGAGGAAGGCGGGGGCTACACGGTGTCCGTCACCGGCGAGGTGGGCGCGGGCGTGGCCGCCAAGCTGGGCGCCAAGGGCGCGGCGGACGTGGGCGCCGAGGCCTTCGGCACCGCCGGGGCCACGGTGGAGTTCCAGTTCGACACGGCCGAGGAGGCCAAGAACGCCACCCGCATCATCGCGGCCTCCACCGCCACCGCGGGCGCCGCCGCGAGCAACCCCGTGCTGGGCGCCGGCGTGAATCAGGTCCTCGGGGATCCGCTGTCGGACCTGGCGGGCCTCACGGAGAACATGAGCGCCGTGGAGTTCAAGCTGGGCGCCGAGGGCAGCGTCAACGCCGAGCTGGGCATGAAGGGCCTGCCGGAGGTCCTCAGCGCGGGCGCCGGCGCGGGCGCTGGCATCAACCAGAGCACCACCGCCCGCATCGAGCTGGAGAACGGCAAGCCCCAGAAGCTGACGCTCAAGCAGCGCCTCGAAATCAACGGCAACGCCAGCGCGTCCGCCGGCGTGGGCATCCCCGGTGGGGACGTGTCCCTGCCCACCAACGCGTCCGCGGGCGTCTCCGGTTCGCTCGGGGTGGAGCTGGAGCAGAGCGTGGAGCTGCCGGAGGGCTTCAACCCCACCGACTTCATCAAGGACCCCAAGGGCACCGCCCGGGAGATTGGCGCCAGCGTCCGTGACACCCACGAGGCCAAGCTGACGCTGACCGACTCGCGGCAGGCCAACGCGTCCGCGCTGGGCCTGGGCGGCGCGACGGGCCGCGAGGTGAAGGCGGAGATCAGCGGCAACATCAACGACATCGCCACCAGCGGCGCCTTCGGCAGCATCGCAAGGGGCGACGTGGGCCAGGCGCTGGAGCAGCTCAAGGACAAGGTCGACATCAAGGCCACCGTCCAGGACAAGCACAAGGTGACGGGCGACCTGGGCGTGGGCATCCACGCCGGCGTGGGCGGCGGCGAGGTGGGCCTGTCCACCGAGCGCACCTACGTGGGCGAGGAGCAGGACCTCAACGCGGCCCAGCTCGCCGAGCTGTACCTCACGCAGCGCTGGTCGGCCGGCATCCCGAGCTGACCTCAGCGCCTTCGGGAGTCCGCCTGCCCCAGGCGGGCTCCCGGGCGTGTGGGCCCGTGTCGTCCAGGCCCATCCCCTGCACCTGGAGACAGGCACTTCGTCCGCCATGGCACACCCGCGGCAGGCGACCCCACCGACCCCCGGGGACGGGAGTGCCCCTTCTGCGGGGCAGACTTAGCTTTCCGAGGTGCTTTCAAGATTCCTCGTCTATGGGTGTGTGGGTTGGGTGCTGGAGGTGATGTTCACCGGCGCGGGCGCCGCGCTGAAGAAGGACCGGAACGCCACCGCACGCACCTACCTGTGGATGCACCCCATCTACGGAGGCACGGCCCTGGCGCTGGAGGAGGTCTCCGCGCGGCTCAAGCCCCTGCCCCGGCCGCTGCGGGCGTTGGCCTACACGGGCCTCATCTTCGGCGCCGAGTACGGCACGGGCTGGTTGCTCAAGCGCCTGCTCGGCCGCTGCCCGTGGGACTACGCGCCCCACAAGTGGAGCGTGCACGGCCTCATCCGCCTGGATTACGCCCCGGCCTGGTACCTTACCGCCCTGCTGTTCGAGCCCGTGCGTGACACGCTGCTCCACGTCACCAGCGAGGCCCTGCGCCAGACGCCGGAGTACCGAGACGCCGAGGCCCAGGGGACGCTGCCGCCCACCGTGCTCCCCGAGGAGAAGCCGCTGGAGGCGGGCCTGGCGGCCGCGCGCTTCGAGTCCGCGCAGTCGGAGCCCACGCCCATTCCCTGAAAGCCGGGGAGACGACTGCGTCCGCTGGCCGACTGCCCTCCAGGCGGATGTAAAAGCCACTACCGGCTTTTCTTCCTCCGTGCTGCGTCGCGTAGTACCTTGGCCAGCGCCTGGCCCCGCTGTGACGGGGAAATTCCGCCGACCCCCCGAAAGTTCCCGCCCCCGTATGTTTGACTGGCTTCACACCCTCTTCTCGCGTGACCTCGCCATCGACCTCGGCACGGCGAACACGCTCATCTACATCCGCGGCCAGGGCATCGTCTCCAACGAGCCCTCGGTGGTGGCCGTCCAGCAGGACGCGCGCGGGGGCAAGAAGGTCCTCGCGGTGGGCAAGGAGGCCAAGGAAATGCTCGGGCGCACCCCGGGCAACATCGTGGCCATCCGGCCGATGAAGGACGGCGTCATCGCGGACTTCGAAATCACGGCCGCGATGCTGCGCTACTTCATCCAGAGCGCGCACAACCGCAAGACGCTCGTGAATCCGCGCATCATCATCGGCATCCCCTCCGGCATCACCGAGGTGGAGCGCCGCGCGGTGCGCGAGGCGGCGGCCAACGCGGGCGCCCGCGAGGTCTACCTCATCGAGCAGCCCATGGCGGCGGCCATTGGCGCGGGCCTTCCGGTGACGGAGCCCAGCGGCAACATGATTGTGGACATCGGTGGCGGTACGTCCGACGTCGCGGTCATCAGCCTGGCCGGCATCGTGTTCGCCAAGAGCGTGCGCATCGGCGGCGACAAGCTGGACGAGGCCATCATCCAGTACGTGAAGCGCAAGTACAACCTGCTCATCGGCGAGCGCACGGCGGAGCTCATCAAGATGGGCATCGGCACCGCGTACCCGACGGATGAGGTCATGACCATGGAGATCAAGGGTCGCGACCTGGTGGCCGGTGTGCCGCGCACGCTGACGGTGTCCAGCGACGAAGTCCGTGACGCGCTGGCGGAGCCCGTCAACGGCATCGTCGAGGCCGTGAAGCTGACGCTGGAGCGCACCCCGCCCGAGCTCGCCGGCGACATCGCCGACCGCGGCATCGTCCTGGCCGGTGGCGGCGCGCTGCTGAAGAACCTGGACACGCTGCTGCGCGAGGAGACGGGCCTGCCCGTGTTCCTCGCCGAGGACCCGCTGTCCGCCGTCGTGATTGGCGCGGGCAAGGCGCTGGAGTCGCTCGACATCCTCCGGCAGGTCTGCCAGCCGGGCTGAGCCTCCGGGCTTCGGCTCCCACGGCGCCACCTCTCACGAGGCTGGCGCCGTTCCGCTTTTCAGGGGCGGCGGTGCTTCGCGTAGAGGCCGTCCCGCCACTCCAGCAGGTCCGGGAAGCGGGCGGCGAGCGCCGCGTCGTTCCACACCGCTCGCGTGCCCGGCCCCAGCGGCAGGTAGCCGTCATCCACCGCCCGCACGAACTGGAGCATCAGCGCGGCGGTGATGTCCGCGTAGCTGAAGCGCGGCAGCAGGTAGGGCCGGCCGCCCAGGGCTTCACGCAGGCGCTCCAGCGCGGGGACGACCTTCCCCTGGATGAAGGCGTCGATGTCCGTGGGTGCCTGGTGCTTGCGGGCCACGAAGCGCGCACCCAGCTTCGCGGATGGCGCCAGCAGCGACCGGAGCCCCGTGGGCAGAAAGCCGGGGAGGCTCTCCACCTGCGCCTGACGGTTCTCCAGCAGCGCCGCCACCACCTTGGCGCGCGCCGCGGAGAGCACCTGGTCGCTCTCATCCTCCCAGCGCTGAATCACCGGGAGGTCCGCCGCGGGGAAGAGCGGCTCCCCCTGCCCCAGCTCCTCCGCGCGACGCGCGATGACGAACGAGCCGGGAAAGGCCTCGCCCTCATCGATGAACAGCGGCACGGCGGGCCGCACGCCACGCGGCGTGCGCCAGCGCAGCAGCGGCTCACCGATGAGCGGCAGGTGCTCGCGGTAGCGATAGGCGACGCCGTGGTGGTCCAACGCCCAGCGGGCCTTCTCCGTCCAGGGCGAGTAACTGAGTCCATAGAGTGTGCGCATGCCGCCCGGGACAGTACGCCCGCGCGGCCATGCCACTCCAGGACCGCCGACAGATTGAACCCTCACAGCGCCGCCCGCGCCTGGCGTTATGTCTTCCGCCAACGCATGTCGGCGTTCGTCACCCTCGCGCGCGTCTGTCTTTCCTCCTGGAGCACCACCACCGGGGTGCCTGCGCGCGTCGCCGCGCACGCGGCACACATTCGCAGCTCACGGACAATCTGCGGCCCTGTGCCTCCCGGGTCGTCCTTCCACTTCCTGCGCCCGCCTTCGATGGCGCGCTGACACGTGGGACGCGCGGGGAACTGGGTGAGCCGCGAGGCCACGGTGACGCGATGACAGGACACACCCGGGCCAACGGACTTCTGACACGACTGACAGCAATACATCGGAACAGCCAAGGGAACGACAAGCCCGCGAGGTGGCTGAATCCCCGAGGGACGGGTGAAATCAGAGGACGACGACATGAGCCGCTCACGCAGTGCTGCCACGAGGGGCCGGCGCTGGGACGCTGCTGCTCAGACTGTCGAGGAGGTCACGCGAGAGGCGCTGCGGCGCCACGTCGAGAGGATGCAATCAAAGTAGACGCGCAGCGAGCCCAGGTCAAGTCGTGATGACCAGTTTGCCAAACGGCCCACGGTCCAGATGCTCGAGCGCCGTGGGCAGCGCATCGAGCGAATAGACAGTATCGACCACGGGCTTCAATGCCAGCCGGTCGACCGCGCGCACCAGGTTCTCCAGTCCGCGCCGATGCCCGACGAAGATGCCCTGGATGACGCCGGAGGACAGGAACAGGGGCTGCACCGGGAAGCGGCTCTCGAAGCCCTCGAACACGCCGATGAGCGAGACGCGCCCATCCGACGCGAGCGCCTTCACCGAGCGGCCCAGGTTGTCCCCCCCCACCAACTCCAGGATGTGGTCGGCCCCCGCGCCTCGCGTCAGCTCGAGCACCGCCGTGTCCCACTCCGGCGTGTGGCGACGATGGATGCCGTGCGCGGCGCCCAGGGTCTTCACGCGGGCCAGCTTGTCTTCATCCCCCGAGAGCACGATGACCTCCGCGCCCACGGCGGCGGCAAGCTGCACGGCGAACAGGGACACGCCTCCGGTGCCCTGCGTCACCACCGTCTGACCCGGGCGCAGCCCGCCCAACTCCACCAGGGACGTCCACGCGGTGAGGCCGGCGCACGGCAGCGCGCTCGCCTGCACGTCATCCAGCGTCGAGGGAGACGCCACGAGCCACTGCTCCGGCATGACGACGTACTCGGCCAGCACGCCCGGCGCGTTGCCACCCAGGCTGCGCACCGCTCCGCGCGGCGCGGGCCCATCCACCCAGTCCGTCTGGAAGTTGGCGATGACGCGCGACCCTTCCTTGAAACGGCGCACGCCCGCGCCCACCGCGGCCACCACGCCCGCCATGTCGGAAGCCGGCGTGAAGGGCTGGTGCGCCGTCGCGTAGCCGCCCCCATCGAGCATCAGCTTCTCGCGGTAGTTGAGGGAGACGGCCGACACGCGAATCAACACCTCGCCGACACCTGGAGAGGGAATCTCCACCTCCGCCAGTTCCAGGTGCGCCCGTCCCGCCTGCTTCGCCTGCCAACGCTTCATTGTTCCGCCCATCGTTCGCTCCGCGTCCTGCATGAAAGTGACGCGGGAGCTATACGGACGAAGCAACGTCGCCAGTGGCGACACTTTGTCGAGTCACTGGCGACACGCAGGCACCAATGGGAGCAGCGTCATGATGGACCGGATTGGGGGCGTCTTCGCATTCGTGCAGGCCGTGGAGGCGGGAAGCTTCGCGCTCGCGGCGGAGCGCATGGGGCTCTCACGTTCGGCGGTGGGGAAGAGCATCGCGCGGCTGGAGGAGCGGCTGGAGACGCGGCTGTTCCAGCGCACCACGCGCCGGCAGAGCCTCACCGAGGACGGCCAGGCCTTCTACGAGCGCTGCGTGCGCGCGCTGGCGGAGCTGGAGGCCGCGGAGACGGCATTGGACTCCGGCCGGCGCGCCCCCACGGGCCGGCTGCGCGTCAGCGCGCCCATGATGTTCGGCCGCCACTGCGCCGCGCCGCTGCTGCGCGAGCTGGTCCTCCAGCATCCAGGACTGGAGCTGGAAATCGCCTTCAGCGACCGGATGGTCGACCTGGTCGAGGAAGGCTTCGACCTGGCCCTCCGCGTCGCGCCGCTGGCGGACCACGCGGGGCTGACGGCGCGCCGGCTGGGCGTGCAGACGATGTCCGTCTGCGCCGCGCCCGGCTACCTGAGGCGCCGCGGCCGGCCGAAGACGCTCGAGGACCTGGGCCAGCACGACGCCGTCGTCTATGGCCGCAACGGCGTCAACAAACCCTGGCGCTTCCCGGACGGCCAAGGCGGCGAGCAACGCGTCACCGCCCAGGCGCGCCTGCGCTTCGACGACGTGGAGACCATCATGGACGCCGCCGTGGAGGGGGCCGGGCTGGCGTGGCTCCCTCGCTGGCTCATCGCGGAGCACCTGCGCGCAGGCAGGCTCGTCGAGGTGTTGGGGACGCAGCGCCCCTATGACAATGAAATCTACGCGGTATGGCCCCAGAGCAAGCACCTGACCTCGAAGGTGCGCGCGGCCATCGACCTCCTCGTCGCGCGCATTCCCGAGCGGCTCGAGGCGGCCCCCCACCGCTGAGCCGCACGGCAACCGGCGCAACGGGCCGGACAATCGATGCCGGTGGAGTAGCCAGGACGCGCCAGAGCAACACCTTATCCGGGAGGCATCACCCACCTGCACGGGTGGGACACATCTAGCCAAGGATACGAGCCATGGAACGAGTGGACGCGGACCGAACCAGAGGAGGGCTCGCCAAGGTGATGGCCGTCCTGGCCATCATCGGCGCCATCAACTGGGGCCTGATTGGCTTCTTCAATTGGAACCTCGTGAACGCGCTGTTCGGTGGTGAGACACGCACGGCGATGAGCGCGCTCAGCCGTCTCATCTACTCCATCGTGGGTCTGTCGGGCGTCGCGCTGGCACTCACCTTCCCCTGGAAGAGGAGCCTGGGCGCCACCACGACCACCACGCCAAGAACGGACGTGGGGTTCCACCGCAGAACCGAAGTCCGTCCATGACTCTGGAGGGCCCGCTGTTCTCACGGCCCCCTGAGTCCACCTCCGGTGCCAGGTTCGGCGCCCGGCGACGCAGCGGTTCCGCCTCGGCCCGCCACGACAGGGCCGGGGCCTCCGCACGAGGGAGCCGCCACCCTATCGGGCGGCTTCACGGCGGCCAATGGCACACGCTTACCAGCGGGCCCCGCTCCCCCTAATCGCCTGGCTGGCGCGTCGAGAGGAGCCCTTGCGGCCCGCGGGCATTTGGCGCAGGAACGTCGTCACCCGTGATTGTCCGTCCTCGCCTCAGCTCGCTTCGGCTCCTCTTCGCCGTGCGTGGGACCATCCTCCCGCGCGTCCTGCCCCACGTCCTGGGCATCGCGGCGCTCTCCGCGCTCGTCGTCTGGGCGTACCGGCAGGGCTACCTGCACCTCCAGATTTCCTCACCGGCGCCGCTGTCCCTGCTGGGCCTCACCCTCTCCATCTTCCTGGGGTTCCGGACCAACGCCAGCTACGACCGCTGGTGGGAGGCCCGGAAGCACTGGGGCGCGCTCATCATCGAGCTGCGCGCCTTCTCCCATGAGGCCCTCGCGCTGCTGAGTGACGACGGCGGCGTGTCGCTGGCGGTGCGCCGGCTGGTGAAGCGGAACATCGCCTTCGCCCACGCGCTGGCGGCGCACCTGCGCGGGCACGACGCCCGGGAGGACCTCACCCGGCTCCTGCCGGAGCCGGAGGCCGCGCGCGTCCTGGCCAGCCCGAACCGCCCCAACGCCCTGCTCCGCGAGCAGGAGCGCGAGCTGGCCGCGCTCCTCCGGGAGAAGCAGCTCACCGACATCACCTGGAGCGAGCTGAGGGCGCGCGTCCAGGCATTGATGCACGTGCTCGGCGCCTGTGAGCGCATCCGCTTCACGCCCCTGCCCTTCACGTACACGGTGCTGCTGCACCGCACCGCCTACCTGTTCTGCCTGCTGCTGCCCTTTGGCCTGGCGGAGGCGCTGGGCTGGTTCACGCCCGTGCTCGCGGCGATGATTGCCTATACCTTCTTCGGGCTCGACCGGCTGAGCGACGAGCTGGAGGAGCCCTTCGGCACGGAGCCCAACGACCTCGCCCTGCTGGCGATGGCGCGCACCGTGGAGATGAACCTGCTGGAGGCGCTGGGTGAACCGCAGCCCGAGCCCTTGAAGCCGCGCGACTTCATCCTCTCCTGACGGGCCCGCGTCACGCTTCCATCACGGCGTCTCCGTAGGGTGGCTTTCGCAGTCCCCACCCCATCCTTGGAGAAGATTCGTGCGCGTTCTCTCTTCGCTGGCAGCGATTCCTCGCGTGCTCGCTCTGACGTTGTGCCTCTTTGGCGCTCAGGCCCTGGCGACCTACGCCTCGGTGCCAGACGGCACTGTGCTCCTCAGCGCCGACAACACCAACCGCTACCTGGTGGCGGGCGGCGCGAGGTTCTTCATCCCCTCCACGCAGTGGAGCCTGTACTCCAGCGCCAACCTGGTGGTGATGTCCCAGTCCGCCATTGATGCCATCACCCAGATTCCCCAGGACGGCACGCTGGCTCGCGAGAAAGGTGAGATTGCCATCTACGTCTTCGTGGGAGGCATGCCCTGGTGGATTCCCAATCCCACGGAGCTGGACTTCTGGGATGACTGGAAGACCATCAACGAAATCCCGAGCTACTGGGAGGCGCCCTTCCAGGACTACAGCATCCAGCAGGTGCTGCTGCGCGAGCGCACGGGGACCCAAATCTACATCTGGACCACGGGGCTGAGCATTCCCATCACCAACGCGTCGGACCTCGCCTACTACGGCGGTGAGTCCAACGTGAAGACGATTCCGCTGGGCAGTCTGGCCAGCCACAGCAGCAGCGAGCCGTTCTGCGGAGCGATTCTGCGCGAGCGTTCGAGCAGCACCTCGTATTACCTCGGGTATTCCGCCACCCTCATGAGGAAGTACGCCACCACGTCACCCGCTCACGCCGTGGTTCCGGATGGCACGCTCTCCCCCTTCCCGGTGACCACCAGCGTGCCGTACTGCATCCAGTAACACGATGCTTCCGCGAGGAGGGGGCTCTTGCGCCCTCCTTGCCCGCAGGTGAGGTGTCTCGCCGTCTACTTCACCTGGAGCACGGACAGCACGTTGCCTGAAGGGTCCTTGAACCAGGCGATGGGCGGCCCCATGTCACCACGGACGATGCCCTTCTCGTTCGTGTCGAAGCCGTCATACCGCTCGAAGCGCACGCCTCGGCGGGCGAGCTCGTCCACCGCCTTGTCGATGTCGTCCACGGGGAAGTTGAGAATCGTGAACGTCGCCGGGGTGTGGTTGTCCTTGGGATAGACGAGGACGTCCCGGCCGCCAGCGATGTGCAGCGTCAGCATGCCGTCTGATTCGGACGTCTTCAGGCCCAATGTCTCTCCGTAGAACTTCCGGGCCGCCGCCACGTCGCGCACCGAGAAGCCGCTGAACGCCTGCGTGTTTCCGAACATGCCTGTCTCCCTGAAGGGGTTGCGGGTCTGGGACCTCCCCATCAGGTGGACACGGTCCGCGCCGCACGCAACGAAGGGGCCCTTCGGGAATATCCCTTCACATCGGATGGAACTGCTCGATGGTGATTTCCTCCACCAGGGCATCCTGGGGGGCACCGAAGCTGGTGAGCGTGGTGTACCAGCGTGTCGTCGTGCCATCCCGGGTGAACGTCAACGGAACCAGCACCGAGCCGGCGTTGGCGGGCCGCAGCGCGGTCAGCGCCTCGACACCTGGCTGCGCCAGGACACGGGCCAGCACCGCAGCCACGGGGGAGCGGGGGCCTCGCATGCGTGCCCCCTCGCGCAGCCGGTGAAGCAGATACCCGGCAATCTCCTCCCAATTGCCGATGGCCGAGCGCACGGGCCCCGGCACGAAGACCAGGTCCATGAGGTTCACCTTCCCCAGGACCTCTCGCCCCTGTCCGAGCAGCGCGAGCGCCCCGGAGTTCGCTTCGAGCACCGTCGAGGTCGAATCCACCACGATGGCGGGATACGGCTCATGCGAGGAGAGAATCACGCCCGCGGCCCGCCGGATCTCCGCCAGCTCCTCGCTGTGCCACCCACGCTCCCCGAACTGCGGCGCGAACCACCCCCGTTTCGTCTACCGCTTCGACGCTGTCGCCTCGCTGGCGCTGGGCGTGGCCCTGATGCTCCTTGCTCCCACCCTCACCCAGCTCGCCGGCTGGACGCTTCCGCCCAGCTTCCTCTTCGGCCTGGGCGTCTTCCTGCTGCCCTGGGCGGCCTTCAACCTGTGGGTCGGGCTCAAGCAGCCCGTCCTGGGCGCGGCCCTGGTGCACGTCCTGGTGGATGGCGCCTGGGTGCTGGGCAGCGTGCTCCTCATCGTGATGCACGCCCAGGAGCTCACGACGCTGGGCGTCGCGCTGCTCGGTGGGCAGGCCTTCGCCGTGGCGGGCGTGCTGGCGCTCAAGGCGATGGGACTCACGTCGCTCCGCGCGGCGGCGTGAGGCCCGCCGGACCGCATCAGCCGGTGACGACCTTGAGGGCGGGCTTCCCGTCCTCCTGGGCGGCGGATTCCGGAGACGGTGATTCGTCACGCACCGTCTTGGACAGCTCCAGGCTCCGCGTCATCAAGGCCTTCAGTGCCCAGACCTGGGGCACCGACTCGATGAAGACGCGGCTGGTGCCCAGGCCGGCAGGCGCCGCCTCCACATCGAAACCCGCTGCGATGGCACGGGCCTCCTCCACCGGCACCCAGGTGACGATGCTCTTGCGTTTGCCATTGCTGAAGAAGCGCGCGAACCACTTCGTGGGACGCTTGAAGGACACGTTGAAGTAGGACGCCGTGTCCCGATAGAGGATGTCCTCGGCGGCGGCGCCGTGCTTGACGCAGATGTCCCGCACCACGCCGAAGAACTCCAGCTCCGTCTCGGTGGTCTCCACGGCGGCGCGCCCCTTCTCATCAGGCGCGGCGCGGCCCTCCGTCTCGAAGGGCTTGACCGAGTCCGCCTTCACCACGTTCGCGCCTTCCTGCGCCACCGCGGGCTCCGCGCCCTCGTTGAGGCGCTGGATGCGCTCCTTGAGCTTGTTCAGGAAGTCATCGCCCATGACCCGCAGCAGTGTCGGTTCAATGGCTTCCTTCGCCACGTCCGCGAGCCGCTCCATCACCGCCGTGGTCCGCTTGCCCTTGTAGATGTCCTCCGTGAGCCACTTGAGGAAGGCCTCGTGCTCCCCCGGGGCCTTCAAGGCGGCCGCGAGCTTGTCGATCATCCCCTGCCGGTAGCGGCTGTTCTCCGCGTCGGTAATCAGCGTCGTCGCGTTGAAGGCGTCGCGGCTGAACTTGGACAGGAACTTGGCCACCTTCGCCCAGTCCGCCTTCGTGTCCTCCAGGGAGAACGTGAAGAAGGGCTCCGGGTCCATGACGTTGGGGTTCTCCAGGTCCCCGAAGAAGAGGTAGTGGCACCCGTCCGTGATGATGCCGAAGTGCAGCTCCGGCAGTTGTGACAGGTAGCGCGCCAGCTGCTGCGCGCGGGCCTTGAGGTCGGTGCCCAGGGGCTTGGTTTCAATGACGATGAGCGGCTTGGTGCCCGTCTGGTCGAAGATGGCGAAATCCATCCGGTCCGGCAGCTTCTTGCCGTCCCCCTGGACGAAGTCCGCCGTGTACTCCAGGCGGACCTCGCGCGGAACGCTCGGGTCGTAGCCGAGGCTTCGGATGAACGGGACGACCAGCGCTATCTTCGCGGTCTCCTCGTTGGAGATGAACGCCTTGTTGTCCTGATAGCGTTTGACCAGCTCCAGCAGATGATTCGCGTCCATGGCAAGGCCCCCTGCCCGGTCATGCGAGGCGTCCGGGCGCGAAGGTGATTTCAAGGCGAGGAGCCCCTGGCAGCCATCCCTCCCAGGGGTGAGACCCTCCCACTTGACTCCGCGGGCACTTCGAGGAACGCGCGCACGGCTGTCCGCCCTGCCGTGCCCCCAGGGGTCGAGCATGGCCATCCTCCCGGCATGGACATCGGGGTGACTGCCGCGCTGGGCCTGCGGCACGCAGTCGAGTTCGCGGTGCAGCACCTCGTCGTGCTCATGGGCTTCGTCCTCGGCCTCGCGGTGGAGGCGAGCGCCGTGAGGCACGCCATGCACCTGCCCGCCTACGTGCGGGGGCTTCCCACCGTGTTGCTGGGTGTCCCGCTGCTTGCCTTCGTGCTGGTGCACGTCCTTCCGTTGCCGCCACTGGCGGCAAGCATCATCCTGCTGATGGCCGTCAGCCCCGGCGTGCCCACCGTCGCCGTCGCGGCCTACCGGCAGCGCGGAGACCTGAGCCTCACGGTGGCGCTGTCCCTCACGCTGTCGCTGGCCGCCATCATGCTGCTCCCTCTGTCACTCCGGCTGCTCAGCGACTTCTTTCCGGAAGTGTTCAAGGCGCCGCCCACGAGCCGGCTGCTTGAGAAGGTCATGATGCCCTTCCTGGTGCCGCTCGTCGCGGGGTGGACCCTGCGCGCGTGGCGTCCGGCCCTGGCCAGGCGCGTGCTACGTCCCATGCTGTGGCTCTTCAAGGCGGTGTTCGCCTGTGCCGTGCTCGCGCTCCTGGTCATCAGCGGCCCGAGGCTGCACGACGTGACGGGCTGGATGCTGCTGGGCATGCTGGTGATGACGCTGGGCTCCGTGTTGATGGGCCAACTGGCGGGCGGCCCCTCACCCGAGGACGGGACCGCGCTCGCGCTCGCCGCCGTCTTCGGCAATCCCTCCATCGCGCTCGCCGTCGCGAGCGCCAACGACCAGGGCCGGAGGCTGCTCCCGTTCATGTGCGTCTACCTGGTGCTACGCACCCTGGCGCTCGTGCCCTATTTCCTCTGGAGCAAGCACCGCCTCCGCCAGGGCGAAGAGCCACCCCGGCGAGGCACCTTGCGCCACGGCCGGACCTAGCAGCCCTGGAGCGTCGTCCGCTTCGACGCCGCCAGCAGCAGCCGCTGCTCCGCGGCCGCAATCACCCGCTGCGTCGCGAGCACCGCCGCCGGGTCCACGGAGATGGACGTAATCCCCGCCCGCACCAGATGCTCCGCGAAGTCGGGCCGGTTCGACGGCGCCTGCCCACACAGCGAAGACGTCAGGCCCGCTTCCTCACACCCACGGATGATGTCGCCAATGGCAGCCAGCACCGCGGCGTCCGCCTCGTCGAACAGCTCGGCGCACGACTCCGAGTCCCGGTCCACGCCCAGCATGAGCTGCGTCAAATCATTCGAGCCGATGGACACGCCATCAATCCCACACTTCGCGTAGTCGTGAAGGCGGTAGACGATGGAAGGCACCTCCGCCATCACCCACTTCTTCAAGCCTCGCTGCCGGCCCAGCGGGCTGCGGGCGATGAGTTCCAGGCACGCCTCCAATTCCCAGAGCGTGCGCACGAACGGCAGCATCACCTGGAGATTGGGCGTCTGCTCGCGAACCCTCGCGAGCACCTCCAACTCCAGGTTGAACACCTCGGGCTCTCGCAGGTAACGGTAGGCGCCCCGAAAGCCAATCATCGGGTTCGACTCCTCGGGCTCGAAGGCGCCGCCGCCCTCCAGGCCTCGGAACTCGTTGGTCCGGAAGTCCGTCGTCCGGTAGACCACGGGGCGCGGGTGAAAGGCTCGCGTCGTCTGGAGCAGCGACCGCGACATGCGCTCCACGAACTCGCGGCTCCGGCCTTCCGCGATGAGCTTGCGCGGGTGCACACCGCCCAGGGCCTCGGTGAGCATGAACTCGGCGCGCAGCAGGCCCACGCCATCCACCGGGAGCGCCGCGGCCTCGCGGGCCTGCGCGGGCAGGGCCAGATTCACGTAGAGGCGCGTGGCGAGCACTGGAGCAGCGGCCGCCGCGGATGGGCTCCCAGGGGCCTCGGTTCGAGGTGGACGCGGCGCTTCCTGCCCCTCCCGGACTTCTCCCGTCGAACCGTCCACCGTCACGGCCTCACCGTTCCGCAGCGTGCGGGTGGCGGTGCGCGTGCCCACCACGCAGGGCTTGCGCAGCTCGCGGCTGACGATGGCGGCGTGACACGTCATGCCACCTCGGTCCGTCACGATGGCGGACGCGCGCCGCATGGTGGGGACCCAATCCGGTGACGTCATCTCGGCCACCAGCACCTCGCCCGGCTGGAGCTGGCGTCCCTCCGAGGGAGACCCCAGCACCCGCACCGGACCCGAGGCCAGACCGGGAGACGCTCCCAGACCTTGCACCAGCGGCTGGCTCGCGCGTCCCTCCTCCGCAGTCCCGCGCATTCGCCCTGAGCCCGAGGCCACACCCGGTGGTTCCTCCGCGCCTTGAGCCAACGGCTGGCCCGCACGCGTCTCCTCGACGGAGGCCGAGCCAGTTCCGCGCGGAGCCCTCACGCCCCGCGCCAGCGCGTGCCCACCTGCTTCGACTCAGACGCACCCCTTCCCCACATGGGCTCCGAAGCAGCCTCCTGCGGTGCCCCTGTCTCTTGCACTCGCGACGTGCCCGCGCCCTCGGGGGCGGGCGGCCGCTCGACTTGCCGCAGCGTGGTGATGGGACGCGTCTGAACCAGGAACAGGCGCCCGCCTTCCTCGGCCCACTCGATGTCCTGAGGCGCCCCGTAGTGCTGCTCCACGCGCAGCCCCAGCCGGGCCAGCTCCAGCAATGCCTCGTCGCTCAACACACGCTGATGCGCCTGCTCCGGCCTCAGCGCCTCGCTCCGCGTGTGCCCTTCGGCGTCACGCACCAATCGGAAGGTCTTCTCACCCACCCGGACCTCGCGCACGCGAGGCCCCTTCTTGGTGACGCAGTAGGTGTCCGGCTCCACCTGTCCGCCCACCACCACCTCGCCCAGCCCCCAGGCGGCCTCGATGATGATGCGGCCGGTGTCCCCCGAAGCCGGGTCCGCGGTGAACATCACCCCCGCCCGAGCCGCGTCCACCATGGCCTGCACCACCACGGCGATGGCGGGCTCTTCGGTGAGCCCTTCCGCCTTGCGGTAGGCCACTACACGCTCGCCATAGGCGGAAGCCCAGCACGCCCGAAGCGCGTCCATCAGCGCGTCATCGCCGAGCACATGGGTAAAGGACTCATGCATGCCCGCGAAGGACGTCTCCGCCGTGTCCTCGGAGGTCGCCGAGGAGCGCACCGCCACGTCACGGTCCGCGCCGAGCTGACGGTAGGCCTCCAGGATGACGGCACGCAGCCGCTCCGGCACGGGCGCACGCAGCACCTGCTCGCGAAGCTGCTGCGTGACACGGGCGAGCGACGCGGGGTCATCCGGGTCGACCTGCTTCCACAGCGCCCGCAACCGGGCGCGCACCGGCGCCATGGCCTCCTGGAAGGCAGCGGCGGTGATGACGAAGCCCGGCGGAACAGGCAGCCCAGCCCGGGTCATCTCGCCCAGGTTCGCGCCCTTGCCTCCCGCCAGCGCCACATCCTCCCGGGTCAGCTCACTGAACCAACGCAGGCGTGGAGCGGCCGCCTCCTCCGGATGCTCGCCCTGCCCTGGCTTCTCGGTGTCCGGTGAGACGTCCATGGTGCGCTCCCTTGAAGCAAGCGCCTGACGGAGCGAGCGCGGCGCGCCAGCGTTCGTGAGGCGTCACCAGGGAGGATGCGGCCTGCCCGGATGAATGACATCCACGTGGGACGGACGCCGCGCGGGCCCGGGCCACCGTCACGAACGGAGGCATCCCAGCGTGCGCCCGTTGCGCGGCTCACGCCCACGCCGCTGCGTCGTGCCGAGACTTTCCGTACGACGGGCACCCACGAGCCACGGGGGAGAGCATGCGAGCCAATGTCTTTCGAGCGGTGAACCGCTTTGGCATTGAAGAAGTGGAACGGCCGCGCGCGGAGGCGGGCGAGGCCATCATCCGAATGACGCTGACCACCGTCTGCGGCACGGACCTGCACATCGTCCGCGGCGAGTACCCGGTGCGAGCAGGACTGATCATCGGCCATGAGCCGGTGGGCGTCATCGAGGAGCTCGGCCCCGGATTGACGGACTACGTGCCCGGGCAGCGCGTGCTCGTGGGCGCCATCACCCCGTGCGGACAATGCAGGGCCTGCCTGTCCGGCCACCTCTCTCAATGCGGCCACGGCGCGGGCTTTGAGGCGCTCGGAGGCTGGCGCATGGGCAACACGCAGGATGGCGCGCAGGCCGAATACATCCGCATCCCCGCCGCGCAGGCCAACCTGGCGCCCATCCCAGAGGGGCTCACGGACGAGCAGGTCGTCCTCCTGTCGGACATCGCCTCCACCGGGTTCAGCGGCGCGGAGTCCGGCGGCGTGCGAATCGGAGACGCCGTGGTCGTCTTCGCTCAGGGGCCCATTGGCCTGTGTGCCGCCATTGGCGCGCGGCTGATGGGCGCATCCCTGGTGGTGGGCGTGGATGGTGATGAATCCAGGCTGAAGATGGCCCGGCGGATGGGAGTGGACGTGGTGCTCGACTACCGCCAGCAGGACGTCGTGGCGGAGGTGAAGCGCCTCACGGGCGGCGGCGCCGACGTGGCCATCGAAGCCCTGGGCACCCAGCAGACCTTCGAGTCCGCGCTGCGCTGCCTGCGGCCCGCGGGCACGCTGTCCAGCCTCGGGGTGTACTCCGGCAAGCTCCAACTGCCCTACGACGCCTTCTCCGCTGGACTGGGAGACCACCGCATCGTCACCACCCTCTGCCCGGGAGGAAAGGAGCGCATGCGCCGCCTCATGGACGTGGTGCACCGCAAGCGCGTCGACCTGTCGCCGCTCATCACCCACCGGTTCAAGCTCGATGACATCCAGGAGGCCTACGCCCTTTTTGGTGAGCGCCGCGACGGCGTCTTCAAGGTGGCCATCCATCCGTAAGGCAGCACCTGGAGGCCCCCCCCTCCCCGGAGGGCCTCCGCGCTCTCGGTTGACTTCCGCGCCTCCATTTTTATGATGGTCATCATATCAACGAGTTCGAAGGACGCCTCCCGATGCCGAGCCCCTCCAAGAAGGAACAGAGCCACGAGCGCATCCTCAGGAGCGCGTCCCGTGCGATTCGCCGGGAGGGCTACCAGGGCGTCAGCGTGGCGGACATCATGAAGGAGGCGGGCCTCACGCACGGCGGCTTCTACGCCCACTTCCCGTCCCGGGAGGCCCTGCTGACCGAAGCGCTGGAAACGGCTGGCGCGGAGTCACTGCGTGCCCTCACGAACGCCATCCAGCAGGCCGCGGCCCACGAGGGCCTGGAGGCCTTGCTGGACACCTACCTCTCCGACACGCACGCGAAGCATCCCGAGCAGGGCTGCTCGCTCGCCGCGCTCGGCTCGGAGACCCGGCGCCAGTCCAGCGAGGTCCGGGCGGTCACCACCCGGCAGGTCCAGAAGATGCTGGAGCTGCTCGAAAGCCAGCTCCCCGCGGGCGAGGCCTCCCAGCGCAGCGAGCGCGCCATGGCGGCGCTGAGCACCATGGTCGGCGCGCTGCTCATCTCCCGCGCCGTCAATGACACCAGGCTGGCGAAGTCCTTCCGGACCGCCGCGAAGCAGGCCGTGAACCCCAAGCGCCGCTGAGCCGCCGGCGGTAAGTCCCCTCACCGCGGCCGCGCGCCGCGAAATATGACGGTCGTCATAAAACAGGAGCCGAACCATGCATCTCCAGAACGCAGTGGCCTTGGTCACCGGAGCCAATCGCGGCCTTGGGCTCGCCTTCGCGAAAGGCCTGCTCGAACGGGGCGCGAGCAAAGTCTATGCGGCGGCGCGTGAGCCCGGCCCCAGCACGGTGCCGGGCATCGTGCCCGTCCGCCTCGACGTGACGCGCCCCGAGCAGCTCGAGGCCCTGGCGCGGGAAGCGGGAGACGTGACGCTGCTCATCAACAACGCGGGCATCAGCCAGCCGACGCTGCTGTCCGATGAGAATGCGCTGACCTACGCGCGCAACGAATTGGAGACCAACTACCTGGGGCCGCTCGCGACGAGCCGCGCCTTCGCCCCCATCCTGGCCCGCAACGGCGGCGGTGCCATCCTCAACGTGCTGTCGGTGCTGAGCTGGCATTCCTTCCCGGGCAACGCGACCTACAGCGCCTCCAAGGCGGCCGCCTGGGCAATGACCAACGGCCTGCGTCAGGAATTGCGCGCGCAGAAGACCCAGGTGGTCGCGTTGCACGTCGGGTACATGGACACAGACATGGCCCAGAAGGTCACCGCGCCGAAGTCGAATCCTACAGACGTGGTGCGTCTCACGCTGGATGCGCTGGAGGCCGGCGAGGAGGAAGTGCTCGCCGACGAGGTCAGCCGCGTGGTCAAACAAGGCCTGTCCTCCGGTGGCTATCTGGGTGCTCGGAGCGCGTGAGGTGACGTCCCATGGGTGACGCAGCCAGCAGCGACGCAGTTCCGGCCCAGGATGCAGCGCCAGGGCCCCAGCCTCCCGCGCGCACGGCGCTTCACGACGCGATGCTGCGAGGGCCCCTCCTCAAACCCTTGCTCCATCTGGCCGTGCCCACCACGGTGGTGCTGATTGCCCAGTCATTGGTGGGCGTGGCGGAGAACTGGTACGCGAGCTTCCTGGGCACGGACGCGCTGGCGGGCGTCTCCCTCGTCTTCCCCGTCGTGATGTTGATGACGATGATGTCCAACGGCGGCATCGGCAGCGGCGTGGCCTCCGCGGTGGCGCGCGCCCTGGGCGCCAACCGACGGGATGACGCGAATGCCCTGGTCTGGCACGCCGTGGTGCTGGCGCTGGGCCTCGGGCTGGTCTTCAGCGTCCTCGCCTGGATGACGGGCCCCGCCCTGTACACGCTGCTGGGTGGGCGCGAGGGCGCGTTGGACGCCGCGCTCCAGTATTCGAATTACGTGTTCGCGGGCTCCATCCCCTTCTGGCTGGTGAACCTGCTCGCGGCGGCGCTGCGTGGCGCGGGGGAAGTGCGCGTCCCGGCGCTGGTGACGCTGGTGGGCGCCGGCGTCTTCCTCGTCGTGACGCCAGCGATCATCTTCGGCTTCGGCCCTGTGCCCGCGCTGGGGCTGGCGGGCGCGGGGCTCGCGATGACGCTGTTCTACGTGGTCGCCGCGCTTTGGCTGCTGCGGTACATGGCCTCCGGACGGGCCATGGTTCGCCTCACGAAGGGGCCAGTGGAGCCGAGGCTGCTCCGCGACATCCTGCGCGTGGGCCTGCTGACGGCGGTGAGTTCGCTGCAACCCAACCTGATGGTGATGGTCATCACCGGCGCCGTGGGCCTGTTCGGCGTGGAGGCGCTGGCCGGCTATGGCATGGCCTCGCGGCTGGACTACCTCATCATCCCGATTCTCTTCGGCCTGGGCACCGCCGTGCTGACGCTGGTGGGCACCAACGTGGGGGCGGGACAGTACGAGCGCGCCCGCCGCATCGCCTGGCTCGGCGGTGGGCTGGGCTTCGCGGCAGCGGGTGTCATCGGCCTGGCCGCGGCCCTGGCGCCAGAAGTCTGGCTCCACGCCTTCAGCCGCGAGCCCGCCGTCGTGGCCCCCGGCATGGACTACCTGCGCATCGTGGCGCCGTTCTACGGCCTGCTGGGCCTGGGCTTCGTGCTCGCCTTCGCCGCGCAGGGGGCGGGGCGCGTGCTGTGGCCCTTCCTGGCGGGAACCTCGCGGCTGGTCATCAGCGCGGGGCGCCGGGTGGTTCGTCGCCGCGCGACTCGGCGCGGGGCTGCCCGCCCTGTTCGCCATGGTCGCCGCCGGCCTCGTCGCCTACGCCGGCGTCACTGTCGTGGCGGTGCTCGCGGGCGCCATCTTCCGCCAAGACACGGCGCCGCGCGGCACCTGAACAGGCCCGGGGCCGGCACACGCGCCGCGCCCCGGCTGTTCGCCCACGTCCCCCTCCTGAAATTCCGGGCTTGACCCCAAGACCGATCTGGAGGTAATGAAATTGATACTGATTATCAACTTCATCTCCAGTCCAGACACCGGGAGATGGTCGGAGGTACACGACGTGGCACGCGACTTGGGACCGCGGGGAAAGATGTGTCGTCGGCTGGGGATTCCGCTTTCGCGCATCACCGCGAAGGACCCGGACAAGGACCCGGTGCTGCGCCGGCCCTATCCTCCTGGCCAGCACGGAGCCACCGCGCGCACCAGCGTCAGCGACTTCGCGCGCCGCTTGCGGGAGAAGCAGAAGCTGAAGCTGTACTACGGGCTGCTGGAGAAGCAGTGCCGCCAGGCCTTCATGGAAGCGCGCCGGGCGCCGGGCAACACCGGCACGGTGCTGCTGCAGTTGCTGGAGAGCCGGCTGGACTCGCTGGTGCTGCGCGCGGGCCTTGCCACCAGCATCCGCCAGGCCCGGCAGTTCGTGCGCCACGGCTACCTCCAGGTGGACGGCAAGCGGGCGGACATCCCCAGCTTCCGCGTCAAGCCCGGGAGCGAGGTCCGCTTCCACACGGCGCACCTGAAGCTCGCCGTGGTGCAGGAGTCCTTCAGCCGGATGAAGTCGCGCTCCGTGCCCGCCTACGTCCAGGTGCTGGGTGAGGGCGAAGGGCTGCGCTACGTGCGCCTGCCCGAGCGGGAGGAAATCCCCGTGGACGTGAACGAGCCCTTCATCGTGGAGTACTACGCCCAGCGGAGCTGAGACCGCTGTGTGTACCTGTCTGTCCGGGCGTGGCTTGCCCGGGCAGACGCTACGGCGCGGCGGTGGCGGCGAGGAACTCACGCATCCGCGACACGACCTCCGCGCGGTTCGTCAACCAGATGTAGTGCCCCGCCCCGTCCAGCTCCAGGTGCGTCCAGCCCGGGTGGCTTCGCAGCGCGGCCTCCAGGTCCGCCTCGTGCTGCCGGATGTAGGGCAGGAAGCCGCGGGCCTTCTCCCGGAACTCCAGCGGCAGTGCCTCGGCCGCCGTCAGGGCCTCCACCCAACCGGTGAAGCCCTGCCCGTCCGACAAGGACAACACAGGCCCCCGCACCTTCTTGAGGTCCATGATGGCCGCGCCCCGGACCGACTGCTCGGTGGCCCCCGGATGGCGGCGCTCACGCAGGTAGGCCCCGGTGGTGGCGTCGAACTCATACGCTTGTTCGACCTCGTGCGCGGGGAGCCCGCCGCCCAGGTCATGCGCCAGCCGCTCCGCCACCGCCTGCCGTGAAGGGAGGCCGTCGAGCACGGAGAACGGCAGCGGAGGCAAGGGCTCTCCCTCCAGGAACGCGGCAATCTCTCCCCGGCTGTCAGTGGCATCGAGATAGACGAGCGCCGCCACACGTTCGGGGTGGTGCAGCGCCAGCCACGTCAGCTCGTCCCCCGCCAGGGAGTGGCCCGCGAACGACGCCTTGGACAGCCCCAGCACGTCGAGCACTCCCAGGACATCCGCGGCCAGCGTGGCGGTGTCATAGCCCGTGTCAGGCCAGGCCGAGGCGCCATAACCCCGGCGGGTGAGCGCGTAGACGTGGTGCGTAGCGCGGAACTCGAGCGCCAGTTCGTCGAAGACGTGGGCCGTGCTGCCCATCCCCGCAAGGAACACGAGCGCCGGCCCTTCACCGCCAAAGTCGAGCACCTCCAGCTCGGCGCCCCGGGCGGCCTCCACGCGTGTCACCCGGTGCAAGGAAGGCGGATCATCGGGCGTGGAGTCCGAAGGCGAGGAACCACAAGCAGCCAGCAACACCAGAGCGGCGCCAAGGAGCGTTGTTCGCATGTGATTGGGAATTCTGGCGGGCTCGTCCCCCCAGCACCAGCGCCCGCCGGGGATGCCCCGCGCGTGGCCCGCACGGGCATGCCGGCACATCTGCCCCGCAGGGCGCGGCCCTTGGAGAGGCCCAGGGTTGAATCCCCGTGAGTGCCGGCAGGCGCCTCAGTGCCGCTCGCCCTGCTCCTGCGGCTTGCTTCGAGCGTCATAGGCGGCGCGGGCTCGATGCACTGCCTCCCGGCGGCGCAGGGCCCAGGTGGCCAGCAGGTCGATGGGCTCCATCAACTCCTGGCCCAAGGCCGTCAACGTGTAGTCCACACGCTGCGGCACCGTGGGCGTGACGGTGCGAAACACGAAGCCATCACGCTCAAGGCCCCGCAACGTGGACGTGAGCACCTTGTGGGTGACTCCGCCCAGGTCCCGGCGCAGCTCGTTGAAGCGAACCGGCCCTTCCCGCAGATGACGAATGACGAGGATGGACCATTTGTCACCGACGCGGGCCAACACCTCTCCGACTTCCTTGCAGACATCCGGCGGGAGCGCCATGGCGGTGGGCGGTATCTTCAAAGTGCGTCCTTGTCTGGAAATTCGCTCCCCAGCATATAGCGGGGCACCGAAGGACATTCCGACCAGGAGAGCGGACGTGCGGCCCGACAAGAGGACGGCGCTGGTGACAGGTGCGCGCACAGGTGTTGGGCGCGCGCTGACGCAGCGATTGCTGGCGGAGGGCTGGGACGTGGCCGTGCTGGTCCGCTCGCCCATCGCGGATACGGCGGACCTGATTGAAGCGGAGCGGACAGGCCGCCTGCGCGCCTACCAGGCAGACCTCGCGGACTTTCAGAGCCTGCGCGGCGTGCTCGCGGACCTCACTCGCAAGGAGCCTTCTATCGATGTCCTGTTCAACAACGCCGGCGTCGGCCCCGCGGAACTGACGTTCTCGCCGCAAGGACGCGAGGTCTCCTTCGAGGTGAATACCGTCGCCCCCTACGTCCTCACACTCGCGCTGGCAGGCAATGTGGCCAACAGCCAGTTGAAACGGGTGGTCAACACCTCATCCAATGCGCTGCTGCACGTGAAGTCTTTCGACCCGGCCGGCCTTGCTCGGCGACGGGCACGTTCCGCAAGCTCCTGGGGGCCTATGCGAGCTCCAAGCTGGCCCTGTCCCTGTGGACGCAGGCGCTGGCGGGTGAGCTGTCCTCACAGGGCATCTCCATCCTCTCCGCGTGCCCGGGCCCCACGAAGACGCCGATGACGGCGAGCGCCGGTATGCCCTGGCCCTTGGGGCTCGTGGCCCGGTACTTCTTCAATCCCCCCAGCGTGGGCGCGGACCGGCTTTACCGGGCGGCCTTCGACAGTCCTGGCGTTGCCTCCGGGAGCTTCTTGATCAAGGGCAAGGTCACGCTCCTCCCCCATGCCCATGCCGCGCAGGCAGTGCTCGAACGGGTCAGCGCCATCTATCGCCAGGAGTTCGCGGCGGCGGCCCAAGGAGGCCCGTCAGGAACCGCGAGCGTCGTGAGGTGAAGCCACCGTTCGGGACAAATGCGCGTGGTGCATCCCAATGACGCGCGGGCGCATCATTCAACGTTCGGACGGGATGCACAGCACATCACGCGCATCCCTGGGCCTCCGCGCCCCACGCGCATAGACAATGCTCCCCACGAACGCCACCAGGGCCAATCCGAACCACTGCGGGCGGATGAAGTAGGAGAACGACGGGTGCCCCTTCATCACATCACAGTGATGAACGAGCGAGTCCGTTGCCACCAGCCAGGACGTGACAAACGCCATGGGCCCCAGGATGGCAGCCGCTACAGCGACCCACGCGGCGACATCCGCCCCACGCCGGAGACGGTCAACACCAGACGCAGGCGCAGCCCGGAGGACATCGCCCGGCTGACGCGGGCCCCACAGCAACCAGTACATCGCGCCCAGTCCAACGGATACCGCCAGCGCGACCACCCACCACAGGTTGGAGTCCCACCAGAGGAAGGGTGACGGCTCGTCGTGGAAGTTCATCCGCAGGCCTCCCAGCGTTGCCCCAGTCAGTCTACAAGGTCCTCAGGATGCCAGCAACGACCTGACGAGTTCCGCCTGACGCTCAGGTGAAGCCAGGCACAGCGCAGCGAAGGCCAGCCGCGCGGCGCCTTTCTTCGACGCGGTGGCATGCGGAGACAGAGCCACGGCGGAGCGAATCGCCCGGCACGCGCCCGGCGAACATCGCGCCGAACGGGAACACCTCGAGGACTTCCTCTACGTCCACTTCCTCCTGCAGCACTTCTTCCTGGGGGCGGCCCCAGACACCTGTGAAGACATCGCCGCGCGACTGACCGAAGCCTCCTTGGAGGACGTCGCCGCCACCGCGCGTGCCGACGTGTGCCGGGCCCTGCTCACCCGGAATGCGGACGGCTTCCAGGAAGCCCTCCTCACGCTGATTGGCGAACACCGGTCCTGGTACGAAACCGGCTTCCAGCGAGGCCGCCTTCCCGAAGAGGTGTGGGCCATCGACGGGAACCTGTTCATCGAAGGGCTCGCGCTGGTTCGACTGGCCCGGACCGTGGGCCTTCCCACAGCGGAAGAGTCCCCCCTGATACCTTCCCTCGCGTTGGCAACGCCGCCCATGACGTTTGATGCCCAGGCCAGGCGCATGCCTTGAGACTTCGCTGCGCCCTTCAGGGCGCGGGCAGCTCGCGCGGGTGGTACTCCATCCCGAACTGGTCCGCGCCAGGAGCCGCCACGAAGGGGAGCTTGGACAAGCGCTTCGCGATGAACCCCTCTTCGACGAGCGCGGTGAATGAGCGCGCCAGCTTCACCAACCTCGGGGGCGCCCCGGAAGCACGGTGGTCCAGCGCATAGAGCGCGCACTCGTCTCCTTCCGTGGGCTCTGAAGGCAGGAGGAACAGCTCCGCGCTGCGGTTGCTGATGACGCGCGGAATGGGCGCGCTCCCCAGGACGACGTACCCGATTTGAATGGCCTTCTCCGTCACGGACTGGCGGCCGCCTCCGCTGGCATCCTTCACCACGGAGAGCCGGGCGCGGATGTCCTTGGGCACGTCGAAGAAGCCCTTCACGGACCAGGGGCCCCAGAACTCGAGCAGGTCCCCCAAACGCCCGGGCCCCAGCTCGGTGCAGAAGCGCCGGTAGCTCGCGGGGAAGCGCACCTTCAGCCGCGCCTCCGCCTTGTCGATGTCCTCTTCGGAGGGAAGTCGCGCGGGCGCTCCCAGCACGGCGATGCCCTGTTGCTTCAGCCAGTCATGCCAGGTGGTCATGCGTCTACCTCCGTTCCCGCGCCTGGGAGCCCGTCTCGCGCGAACTATAGCCGTGGATCCACGGGCTCGCTCTCCAGGGCCAGGACGCCGAAGACACACTCGTGCACGCGGCGCAGGGGCTCGCCTCTCGCGAATCGCTCCAGGCCTTCGACCCCGAGCGCGAACTCACGCAGCGCCAGGGAGCGCTTCGTGGACAGGCCTCGCCGACGCAGCCGCTCCAGGTTCGCGGGCGCGGTGTACTCCGGTCCGTAGATGATGCGCAGGTACTCCGGCCCGCGTGACTTGATGGCCGGCTGGAGCAACCCCTTGCGCCCACGCACCGCGAAGTCGAACGGCTTGACCACCATGCCCTCCCCGCCTCGCGCCGTGAGGTCCTCCCACCACCGCGCCCCCTCCGCCACCGCGGTGTCGTCCTCCAGGTCCACCATGCGGAACGGCGTGGCCACCAGCAGCGCCGGGTCCACCTGACACACCCGGGCCAGCGTCTCCATGTGCCACACATGGTCCTTGTCCACGTGGGCCGCGCCCTCCGTCGCCAGCAGGTGGAACGGCGCGAACCGCACGTCGTCGAGCGACTGCACCGGCCAGCAGTAGCGCCGGTACGCATCCACATACCGCTCCACGCTCCGCGCCTTCTCACCGAACCGGGCGGCCAGTTCGCCCACCTCCACCCCACGCGCCGCCGCCTGACCGAGCACCGCCACCACGTCTCCCAGCGCCGCGCGCGAAGCCGCGCCCACCGAGGCATATTGGTCCCGCAGCAACTCCTGCGCCTTGAAGGACCAGGGCATCAGCTCCCCGTCCAGGCAGGCCCAGTCCGTCTGGTGCGCCTCCCAGAAGCCCGACGCGGTGAGCGCCGCGCGCACGCGCCCCAGGAACGCCGCCTCAAGCCCCTCGTCCGAGAAGAAGCGGCGGCCCGTGCGCGTGTAACACACGCCCAGCTCCCCCGTCGTGACGCCGAAGCGCCGGAGCGCGGCCGCCTCGTCGCGGGCAATGACGACCACCGCGCGCGAGCCCATGTGCTTCTCCTCGCACACGACCTTCGCCACGCCCTCCTTGCGGTAGTAGGCGAAGGCTTCCGACGGATGTTCGAGGTAGCCCGGTGACTGGCTCGTCTCCGAAGGGGACATCGTCGGAGGCAGGTAGATGAGCCACTTCGGGTCGGTGGCGAACCGGCTCATCGCCTCCAGCGCCGCCGTGGCGTTCTCCTCGCGCACCGTCACGTTCTGGCTCAGCCGCGTCGTCACCACGCGCTTGCCCAGCACGTCCTCGATGTCCAACAGGTTGTCGTGGACCTGCTGCGCGCTCAGCCCGCTCTCCGAGGCGCCCGTGCTTCCCAGCGGCCGGATGGACTCCGCGTAGGCCCGCGCCGCGGGCACGGAGACCAGCTCACGCTCCGGATAACGCAGCGCCGTCAGCTTGCCGCCGTACACACAACCGGTGTCCACGCAGAGCGTGTTGTTGAGCCAGTCCGCCTCCAGCACCGGCGTGTGGCCGTACACCACCGCCGCCTTGCCCCGGTACTCCGCGGCCCAGTTGAAGCGCACGGGCAGCCCGAACTCGTCTGTCTCGCCCGTCGTCTCGCCGTACAGGGCGAACTCGCGCACCCGGCCAGAGCCCCTCCCCTGCATGGACGCCTTCATGCCCGCGTGCGCCACCACCAGCCGTCCGTCATCGAGGACGTAGTGCGAGACGAGCCCGTCGATGAAGTCCGTCACCGCCTTGTGGAACTCGGGCGGCTCGCGCTCGAGCTGCTCCAGCGACTGGGCCAGCCCGTGCGACACATTCACGTTCTTCCCGCGCAGCTTGCGCATCAGCTTCACTTCGTGGTTCCCCGGGACGCACAGCGCGCTGCCCGCCGCCACCATGCCCATCACCAGCCGGAGCACCCCGGGTGTGTCCGGTCCCCGGTCCACCAGGTCGCCCACGAAGATGGCCTTGCGGCCCTCGGGTGGGCGCACGTCGAACCCTGGCGAGCCGTCCTCGCGCGGACGCACCTCGTAGCCCAGCTTGCCCAGCAGCGCCTCCAGCTCCTCCCGGCAGCCGTGCACGTCGCCAATGATGTCGAAGGGCCCGTGCTCGTGCTTGCGGTTGTTCCACAGCGGCTGACGCACGAACTCGAGCGCATCCAGTACCTCCGGCTTCAGCACGTGGACATGACGGAAGCCCTCCCGCTCCAGCCCCCGCAGGGAGCGGTGCAACTGCTGGAGCTGATTGCGAATCACGTGAGCGCCGAAGGCGCGGTCGGGCCGCTGGCGGTTGCGCTCCTGGCACGTCTTCTCAGGGACGTCGAGCACCACCGCCACCGGCAGCACGTGGAACTCGCGCGCGAGCTCCACCAGGGGCTTGCGCGCCTCCGGCTGCACGCTGGTCGCGTCGATGACCGTGAGCAGGCCCCGGGCGAGCCGCTTGGCCGCGACGAAGCGCAGCGTCTCGAACGCGTCCTTCGTGGCCTCCATGCTGGTTTCGTCATCGGAGACGATGCCCCGGTAGGCGTCCGACGACAGGACCTCGGTGGGCTTGAAGTGCCGGCGCGCGAAGGTGGACTTGCCCGCGCCGGAGGGCCCGATGAGCACCACCAGGGAGAGTTCAGGAATCGTGAGCTTCATCGCGCGAACACCGCCATCTGGGTCGGCGCACCGACGTCCGGGTCCAGGGGCCCCACGGGGAGGAAACGAACGCCGTAGCCGAAGCGCTCGCAGATGCCTTGGGCCCAGGCCTCGAACTCGGCCCGGGTCCACTCGAAGCGGTGGTCGCGGTGCCGGAAGGTGCCCGCGGGGAGCGACTCGAACCGCACGTTGTATTCGGCGTTGGGCGTGGTGAGCACCACCACGTTGGGCCGGGCGCACTCGAACAGGACGCGCTCGAAGGCCGCGAGGCGCGGCGGGTCCAGGTGCTCGATGACCTCGATGACGGAGGCGGCTTCGTACTCCGCCAGCCGCGCGTCCCGGTACATGAGGGAGCCATGGAGCAGGCGAATCCGGCGGCGCTGAAGCTCCGGCATCGTATCCAGGTGCAGCCGCTCCGAGGCGACCTCCAACGCGCGGAAGGACACGTCCATGCCGAGGATGTCGGTGAACTGCCGCTCCTTGAGCAGGGCCCGGAGCAGCTTGCCCTCGCCGCAGCCCAGGTCCACCACACGCGTGGCGCCGCACCCCTTGAGGGCGGCGACCACCGCCAGGAGCCGCTGCTCATTGAGGATCAGCCGTGATTCGAGCGCCGCCTCCTCCTGGTTGCGCGCTTGTGCGCCCTCTTCCTGTTCGGGGGCCTCGTCTCCGGAGAGCCGCTCCAGCGCCTCCCGCGCCAGGCTCTTGCGGTGACGCAGGTAGCGCCGGGTGATGGCGTCCCGCTCCGGGTGCGCCGCCAGCCAGCCTTCACCGTGCCGCAGGAGCTTCTCCACCTCCTCGTCGCCCACCCAGTAGTGCTTGTCGTCGTCCAGCACGGGGATGAGCACGTAGAGGTGCGTGAGCAGCTCGCGCAGGCGCATGTGGGCCTCCAGCGTGACGGTGAAGTAGCGGCTTTGGCCCCAGTCCGGCACCGTCTCGTCCAGCGCGTGCCGGGTGGCGGTGACGGTGTAGCCCAGGGGCTCGAAGAGCTTGCGCAGGAAGGACTCGCCGCCGCGGCAGGGCAACACGGAGAGGCGGGCCACGAGTGGAATCGGCTGCCCGGCCAGCTCCGGCCGCTCCTTGCTGCTGCCGGACATCGCGTTGCGGAAGGTCCGCGCGAGCGCGACGCTGAGGAACGACGAGGCCACGTAGGGCCGGTCATTCACGTACTGGTCCAGCATTCCGCCTTCGCCCGAGGGCCCACTGCGTCCCCTGACGAGCCCGACGGGGTCGACCTCCAGCAGCAACGCCGCCGTGGTGCGCGCCTCCGTCGCCTCCGGATAGAAGACGTGTGCGTGTCCGAAGGACAGCTCGAAGGACTGTGGGCGGTGCGGGTTCTTGTGGAGCAGGTACCCGAGGTCGGTCGCGGGATGATGCGTCGTCGAGAGCGTCAGCAGCATGGCCTTCCCAGCTTCGGTTCCGCGGCGTCAGGGTGACTCCCCATGGCGCGGAACAGTAGCGCGGTGAAGACCCGGGCAGCCGGGCGAGCCTGACAGCAGGGGCCCGCCCGGCCGTGAACAGCCAGGTCCCTTCACGGCCCGCGAAACCACGCGGGCCTGGGCGTTACATCGGGCCAGCGCAGCTCGCGGTGTGGACCGCGCGCGGGCACCAGTAGTTCGTGATGTTCAGGCCGGCCTTCGTCCCCGAGCGCGTGTTGCACGTGCGCGAGCCCCAGTTCGACTCATTCAGGGTGATGCGACGGGGGCTGACCGACGTGTTGACGTTCGCGACGAACGCCGTGTGCCCGGCGGGGTTGGAGCCCAGGATCATCGCCACACAGCCCACGTGAGCGTGGTTGCTGTTGATGATGGCTCGCTTGTCCGCCCAGTCGAACAGCCCGTAGGGAAGCCCCGGCGCCCGACACCGGGCATACGCCACGCACTCGTCGTTACAGAACCCCGCGCAGGCCGCGGCGGAGGCCATGGCCGAGACTTCGCCCTCGTCGTGCTCGTGTCCTCCGTAGAGGGCCTCCTCATCAACGACGTGCTCCTGCGACGTTCCCGGGGAGGACTCCGACTCGGACGGCAGAGGCTCCACGTCCGTGCCGACGCCACAGCCAACGGCCGTGAGGGACAGGGTGAGGATGGACAACGAGACGAGCCGATTCTTGAGCTGGGACATGAAGTGATGCTCCTGGAGGGAAAAGCGCTGCACGGAGCAAGGTACCAGCCCAACTCAAAATTAAGCCCAAAACCTGGAACTAACAGTTTAAGCAGAACGAACGACCGCTTCCAGGGCGGGTTGACCCCTTCTCTATTCTGGGAAATCCTCCCATGAATGGGAGACACCGAAGCAGCAGCGAGCGACATCGATCAGCAGATCGCCCAGCGGCTCAGGGCCCTCCGCGCGGAGCGGCGCTGGTCCTTGGATGAGCTCGCCAGGCGCAGCCAGGTCAGCCGCGCCACCCTCTCCCGGCTGGAGAACGCCGAGGTCAGCGCCACGGCGACGGTCCTGGGCAAGCTCTGCGCGGCCTACGGCCTGCCCCTGTCGCGGCTGATGCACATGGTGGAGGCCGACTTCGTCCCGCTGGTCCGCCGCGACACGCAGCCCGTGTGGACGGACCCCAGCGTGGGCTTCACACGGCGCTCGGTATCACCACCGGCCCAGAGGCTGGTGGGTGAAGCGCTGGCGTGCGAACTCGCGCCCGGCGCGCACATCACCTACGACGAACCGCCCCGGCGCGGCCTGGAGCACCACCTGCTCCTGCTCGAAGGGCAGTTGGACATCACCGTGGATGGGCAGACCCACACCCTCCAGCCAGGGGATTGCCTGCGCTACCAGCTCTTCGGCCCCAGCGCCTTCTCGACGCCCAAGCAGCGCGGGGCCCGGTACGTTCTCTTCCTCGTGTGAGGCGACATGGCCCACGACACTCTCATGGATGTCTCGGCACTCTGCGCGGATGACGTTGCCCGCCATCTCCCCGAACTGGCCGCGCTGCTGCATGACTGCGTCAACGCGGGCGCCTGCGTCAGCTTCGTGCTGCCCTTCAGCCAGCAGACCAGTGAGTCCTTCTGGCGCCAGAAGGTGCTCCCCGCGGCACGAGCCGGTGGGCTCACCGTGCTGGTGGTGAAGCGCGCGGGCCGGATTGCCGGCTCGGTCCAGCTCGACTGCGACACGCCGCCCAATCAGCCCCACCGCGCGGAGGTGCGCAAGCTGCTGGTGCACCCGGACTTCCGCCGTCAGGGCATCGCTCGCGCATTGATGCTCGGGCTCGAACAGCACGCGCGTCAGCGAGGGCGCACGCTGGTGACACTGGACACACGCACCGGCGACAACGCCGAGCCGCTCTATGCCTCGCTCGGCTACCAGACGGTGGGCGTCATCCCGGACTTCAGCTTCGACCCGACCGGGAGCCGGCTCGACGCCACCACCGTCATGTACAAGCGCCTGGCGCCCCACCCGCAGTCCCTGACGCGGATGCCCCGCGCGCAGCCGCCCCCCTGAACTGCCTGCGGAAGGCCATGCCGGCGCAAGACACCGGCACGGCCCCGGCCGCTCAGTCCATCAACTGCCGCGACAAGTAGACGTGATGCAGCGCCCACCGGCGCGCGTTGAGCATCGGGTCCGAGTCGTTGGAGTGCCCGCCGTCCGTGTTCTCGTAATAGAGGTACGGCAGCCCCATGGCCTCCAGGCGCGCCGCGAACTTCCTCGCATGTCCCGGGTGGACGCGGTCATCCTTGGTGTTGGTGGTGATGTATGGCGCGGGGTAGCGCACGCCTTCACGGAGGTTCTGGTAGGCGGAGTACTTCGCGATGAACGCCGCGTCCCCGGGCACCTCCGGGTTGCCGTACTCGCCCACCCACGACGCACCCGCCGGCAGCTTGTGGTAGCGCATCATGTCGATGAGCGGGCTCTCGATGACGGCCGCGTTGAACAGGTCCGGGCGCTGCGTCATCGCCACGCTGGTGAGGACGCCGCCGTTGGACCGGCCGTAGATGCCCATGCGGCGCGGGGAGCTGACCTTCCTGCGCACCAGGTCCTCCATCACCGCCGCGAAGTCATCGAACGCGCGCTGCCGGTGCTCACGCAGGGCCGCCTGGTGCCAGCGAGGACCGAACTCGCCGCCGCCCCGGATGTTGGCGACGACGTAGGCCCCGCCGCGCTCCATCCACAACTTGCCCTCCTCCGGCAGGTAGACGGGCGGCTTGGACACCTGGAAGCCGCCATAGCCATACACCAGCGTCGGCAAGGTCCCGTCGAGCTTCCGCGCCTTGGGCCGCACCAGGAAGTACGGAATGCGCGTGCCGTCCTTCGACTTCGTCCAGAACTGGTCCACCTGGAGCTTCGACGCGTCGAAGCGCGCGGGCAGCGACTTCACCTTCTTCACCGTGCCCGCCTGCGCGTCCGCCAGCCACAGCGCCGTCGGCTCGAGAAAGCCCTGGGACTTCACGAAGAAGCGCTCATGGGATGACGACGTCGAGGCGATGGCGACCGAGGCATTCTTCGGCAGGGCCAGGCGCTTGCGGCTCCAACGCCCCTTCACCGGCGTGTAGACATCCAGCGCGCCCTTCACGTCCTCATAGAGGTTCACCAGCACCCGGCCCCGCGTCGCATTCACCGACTCGATGGCCTGGCGCGCCCCCGGCTGGAACAGCAGCGTGGGCTTCGCCTTCGCCGGGTCCGCCTTCAGCGCGGCCAGCGGGTACGCCAGCAGCGCGCCCTGCTTGAAGCGGCCCCAGTCCTCCTCAATCGTGAAGACGACCTGCCCGTCCACGAAGGCCTGGAGCGAGGACTTCCGGGGGAACGGGAGCCGGACGGGCGCCGCGTCCCCCAGCAGGTAGTACTCTGACTCGAAGAAGGTCACCGCGCGGTTGACCACCACGCCTTGGAGCCCGCCCTCCGCGTCCCGCAGCGGGAAGGGAGACGCGGAGACGTCGGTGCGCTCACCCCGGAACGCCTCCTGCGCCTCCAACAGCGGCGTGCCACGCTTCCACCGTTTGAGCACGAAGGGGTAGCCCGACTCCGTGAGGGTGTCCCCGCCCCAGTCACGTCCCACCAGCAGCGTGTCCGCGTCCAGCCACGACGCGGACAGCTTGCCCTCCGGCACCTGGAAGCCGCCGTCCACGAAGCCCTTCGCGGTGGCGTCGAACTCGCGCAGCTCGACGGCGTCCTTGCCGCCGTTCGACAGGGAGATGAGGCAGCGCTGGTCCGCGGGCGGCAGGCAGTTGCTGCCCTTCCAAATCCAGTTGGCCTTCTCCGCCTTCGCCAGCGCGTCCACGTCCAGCACCGTCTCCCACGGCGTCTGGGCGCTCGCGTAGCCCTCCAGCGGCGTGTGCCGCCAGATGCCCCGGGGGTTGCCCTTGTCCTGCCAGAAGTTGTCCACCCCGCCGGCCCGGAAGCGGGGGCTGGGGATGCGGTCGGTGGAGGTGAGCTGCTCCAGCGCCTGCGCGTGGAAGGCCTCGAAGCGAGGGTCCTTCTCCAGCACCTCGAGCGTGCGCGCGTTCTGGGCACGCACCCACTCAAGCGCCTTCTCTCCCTGGACCTCCTCGAGCCACAGGAAGGGGTCCTGTGTGTCCTCGGCCGCCATCCCCGAGGAGGTGGTGAGCAGCCCGGTCAGCAACGACGCCACGTACGCCCTTCTCATGTCCTCATCTCCCGATGCCCAAGGTGGCCCACCAACAGGCCGAGCCCCCTCCCATTCCCCCGACCATAACGTCTGTGCCTGGGGTGCCATGCGAGCGCCCGCCACGAGCGTGTCGCATCGGGACTGGCGGTGATGGCCCACGAGGGAGTATGGGTCCGCCACGCACGTCCTCCGGGGTGGCCGGCTCCGCGCGCGATGACATCAGGAGTGGATGCAGGTGGTGACGACAGGACCCAGCAACAAGGGGGAGCGGCTGTGGCCGTGGGTGGGCGCGGCGCTCGGCGTGCTGTGGTTCCTCGCCGCGGGAGGCGGGCCGACGCTCAACCCCACGCACCTGGATTGGATGGGCGTTGGCGACCCGGCGCAGCATGTGCTCGGGTGGCTGCACTTCCGGGACGCGCCGTGGGGCTTCCCGCTGGGCCGCATCCCCAGCCTCATGTCCCCGCATGTCATGACGGTGGGCTTCTCGGACGCGAACCCCTGGGTGTCGCTCCTGCTCAAGCCCTTCTCCGGATGGCTGCCGCGGGACTTCCAGTTCGTCGGGCTGTGGCTGGCGTCGTGCCTGGCGCTCCAGGGCTGGATGGCCGTGAAGCTGATGGGCCTCTTCACGCGCAGTCCCCTGCAGCGGCTGCTGGGCGCGGCGCTGTTCGTGTCCGCGCCCATCCTGCTCTACCGCTCCGGGCACGACACGCTCTGCGCGCACTGGCTGCTGACCGCGATGCTCTGGCTGTACCTGCGCCCGCGGGAAGACGCCCAGGCCGCGTGGCGCGCGCTGCGGTGGACGCTGCTCATCAACCTGTTCGCCGCGGGGACCCATCCGTACCTGACGGTGATGGTGTTCGCGCTGGGCGTGGCCCTGCTCGTCCAGGCGCACCGGGAAGGGCACCTATCCAAGGGGGCGACGGCCGGCGTGTTCGCGGGCCTGGGCCTGACGGTGGCCATCCCCTTCCTCGCCTTCGGCTACATCGGCCAGGGCGTGAGCACGGGCGCCAGCGGCTTTGGCTTCTACAGCGCGGACCTGCTCACCTTCATCAACCCGCTGGGCTGGTCCCGCTGGCTGCCCGCGCTGCCCATCAACGTTGGCCAGTATGAGGGCTTCGGCTACCTGGGCACGGGCGCGCTCGTGCTCGGTGTCGCGGGCGTGCTGGGGTGGCTGACGGGCGGCAGGCCGCGCGACTGGCGCCAGGTGAAGCCGCTGCTGCCCCTGCTCCTGGTGGCGTTCGCGCTGGCGGTGCTCGGCTTCTCGTCGACGATGACGGCGGCGGGCCGCACGGTGCTGACGATGCGCAAGCTGATGGAGCCCGTCATGCCGATGCTCGGAGCCTTCCGCGCGTCTGGCCGCTTCATCTGGCCGTTCTATTACCTGCTGCTGACCGGCGTGCTCGCGCTCGTGTTGTGGCGCTGGCGCCAGCGGCCCCGCGTGGCCACGGCGCTGCTGCTGGGCGCGGTGCTCCTCCAACTCGTGGACTCTCCGGACGTGTGGTCCCAGACGCGCTTCGTCGGCGCGCCCTGGCCGCGCCTGAAGGCGCCCGAATGGAAGCGCGTGGACGCCAGCTACCGCTTCGTCACCCTGGTGCCGCCCGTCATCCACGGCTCGCAGATGCCGTGCGTGGAGAACACCTTCCCGGAATACACCTACGTGCGCTTCGGCGACCTCACGTACCGCAAGGGCCTGACGACCAACAGCGGCTACTCCGCCCGCCTCAACGAGCCGCGCGTCGCCGAGGTCTGCGCCGCGCTCCTGGATGACCTCGAACACGGGCGCCTGGCGGAGGACACCCTCTACGTGGTCGACACGGCGAAGCTGCCGCTCTTCCAGCGCCTGGGCGACCGCGTCACCTGCGGCGTGCTGGATGGCTACACCGTGTGCGCCCCTGCCCGGAACACCGGCTTCCGCGAGGCCCTGCGGCACGCGCAGCCGGCGGCATTCCCCTCGGAGCCGCCCGCCTCGGCGGACAACCCTCCCTGAGTTCGACTCCATGAGCTTCCAGCCCCCCGTCATTCCCGCTTCCGAAGTCCCCTCGGCCCTGAGCGCGCGGGGCTACGCCGTGCTCACGCGCGAGGGCCTCTGTGAGCTCGCGGGGATTGAGTCCCCGGCGCTGGAGGGACTGCGGGACTCCTGGGACGACCTGCCCCAGGATGGCTTCCTCCGGGACGGCGGCCGCTACCGCTCGCGGCGGCACTCCTGCTTCATGGTGGATGGCGCCTCGGTGACGCAGGTGCCCCACCGCGCGCACTGGCAGCCGGTGGAATACAACGCGCTGCACGGCGGCCTGGAGCGCTGGTTCGAGCCCGTGCGGCCGGACATCGTGTCGCAGCCGGTGTGGGCGGGGCTGATTCGTGGCATCGCCGCCTGCTGCTCCCAGCTCAAGGGTGAGCGCCCCTGGTACGTGGAGGCCCACCAGTTCCGCATCGACACCACCGACGGAATCGGCCGGCCGACGCCGGAGGGCGCGCACCGGGACGGCGTGGACTTCGTGGCGGTGCTGCTCGTGGGCCGCGAGGGCATCAAGGGCGGTGAGACGCGCGTCTTCGAGGCCCACGGCCCCAATGGCCTGCGCTTCACGCTGACGGAGCCCTGGTCCGCGCTGCTGCTGGATGACGCCCGCGTGATTCACGAGAGCACGCCGATTCAACCGCAGGAAGGCCCGGGACACCGGGACACCCTGGTGCTCACGTTCCGCGCAGGGGGGTTCCAGGGACCCGGGTAGTGCCGAAGTGGTTGTGCTCGCTCCAGGACACTCCAGCGTCTGTCCACGCGCCTGCCTGACACACGCGCGAACTCCGGCGAGGTGCCTGCGTTGCCAGTCCGCGAACGCGTCATTAGACGCATTGCGCAAGGCACCCTCATGCACCCTGGAGCATTCCTCGAATGATTGTCGGCCGGAGGCTGTCCTGGCACATCATCCTGCGCTACACGGGCAGGGGCGTCGCGCTCCACGTTCTCTTCGCGCTGACGGTCATCGTGGGCTACCGCCTGTTCGACGCCGAGTGGTTGTCGGTCCCCGCCATGCCCGTGTCGGTGCTCGCGGCGGCGCTGGGCGTGCTGCTCGCCTTCCGCAATGGCTCCGCCTACGACCGCTGGTGGGAGGCCCGCTCGCTCTGGGGCGGCGTGGTGAACTGGTCGCGCACCTTTGCCCGGCAGGTGCTGACGCTGCTGCCGCGCCCGGAGCGCGAGGCCAGTGAGCCGTTGACGGAGTTGGAGCTGGCGCCGCCGTCATCGCCCTGCTGCGCACGGCGGCGGAGCGCTCCAAGCCCCTGCTGACGGTGTCGGGAACGCGAGCGAGCGACGGCGCGGTCCGAGACCAGTTCGGTCAAGCGCGCGTGCACCCGGAGCAGGGCAGTCCCCGGGAGAAGCTCGCCGACATGCACACCTCCACGCAGGCGGAGGGCGAGGGCCGCGGCGTCATCACCAGCGGCATGGTGACCGACATCTCCGAGGACGCGCGCGAGCTGGTGTACGCGCAGATTGGCTTCGTGAACGCGATGCGGTGCCACCTGCGGCGGCAGGACCCCCTGCCGGAAATCGTCCCCTTCTTCCGGCCCGCCGTCATCGAGGCGCTGCGTGACGAGCAGAACGTCCCCTCCGCGCTGCTGCTGTGGATGGGCACGCGCCTGCGCCGCATCTACGGCCAGGTGTCCGACACGCAGAAGGTGCTCTTCCTTCACGTGACGATGGACCGCACGCTGTCCGAACTGACGAACCTGCTGGGCGCGTGTGAGCGCATCAAGAACACGCCCCTGCCCCGCCAGTACGACATCCTGCTGCTGGCCATGACACGGGCCTACCTGGTGCTGCTCCCACTGGGCGTGGTGACGGAGCTGGGCTGGCTCACCCCGCTCGTCACCGCCGTCATCGCGTTCCTCTTCATCGGGCTGGACGCCGTGGGCCGGGACATCGAGACGCCCTTCGAGGATGACGTCAGCGACACGCCCATGACGGCGCTCAGCCGGACCATTGAAATCAACCTGCGGCAGATGCTGGGAGAAACAGAGCTCCCCCCTCCCGTTCAGCCGAAAGATGGGCTTCTCTATTGAGCCTGTGACGACCGCAGGCCGCATCCCGCTGTTCGAGAACGTGCGAGGCATCCTCATCATCCTGGTGGTGATGGGGCATGCGCTCGAGCCCCTGCTGGGTCGAGAGCCGCTGGCGAAGGCGCTCTATTCGGGCCTGTATCTCTTCCACATCCCCGCCTTCGCGTTCCTCTCCGGGCACCTGTCCCGCGCGGACAGTGGGCCCCGGGCGCTGGGCGCCATCGCCTGGGGGCAGCTCGCGCCGCTGGCCGTGTTCCAGGTGCTGTACGTCGCCTTTGACGCGTGGGTGCTCGGCCGCGGGTGGAGCACCCACTGGCTGGTGCAGCCGTACTGGCTGCTGTGGTTCCTGCTGAGCCTGGGGTGCTGGAGGCTGGCGCTGCCGCTGCTCCGCCGCCTGCCTGGCCCGCTGATGTGGGCCTGGGGCTCTCACTGGTCGCGGGCCTGCTGCCCTGGGTGGGCTACCTGTTCGGCCTGTCCCGGACCTTCGTGTTCCTGCCCTGCTTCGTCGCGGGCCACCTGATGCGCCGGGAGTGGCTGGTGGCCCCCGAGGCCGCCCGGGGCTGGCGCGTCGCGCTCGCGGCGTCCCTGGCCCTGGGACTGGGCATCTGCGTCTGGGCGGTGGCCGTGGGCACGCTGCCCGCGCCCGCCACCCAATGGCTGTATGGAAGCAGTGGCTACGCCGTGCTCGGCGCCACGCCTCTCGCGGGCATGGCCGCGCGCCTGTCGCTCTTCTGCGGCGCGGTGGCGATGACGTGGGCGCTCTTCACGCTCAGCCCACGGCAGGAGCGCCCGCTGACGCGGTTTGGAGGCCGGAGCCTGGCGCCCTTCCTGCTGCACGGGTTCGTGGTGCGAGGCTTCGAGCACGCGGGCGCGTACGCGTTCCTCCAGGGGCCGACAGGTGTCGCGCTCGCGTTGGGGGCGGGGGCGCTGCTCGCGGTGCTGCTGGGGCAGCCCGCCGTCGTCCAGGCCACGCGCCCGCTGTGGGAGCCGCGGTGGCTCTTCCAGCGGACGCGTGACGCCGTGCCGGGCCTGGGGCGCTGAGCGGGCCTACTTCTTCCCGTACTCCAGCTTCACGCCCTTGCGCTTGGCGTAGATGTACGCCTCCATGGCGCGCATCCGCGGGTCACCATCCGCCAGCGGCTTGCCGCGCGCCGGGTTCTCGATGCACCAGTTGATCATGTCGCGCAGCAGCGCCACGCGGCCCAGCTGCACCTGGTACTTCGGGTACGTCTCCGGGTGCGTGTTGGACGCGTCCGGGTGGCACATGTCACAGGAGATGCCCACGGTGCCGCCAATGGCCTGGGCGTCGTGGAAGACGCGGTGGCCTTCGGCCACGAACTGCTCCGTGGAGGCGGCCCAGATGGCCTCGTCCCGGTCGGAGAACGCGCCGTAGGTGTGGCCGTCCTGGATGGGCACGGACAGCTCCTTCTTCACCTCCGCGCCGCCGCTCTCCGACGTCACGCCGCCCGGGCGCACCGTCTGGTTGGCGGAGGGCGCGGGCGCGCGCGGCTGCTGCGTGCGCGGGGTGGTGGAGCCCGGCGCGGGCGCCTGCGCCACCAGGGGCACCGCGTCCCAGTTGGCGTTGGGATTCTTGCGCAGCCACTCCTCCATCAGCGCGCCCGACACGTGCTGGGCCTGCGCGCGCGTCAGTGACTGGCCGGCCTTGACGCCCTTCACCTCCATGGACGTCTCGCCGTCACACAGCCCCACCACGAGGTTGCCGTCCTTCGACACCGGCAACTCGTGCTTCTTCACCTCGGGCGTCTGGGCGGCGGCCGCGTTCGGCGGCGTCGCGGGGCCGGTGGCCAGCGCCGCGCCTCCCACGAACGACAGCACGGCGCCCGTTCCCACAAGCAGCTTCATCCGGAAGGTCATGGTGTCCCCTCGCGCTCAGTAGCTCGGCAGCTTGGTCCGGGGCGGCACGTCCTGCTTCCCACCCGACGCGAGGTAGCTCGCGCGCACGGAGATGGGGTTGCGCTCCCAGAGGTTGTACAGCTTGTCCACCATCCCCGACTCCAGCACGTCCATCCGCCCGTCTCCGCAGCCGTCGAACTGGCTGAAGGGGTCGGGGCGGTTCATCTGCACCGTCAGCCGCGGCAGGCCCTCCGGCGCGTAGGGCCAGGGCCACGCGGTGGACAACATGCCGTGGAAGCTCATGTTGCCAATGCGGTTGCTGAGGAGCTGGTGCGTATGGCCGTGAATCACGGTCACCGTCTGGAACGGTTTGAAGAGCGCCTGCACCTCGTCCGCGTCGTCCGTCCAGAAGTTCCAGGGCCGGTAGTACTTGTAGAGCGGTGAGTGGCTGAAGACGATGATGGGCGTCGCCTTGTTCACCTTCGCCAAATCCTGACGCAGCCACTCGCGCTGCGGCGCGCCGACCTCGAAGCGGGACTGGATGCCGTTGTCCAGGCCGGCGACTATCTGCATCCGCTCCTCGGGCGTGAGCTTGCGCTCCGTCCAGAAGTCCTTCTCCAGGATGGAGTTGAGCACCACGAAGTGGACGCCCTTGTGGTCGAACGAATAGTTCGGCGGGCCGAACAGGTCCGTCCACAGCTCGCCCATGTCGAGGAACCAGTCGTGCTCCCCCACCATCATCCGGATGGGCGCCTTCACGGCCTTCAGAATCTCCGCGCCCAGCTTCAGCTCACCCGGCTTGCCGAGCTGCGCCAGGTCGCCGCCGAAGAGGACGAAGTCCGGCTGCGGGTCCAGCGAGTTCACGTCATCCACGGCCTTGAGGATGGCGCGCACGAAGCGGTCGTTGAGCTTCTTCTCGTACAGGTGCGTGTCGGAGATGTACGCGAAGGAGAAGCGCGGCTTCGTCCCCTGCGCCTCCGCCACGTTGACCAACTGGAAGCTGTGCGGCGTGCGCAGGCCCATGCCCGCGGCGATGCCGGCGGAGATGCCGGCCACGCGGAGGAAGGCCCGGCGGTCCAGCTTCTTGAGGTCCTCGAAGAAGGCGTCGCGCTCTGCGTGGTGCTTGGTCTCGATGCTGCGGAACTTGTTCCCCATGGCGGCGGCTCCTAGGGCTTGGACGTCGAGGCGGGCTTCACGAGCGTCTCGGTGCCGTACACACCGATGTCCGCCGGGTTCTTCACCGACAGGTCCGGGTTGGGGGCCAGGTCGCCCAGGTTCCCCGACTTCCCCATGGCCACCGCGGTGTCGCGCTCCGGGCGCTTGTTCTTCAGGCCGCGCTGGCGCGCCTGCTCCTTGGTGGCGTACTTCGCGAACTGCTCGTCGGTGAGGGTGAGGAGGAAGGCCACCACGTCGTCGATTTCCGCCTCCGTCAGCCCCAGCCGCTGCATGCCGCCATCCAGGTACGGGTTGGGCACGCCGCCCTTGTTGTAGTGGTCCATGACGTCCCACAGCGTCGTCAGGGAGCCGTCGTGCATGTAGGGGCCCGTGATGGCGATGTTGCGCAGGGTGGGCGTCTTGAAGGCGCCCACGTCGTTCTCCTGCTTCGTCACCAGGAAGCGGCCCAGCTCGGAGAAGCGCGTCTCCAGCGCCAGCTCGTCAATCTGCTGCTCGTCGCCGGTGCGGACCACCTTCAGGGCCTCGCGGGCCAGCTTCACGAAGTCCTGCTTGTGCGCCGCGATGCCGATGTTGTGGAACTTCTGGTCGCTGAACAGCGGCGACACCACGTTGCCCGCGTGGCAGGTGTTGCAGCGGGCCTTGCCGTTGAACAGCGCCCAGCCCCGGCGCTCCGCGGCGGAGAAGGCCTTGGCGTCCCCGGTGATGAAGCGGTCGAACTTCGCGTCGCCGGAGTAGAGCGTGCGCTCGAAGGCGGCGATGGCCGTCGCCAGGTCGTCGAAGTTCACCTCGCGGCCGAAGACGTTCTGGAAGTCCCGCACGTACTCCGGAATGGCCTTCACCTTGGCCACCACCGCCGCCTCGTCGGGCATGCCCATCTCCCGCGGGTTGAGGATGGGCAGCTTCGCCTGGTCCTCCAGCGTGGACGCGCGGCCGTCCCAGAACTGGGAGGCGTTGAAGAGCGCGTTGAGGACGGTGGGGCTGTTGCGCGTCACCTTCTGCCCCTTCACGCCCTCCGACACCGGCTTCGCGTCCGCGAAGCCGAAGCGCGGGTCATGGCAGGTGGCGCAGGACACGGTGTTGTCCACCGACAGGCGCTGGTCGTTGAAGAGCTTCTCGCCCAGCAGCACCCGCTCCGGCGTGGGCGCCAGGCGGTCCGGGACGGAAATCTTCCACAGGGTCTTGGAGACGCCCGGTGGCAGGTCGGCGGGCAGAGACACCGCTTTCCGCTCGGCTGGCTGGGCCTGCCCGGATTGGGCGAACAGCAGGACGGCGAGCGACAGTGCAACGCCACACGGCGGGCGCATGGTCTCCCCTCCCCACCAGCCACGTTCCAAGCCGCGAGGAAGTCGCGGCGTCCGGCCGGGGTCAGTTCTTTCCTGAAAACATCACTACCCACGACTCCGGTCCAGGATGCGTTCGCAAGACTGTCCATCAATGGAGCAATGGCAGACCCATTGCGTGGGCTGCCGAACATCCCGGCCGCGCGCATCTTTCGCCAAAGGAGGGCGTCATGTGGGACCCGGGTGAGCTGCGCGAGGGAATGGCCGTGAGGGACGAGCACGGGCGGAGGCTCGGCACGGTGGTGCATATCGGTGACACACACTTCGAGCTGGAGCAGGGCTGGCCGCCCAGCCGCGACTTCATGGTGAGCTTCCACCTGGTGGCGCGGGTGGACCAGGGTGAGGTGGTCCTCCAGCCTGGCCATGGCGCCTCCGTCCCCACGGAGGACGACGAGACGCTCGACAGCGGCGCGTTCATCTAGCGTCCGGGCAGGCGCAAGTCCCGAGACACGAAGAGCAGCGCGGACGCCGTCGCCGGCGCGAGCACGGCCACCGCGATGATGGCCCAGTCCAGCGTGCTGCTCGCCAGCGGCACGTTGTAGGTGACGGCCTGGACGAACGTCAGACAGGCGTCCGCCGCCGTCAGGCCGCCCAGCACCGTGGCCAGCGAGTCCCGCCAGCGGCGCACCAGGGAGAAGAGGCCCACTGTCAGGCCTACGTCGAACAGCACCCACGCCCACTGCACCTGGACGGAGGGGAACCAGCGCGCCGTGGACGGCAGCGCCAGCAGCGCGGTCCACGGGACGAGCAGCACGGCGAGCGCATGCACCAGCAGACGAGGCCGCCGCAGCAACGTGGCGACGCCGAAGCGCAGCAAGCTGCCCTGCGCGAAGGCCCGCAGCGCGTCGTACACCGCCGCCAGCCCGCCGTGTGGCGAGGGATAGGACAGGTGGATGGGCACCCAGGCGTCGGGGCGGAACTTCGCCTTGAAGGCGCGCAGGCCCTCGAAGTCGAAGAGCGGCCGGCCACACGCGCGCGCCAGCCGCAACCACGGCCGCACCGGCCCCGCCAGCGGCGCCAGTCCCAGCGTCACGTAGCGGCGCCCGGAGCTGACCGCCGCGCGCATGGCCGCGTCCACCAACGCCTCCGCGGTGCCGTTGGGCGCCTCCGGGTCCCGGAGCAAATCCTGGAGGAACCAGCCTTCGCGCGCGTACACGGGGGACACGGACAGGAAGCCCACCACCGCGCCGTCCGCCTCCGCGACGAAGGCGTGCCGCTCGCTCGCGAAGGCGTGGGGACGAAGCTGGACCAGGAACCCCATGGGCGCCATGCGGCGGGACGCCAGCCAGCGCGCCTTCAGCAACTCCACCGCCCGCCGCGTGGGGTGCAGCGGGTTCCCCAGCTCCGAGACGGGCACCTCGCGCACCGTCACGCCACGCGCCCGGGCGCGGCGAAGCTGCTCACGCAGGCTGCGGCTGCCTCGCACCACGTCATCCCAGCGCGCCGGGTCCCAGACCGGCTGCTCGCCGATGGGCAGCGACGCCATGGGCGCGTGCGCCAGGAAGCGCGGCTCGGTGGCGAAGAAGCACACGCGCCGGCCCTCGGCCCGCGCGGCCGCGTGGAAGCCCTCCGTCACGGATGCCAGACGCTCCGGCGCTGCGATGGGCGCTCCGGCCGCCACCCACGCGCCGCCCGTGTCCACGTAGGCGACGCAGGCATCGCCCGCCGGGTCGAACCAGTAGCGGAAGCCGGGCTGAAGCACCTGGAACGAGGTGGCGTTCCATCCATACCGGCGCAGCAACGCCAGCACCTGCTCGCGTGGCTCCGGACCCGCCGGGGCCAGCTCTTGAGAACGTCCTTCCACGCGAGACCGAAGGTATGTGCCCCAGCCTGTCGACCGCAAACGAGAACACCCCCTGTCCGGACCCACGCCGCGCTCCCGCTTACGGTGTGCATGAGCAGACGACCACCGCGCGCCTGCTGACGACCGACGCGGCGGAGGTCATCGACGCGCCGGTCGCTGGGACTCCAGCGCACGGCGTCGCCGCTGTTCGCCTTCTCACCCAGCCCTTCCCCGGGCTGGGCGGCGCGCTGGAGGCCGGCGGCCTGTAGCCAGTGGAGGGCGCGGGTGGGAAGCTTGCGGCTGGACCGATTCGCCCGTGCCCTTCGCCTACTACGACAACCTCACGCCCGCCCAGCAGCGCGTCTACCGGATGAGTGACTCGGTGAGCGCGCTCCGGCTCCGTGAGCCCCGGACGCTGGAGCCCCTGGTGACCGCGCTGCGCGAGGCCCTGGCGACGGGCCGCCAGCCGGACACCGAGCGCGCCACCGCCCGGCTGAGCGACGCCCTCTGCGAGCGGCTGGACGTGTTCCCGCCCCAGATGGAGGTGCTGGAGGTCCGCCCATCCTCCACCACGGGCGAGTTGCACGGCATGTACACCTTGGAGCGGGGCCGCCGCCCCCACATCCAGCTCTGGATGCGGACGGCGAAGCACGAGCGGGTGGTGGCCTTTCGCACCTATCTGCGCACCCTGCTGCACGAGCTGTGTCACCACCTGGACTTTCTGGTGCTGGAGCTGCCCGCCTCCTTCCACACGGAGGGCTTCTTCCAGCGAGAATCCAGCCTCTTCCACCAGCTTGTGCCCCGCCCTTCCCGGCCTCGGCGTTCCGGGGCCAGTAAGGGTGTGACTGCGGACACCCCTGACATAAGTCCAGGCAGGCGGCGGCGCCGAGGCTAGATTCCGCTTCCCTATGGCGCACCCGACCGAAGACAAGAACTTCCGCCTGCCGACCTCCATCCGTCCCCGCCGCTACGCGGCCACCCTGACCCTGGACCTGGACGCGAAGTCCTTCTCCGGACAGCAGACGGTCGAGCTGGAGCTGACGGCGCCGTCGAACGAAATCATCCTGCACGGCATCGCGCTGGAGCTGAGCGACGTGACGTTCCGCGCCGGGGGCCAGGCCCGCAAGCCGGCCTCCATCCAGCCCGTGGCGGTGAGCGAGACGGTCGTGCTCCGCTTCGAGGAAGCGCTGCCCACGGGCGCCGCGTCGCTGGACGTCACGTGGACGGGGCGCTTCACCGAAGGGCTGCGCGGCCTGTACCAGGCGGGCAAGGTGGCGGCCACCCAGTTCGAGGCCGCCGACGCGCGCCGCCTCTTCCCTTGCTTCGACGAGCCCGCCTTCAAGGCGCGCTGGGCCCTCACCGTGCGCGTGCCGCCGGGGCTCACCGTGCTGGGCAACGGCCCGGTGGTGAAGGAGACGCAGGAGGGCAACCTGCGCGCGGTGACGTTCCAGGAGACGGAGGTGCTCAGCAGCTACCTCATCGCCCTGGTGGTGGGCCCGCTGGTGGGCACGGACGCGCAGGACGTGCAGGGCGTGCCGGTGCGCACGTGGGCGCTGCCGGAGAAGGCGCACCTGACGCGCTTCGGCCAGGACGCGGCGCTGGCGGTGCTGCCCAAGCTCCAGGACTACTTCGGGCTGCCGTATGCCTTCACCAAGGTGGACCAGGTGGGCATCCCCGACTTCGAGGCGGGCGCCATGGAGAACGCCGGCCTGATTACCTACCGCGAGGTGGCGCTGCTGCTGGACCCGGCCACCGCGCCGCTGTCGGTGAAGAAGCGCGTGGCGGAGGTGGTGACGCACGAGCTGGCGCACCAGTGGTTCGGCAACTGGGTCACCATGGTGTGGTGGGACGACCTGTGGCTCAACGAGGCCTTCGCCACGTGGATGGCCTTCAAGATCGTGGACCAGTGGCGCCCCGAGTGGCGCATGTGGCTGGACTTCGACGCGCACCGCGCCAGCGCGCTGCACCTGGACGCGCTCAAGTCCACGCACCCCATCCACGGAGAGGTGCGCAACGCGGGCGAGGCCGGTGAGAGCTTCGACGCGATTACGTACGAGAAGGGCGGCGCGGTGCTGCGGATGATTGAGGGCTTCCTCGGAGAAGGGCCCTTCCGCGAGGGCATCCGCCAGTACATGCGCAAACACGCGCGCGCCAACGCGGTGAAGGAAGACTTGTGGAACGCGCTGGGCGAGGCCGCGAAGCAGCCGGTGGAGGAGCTGGCCACGGCGTGGGTGGGCCAGAGCGGCTTCCCGCTGGTGACGGCGAAGCTGGACGGGCGCGGGCTGACGCTGTCGCAGCGGCGCTTCTACTCCGAGCCCGGCGTGCAGAGCGGTGAGACGTGGCCGGTGCCGGTGGTGCTGCGCTACGAGGACGCCACCGGCGTGCGCGAGCAGCGCGTGCTGCTGCGCGACGCGCAGGCCACGGTGAAGCTGGAGGGCGAGGGCGAGGTGAAGTGGCTGACGGCCAACGCGGGCTCCACCGGCTTCTACCGGGTGGCCTACGACAAGCAGGGCCTGGAGAAGCTGGCGGCGAACCTGAAGGCGCTCGCGCCCGCCGAGCGCATCTCCCTGCTGGCGGACCAGTGGGCGCTGGTGCGCGCGGGCCAGGCGACGGTGGCGGACCTGCTGGACCTGGCCGGCCGCTTCGGCGACGAGGAGGACGACTCCGTCCTGGACGAGCTGGTGGGCCGGCTGGCGTACATCGAGGGCCGCCTGACGGACGGCGAGGACCAGGTGCGCTTCCGCGCCTGGGTTGAGAAGCTGCTGGGCCCCGGGCTGAAGAAGCTGGGCTGGCAGCCGGTGCAGGGCGAGGCGGACCGGGTGCGGCTGCGGCGCGCGGCGCTGGTGCGCGCGGTGGGTGGCCTGGCGCGCGGCAAGGACGCGCTCGCCGAGGCCAGGCCCCGCGTGGAGCGCATGCTCAAGGGCGAGCGGGACGCGCTGGAGCCCAACCTGCTGGACGCCGCCGTGGGCATGGTGGCGCGCGCGGGCGACGCGGCGCTCTTCGACACCATCCTCCAGAAGCTCCCGTCCGAGCCCGACCCGGCCACGCAGCGCCGCTACCTCCTGGCCCTCACCGCCTTCGAGGCGCCGGAGCTCACCGAGCGCGCGCGCGGGCTGCTCTACACGGACACGGTGAAGACGCAGGACGTGTCCAGCTTCGTCGCCGGACTGCTGGGCAACCGCGTGGGCCGCGACGCGTGGTGGGCGCAGATGCGCACGCAGTGGAAGGACGTGGTGGCCCGCACCGGCGGCGCCCCCATGCTGCTGCGCCGCATCGTCGAGGCCATGGGCATGCTGCGAACGCGCGAGCACCTGGAGCAGATGCAGGCCCTGCTCAAGGCCCAGCCCATCCCCGAGGCCCAGCAGGCCACGGCGCAGACGCTGGAGCGGCTGTCACAGGACGTGGCGCTGCGTGAGCGCTGCACGCCCGAGGTGTCCGCGTGGCTGAAGCGCCAGCCGTGAAGACGACGCTGACGGAAGCGAGTCTCTCGGGTGTGCGGGAGGCCCTGCGGCAAGCCAACGCGGGGTTCGAGCGCGCCTACCCGGGGGACTCCCCCCAGCGGCAGCCGGTGCACGTGGTGTACGGCGGCGCGCACCTCTTCCGGGCGGAGACGGCCCGGAAGCTGGGCGGCATCGCGCTGAACACGCTCAAGGAGTACGCGCCGGACGCGCCCGTGCTGGCCCATGGCCTGGGGCTGCCGCAGCGCGGCCGCTTCGCCCAACGCGTCTACGCGCGCGTGGTGGCCAAGCTGGAGCGCGAGCCGGTGGAGGATTTGCGCGTCGACTTCGAGGACGGCTACGGGCACCGCTCCGACGCGGAGGAGGACGGGCACGCCATGTCCACCGCGGAGGAGATGGCGCGCGGGCTGGCCCTGGAGCTGCTGCCGCCCTTCATCGGCATCCGGGTGAAGTCCTTCACCGAGGAGCTGTTCGACCGCGCCACGCGCACGTTGGACCTGTTCCTCACCACGCTGCTGGAGCGCTCGGGTGGGAAGCTGCCGCCCGGCTTCGTCGTCACGCTGCCCAAGGTGTCGCTGCCGGAGCAGGTGGCGGCGCTCGCCCGCGTCCTGGAGGTGCTGGAGACGCGGCACGGGCTGCCGGTGGGCGCGGTGGGCATCGAGCTGATGGTGGAGACGCCCCAGGCCCTCTTCGACCAGCAGGGCCGGCTGCACCTGCCCACACTGGTGGCCGCGAGCGCGGGCCGCTGCACCAGCGTCCATCTGGGCGTGTACGACTACACCGCCGCGCTGGGCGTCAGCGCGCATGCCCAGACGATGCTGCACCCGTCCTGCGACTTCCTGCGGGATTTGGCGCAGGTGTCGCTCGCGGGCACGGGCATCCGGCTGGCGGACGGCGCCACCAACGTCATGCCGGTGCCGCCGCACAAGGCGAAGCCGGACGAGCCGCTGCTGCCCACCGAGCGCCGGGAGAACATGGAGGCGGTGCACCGCGTTTGGCAGTTGTCCTACCGGCACATCCGCCACTCGCTGGAGCGAGGCTGGTACCAGGGTTGGGACTTGCACCCGGCCCAGCTCCCCGTGCGCTACGCGGCGGTGTATGCGTTCTTCCTGGAGGGATTGGACGCGGCCTCGCGCAGGCTGAGGGCCTTCATGGAGAAGGCCGCGCAGGCCACGCTGGTGGGAGACGTCTTCGACGACGCGGCCACCGGTCAGGGGCTGCTCAACTTCTTCCTGCGCGGGCTGAGCTGCGGCGCGCTCACCCAGGACGAGGTGCTGGCCGCGGGCCTCACGCTGGAGGAGCTGCGCAGCCGCTCCTTCCGGGACATCGTCGCGTCACGCCGCGGCCGGACCGCTTCCGGCTAGGGCACGGCTCCGGGGTTCGCCATGCGGCGTCTCGCGCTCCTGCTGTGCCTCACCTCCGCCTGTGCCGGACCGTCCGTGACGACGGTCCGGCCGGGGCCTCCCGTGTCCCAACCTCCGGTCCCCCCGGAACCGCCGCCCGCGCAGCCTGTCCCGACTGGCCCGTTCGCGCGCGAGCTGGCGCCGCTGCCCAAGCAGCGCGTGACGTCCAAGGAGGGCATCTTCACGGCCGAGGTCGAAGCCGTGGCGGCGCCCAAGCTGACGCGGCACGAAGGCTCCACGCGGCTGGAGATTCCCCTGGGCACGGAGGCGCCGCTGAGCTGCTTCGTGTACGAGCGCCCCATCGACGCGGCGGGCGCGGTGCTCGCGGTGGCGAAGGCGGTGCAAGGCCACAAGGGTGTCACCGTGCGGAGCCTGATGCCCACGGACGTCCGGTGGTCTCAGGGGCGCCGGTGATGTTCGTGGACGTCGATTATGAAGTAGCCACGTCCGGAGATGGCGTAAGCGCGGGCCGATTGAAGCTGATGGTGCGCGCGAGCCCCGAGCTGCCTCTGCTCTGCGCCCATGACGAGCCCGGCTACGCGCGCACCTTCCAGCGCATCACCACGGACCTGGCCTCCACGCTCCAGGTGCCGGGCAAACCCCGGGCGCCCGCGCCGCTCGCGGAACTCCGCGTACTGAAGCTGGATGGCCGGCTCGCGGGCTTTGACTGGCGCACCGGGCGGAGCCTGGACGGGGGCGCGCAGCGCACGGAGGTCTCCACGAGCCTGCTGCTGCCAGGGGCCTCGAATGGCCCTCGCGCGGAGGACCGCACCGTCACCACCGTGACGGATGACAAGGGCGAGCTGCTGGAGCAGCGCCACGCCCACGCGGATAACGGAAACCTCACGCTCCAGGTGACGCTGCGGCGCGAGCGGCCCGCCAAGCCCCCACGTGAGACGCCCGTCATCACGTACCGGTATGAGGGACGACAGGGCACACGGCCGCTGAAGGGAACGTTCACCACGCGGACAGGAATCGCCACCGAGGCGATGGTCCGCACCGGCGTGCGTGAAGGACTGCTCACGGGCAAAGCGCCTGAGGTGCGCTTCGAGCTCTACCGTCCGGCGGAGTTGCCCTCCGCGCCCACGGAGGTGGTGCTGCGTCGGACGCCCGCCGCCGGGCCACGAGCCCTGACCATCACCACGGGGACGGCCACCGAGGAGGCCCGGGCCGACGCGAGCGGCGCATTGGAGTGGACCAAGCGCATCCTCCCTGAGGGCCAGCTCACGTCCGAGCTCATCCACGCCGCCCCGACGCCCTGAGCGAAACGGTCCCTCACAGAGGAGTCGCCCACCTCCCGGCTCATCCACGATGTCCCGATGCCGTGAGCTCCATACAGGAGCAGGCCGGGCCCGTGCGCATCCAGTCCGGACCACCGCATCGCGCACCCTGATGAAACGGGAGGCGGTGCTCCCACGCCTCCCGTGCATGGCCCGGCGCGACACCACCGGGCCCGTCACCTCACCACAGCATGTCCTGGTCCTCGGTGACGCCGGGGACGTTGTTCAGCTCCAGCGTGCGGCTTCCCAGGCGCACCGTGCCGTTGAAGAAGCCCACCGGCTGCGCGAAGTGGCTCACCACGAGGCGCAGGTTCCGCTCCTCGCGGTGCACGTGGAACGGCTGGACGCGCAGGTCCACCGCGCCATCCACCGTCACCAGCCGCCACGGCGCCATCAGGTCCTTCGTGTCGTATTCGAAGCGGGCACGCGCCAGCGGGTACAGCTTGTCCCCCAGCCACAGCGCATTCTCGTTGGCGTCCGAGTTGCCCTCGTTGAAGCCCTCCACGAGGTTGATGCCCACTGGCGTGCCGTCCGCCAGCCGCCCCGCCGCGAAGGCCCAGCGCCAGGCGGTGTGCCGCGCCAGGTAGCCCTGCGTGTAGTCCATGCCGCCCACGCCGCCGTCCAGCCGGAAGCGCTTGCCGCCCGCCTCCAGGCTGCCGAAGGTGAGCAGGCCGTTGCTCTTCATGGTGACGTTCACCAGCCCGTCACCCTCCACCGGCGCCACCACCGTGAGCGCGGGAGGCCCGCCGGCCACCATCAAGTCGCCTTCCCACTGGAAGGACTGGAGGCTCCCGGTGCGCAGCCGGCTGACGTCCACCGCCACGCGGTAGCGCTCGTCGTCCTCGCCGCGCTGCACCGACAGCCGTCCGCCCAGCGTGCGGAAGGAGGCCTTGAGGCCCTGTCCCGGCTTGTCCCCCAACTCCACCATGGGGCCGGGCGCGCCGAGGAAGCTCACGTCACACAGCGGCTTGCGCTCGCGCAAATCCAGGGCCACCGCGAAGGCGCTCGACGTGTAGCCCAGGTCCACCACCGCGAAGAGCGCGGCGACCTCCGGCGTGGCGGCGAAGGTGTAGTGCCAGCGCTTGCGCTTGAGCAGGCGGGTGGTGCGGCCCGGGGCCCACTGCCCTTGCAGGCGGGGGAGGTCCACCTCCTGCAGCTCACCCTGGTAGGTACCGAATCGGGGCTCCCCCCCGGAGGTGGCCACGGAGGCTGGCGCGGGGGGAAACAAGGCATCTCGCTCTGGCTTCATCTGGCCCCAGTGGAAGGCAAAGACGCGTGGCTGTCATGTCAGGCCACCGCCCAAGTGCCACCCGACGACAGTGACACCTGGAAGGTTGTGCGGAGCGTAACGCAACAACGGCGCGCCAGGGAGCCCGTCAGCTCCGGCCGAAGACGATGCGCTCGTGGCTCAACAGACGGCTGGTGACCGCCAGCGACAGCACGGTGACGACGAGGCTCGACGCGGCGGCGATGAGGTAGGGCAACGCCCCCATCGGCTCGCCGCGCATCACCTCACCCGCCAGCACCTCCTGGCCCAGCACCGGCACCGCGAACATCCACATCTTCGGCTGGAGCGGCGACAGCGCCAGCACCATGCCCGGCATCATGGGCACCACCATCAGGAGCGACAGGTACGTCTGCGCTTCCTTGAAGGAGCGTGCATAGGTGGACACCCACAACTGCACGGCCGACACGGCCAGGGCCAGCGGCAGCACCGCGGCGGCCATGCCCAGGGCGGCGGGCGCGTCGAAGCGGGCCTTCACGCCCAGGTCCTCCAGCGGCACGCGCCGCACCACCAGCAGGTAGGCCACCAGGGTAATCAGCACCGCCGCGATGGCCATCGCCACGGTGGCCAGCCACTTGCCCGTCACCACCGCGCTCCGGGGCGCCGGGTTGAGCAGCAGGGGCTCCAGCGAGCCGCGCTCACGCTCCCCCGCCATGGCGTCGCTGGCCACCTGCATGCCACCCGCGAAGGCCGCGATGACCAGGAAGAGCGGCACCATGTTGAGCAGCCCCGCCGCGGTGCGCTCCGGCGTGGACAGGTCCGCCTCCTGCACCCGGACGGGGATGGCCAGGTCCGGCGACACGCCGCGCGCGTAGAGGCGCTGATTGCCCAGGAGGTGCGCGTACGCCTCCAACAGCCTCCGCGCGCGCAGCACCGACTGGCGCGCGGACTGGCGCGAGCTGTCCACCACGAGCTGCACCTCGGCGGTGCGCCCGGCGTTGTACGACTCGGCATAGTCGTCCGGCACCACCAGCACCGCGTCCAGCGAGCCCGCCCGGATGCGGGCCTCGTAGTCCTCCGGCGCCGCTTCCAACTGCGCCCCGTAGCGCTCCAGGAAGGCCATCAGGCTGGGGGCGTGCTCGCGCCCCACCACCGGCAGCGCCAGCGGCCGGTCCTGGCGGTACCAGGAGGCCAGCATGTTGAACATCACCATGAACACGACGGGGCCAATCAGCGGCCACGCCAGCGAGGTGAGCACCGAGCGCCGGTCGCGCAGGTGGTCCTTCAGCTCCTTGCGGAAGACGGAGAAGGACAGCCCGCTCATTGCATCAACCCCTGGTCCGTGCCGATGGTGGCCACGAAGGCCTCCTCCAGGCTGTCCTTGCCGGTGCTCGCGCGCAGCGCGTCCGGCGTGCCGTCCGCCACCACCCGCCCGTGCGCCACCACCACGATGCGGTCACACAACGCCGCCACCTCCTGCATCACGTGGCTGGAGAACACCACGCAGCGGCCCTCGTCCTTCAGCCGCCGCAGCAGGGTGCGCACGGCGCGGGTGCTCATGACGTCCAGCCCGTTGGTGGGCTCGTCCAGCAGCACGTTGCGAGGCCCGTGCACCAGCGCGCGCGCCATGGCCACCTTCACGCGCTGGCCCTGGCTGAAGCCCTCCGTGCGGCGGTCGGCGATGTCCCGCATGTCCAGCAGGTCCAGCAGCTCGTCCACGCGCTTGTCCAACGCGGCGCCGGACAGGCCATGCAGCTCGCCGTAGTAGCGCGCGTGCTCGCGGGCGGTGAGGCGCGGGTAGAGGCCGCGCGCGTCCGGCAGCACGCCCAGCGCCCGCCGGGCCTCCTCGGGCCGCTGCACCACGTCCACGCCGTCCACCAGCGCGGTGCCCCGGTCCGGGCGCACCAGCGTGTAGAGCATGCGCATCGTCGTCGTCTTGCCGGCGCCATTGGGCCCCAGCAGGCCGGTGATGACGCCGTCCTCCGCCGTGAAGGACACGTCCTCCACGGCCGTCACCTTCTTGCCGAAGCGCTTGTGCAGGTTCCTGGCTTCAATCATGTCGCGCGTTTCCTCAGGGGACCGGGCCGGCGAAGGAGGTGAAGAAGGGAGGACGGGCGAGCTTGTCGCCGCACGTGGACGACAGCCCATCCACGCTCCCTCGCGTCAGCAGGTCGTGCATCAGCGTGCGCGCGCAGTCCGCGCCCACCGTGTTGTGGCCCGTGCCGGGCACCACCACGTGCAGGCTGTTGGACAGCGTGCGCTTCGCCTCCTCCGCCCACGCGGGAGGCGTCACCGGGTCCAGCTCGCCCGACAGCAGCAGCGTGGGCACCGACGACGTCACCGGCTCGCGGTAGCCCGGGGGCAGCGTCGCCTTCGGCCACTCCGAGCAGATGGAGATGACATCCCGGCCCATGGCCGGACCGAACCAGGTGCCCTGCGCTTCGCGCACCACCGCCGCCTCGTCGTAGAAGGGCGCGTCCTCCGCGCACACGACGGCGAAGTACAGGCCGTGGCTCACCGTGCGCCCCAGGTTCTCCGTCAGACCCACGCTGAGCGCGACGAAGGGGGACCAGTCTCCCTGCGTGGCCCGGTCCAGCATCAGCGGCACCAGCGAGGACATCTCCGGGCTGTAGAGCTGCGAGAAGAGCTGCGACATGAAGGTGCGGCGAGAGAAGACGACGTCCTCCACCACGCCGGTGCGCGGGTGCGCCACCTGGGCGCGCGCGGGCTCGGCCTCCAGCGTCTTCAGCAACGCCTCCGTGCGGGCCCGCAGGTCCGGGTAGGCCTTGGCGCAGGCGGCGTCCGACTCGCAGTTGGTCAGCAGCCGGTCCAACGCCTGCTGCGCGTCGCGAGGCGCGTACAGCGGCAGATACAGCCCCATGGGCGCCACGCCATCCAGGATGGCGGTCCGCACGCGCTCCGGGTGCTGCCGCATGTACACCAGCGCCGCGCGCGTGCCGTAGGACACGCCCCAGAGGTTGAGCTTCTCGTAGCCCAGCGCCTCGCGGACCTCGTCCAGGTCATCCATGGCGTTGGGCGTGGTGTAGTGGCGCACGTCCGCGTCCCAGCCCGCGCGGCACTTGCGCAGCTCCTCCGCCGCCTTGCCTTCCTCCAACTGCACGGACAGCTTGTCGTCCGGCGAGTCCGGCTTGCAGTTCAGCGGGTTCGAATCCCCCGTGCCCCGCTGGTCCACCAGCACGATGTCCCGCTTGCGGCGGATGCGCTCCACCGCCATCAACACCTGCGTGGCGCGCGACGCCGCCTGCCCCGGTCCACCCGCCAGCAGCACCAGCGGGTCAGGCTGCGGCTGCGCCGCCAGGGCCGGCACCACCACCACCCGAAGGGGAATCTTGCGGCCCGTGCGAGCAGCCCGGTCCTCGAAGACCTCGTACGTTCCACACTGGGCCTGCGTGGCCAGACCCTCCAGCCGGCAGGGCTTCAGCGACAACGTTCGCCGCTCGGCCGGGTCCTGCCCGCTCTTCGAGCAGGAGACCGATGCCGCGGCCAGCAGGCCCAGGGCCAGCAACGCGCGCCAGGGAGGAAGATGAGCGGAGATGTGTGCACGAGCCCCGGACAAGAGCGCCTCCATCTGGGTACAGGAGGCACCTCACATACCACCTCCACGGTGCCCGGATTGAATCCCGCGCGTAAAAGGCACGTCCGGTGATACGCCCATGCTCACCATGAAACGTGCCCTTCTCGCCCTGGCCGTCCTGGGGCTCACCACTCTCAGTGGCTGTGCCGCTCTCCAGAACATGTTGAAGGGGGCTTTCAAGAAGCCCACCCTCTCCTTCAAGACGGCCCGGCTCGCGGATGCATCGCTGTCCGACGCCACCATCAACCTGGTCTACGAGCTGAACAACCCCAACGGCTTCGGGTTGAACCTGGCCGAGGTGGACTACGCCTTCTTCGTGGAGGGCAAGCAGGTGGTGGCCGGCAAGCCGCGCCAGGGGCTGGCGCTCAAGGCCAACGGCAAGAGCGAGCTCATCTTCCCCGCCAACGTGAAGTTCGCGGACATCGTCCCCGTGCTGGAGACCTTCCTCAACAAGGACAAGGCCGCGTTCAAGGCGCAGGGCACGCTGGGCGTGAAGACGCCCATTGGCGTGCTGAGCTTCCCGCTGGCGAAGGAGGGCACCTTCGAGGTCCCCAAGATTCCGCAGGTGTCCTTCCAGGCGCCGCGCATCAAGGACATCACCCTGTCCGGCGCCACCGTGGAGTTCCCGCTGTCCATCACCAACCGCAACAGCTTCCCGCTGCCCGTGTCCGGCATCACCGGCGCGCTGAAAGTGGCGGGCGCGGATGTGGGCACGCTGTCCACCGGCAACCTGGGAAAGCTGGACGGCAGCGGGACGAAGCAGGTGACGCTGCCGCTCACCATCAACTTCGCCCGCGCGGCGAACGCGGCCCTGGCCCTGCGCTCGGGTGGCAATGCGCAGGTCCGCCTGGACGGAAAGCTCACCTCGGAATCGGAGAGCGTTCCCCTCAGTCTTAATCAGCTCCTCAATTTCGTTAAGTGACGCCTGCCTGCACTGCGGGCAGGGGAACTGAACACAGGGTTGTCCCAGGGCGCCTCAGACGTTACGGTGGGGCGTCCTTGCCGCTTTTCCAAGGTCCAGACACACATGCGCCGCATTCTCTTCAAGTCGAAAATCCACCGCGCGACCGTCACCCAGGCTGACCTGGATTACGAGGGGTCCGTCACCATTGATCGCGACCTGCTCCGCGCCGCGGACATCGTGGAGAACGAGAAGGTCGCGGTCTGGAACATCACCCAGGGCACGCGCCTGGAGACCTACGCACTGGAAGGTGAGGCCGGCAGCGGCGTCATCTGCATCAACGGCGCGGCGGCGCACCTGAACAAGCCGGGCGACCTGGTCATCCTCGCCACCTTCGCGGAGGTGGAGGAGGCCGAGGTGGCGAACTGGAAGCCCACCGTGGTGTTCGTCGACAAGGACAACCGCGTGGTCCCCGGGCAGACCAAGGAGATTCCGGGACCGCAACGCCGCACGGCCTGAGTTCCCCGCCGCGGCATCCCGCTGGCTTTTGCCCCATCGAGTGCCTTTTGCCATGCTCCTCCCTTTCTTAAAGGGTGGGGCAATGGGCCCCGGAGGAGTCGATACGATGAGGCGGTCGTGGGTGAGCGCTGGCGCGCTCTCGCTGGTGCTGACGGGGTGTACGGGCACGGGAGCCTTCCGTCCGGATCCGAACAACGATGACCCGATCTATGGGGTCATCCCCGTCGTGAAGGCGCCGCCGCAGAACCGGTGCGAGGCGCTCGGCACCGCCTCCGCGCGGGGCTCGTGTGACGACGCCCTCTACCTGGCCACCGAGTACACCCGCCGTCTGTCGGTGGGTGATGAGATTTGCCTCGAAGGCGGCTACGGCGAGGAGCCGGGCTATGCGTGCAAGGCGCGCGCGGCGGTCATCGACACCTCCCCCAATCAGGTGAAGCTGGAGGTGCGCGGGCCGAAGCCGGATTCGCGCTGGTTCAACGTGGAGATGCGGCACGCCTGGTACGAAGAAGGCGCGCTGGTGGACCTCTACCTGTCCGAGCGGGGTTATTGAGGGATGGGAATCTACGACAGCGTCGCGGAGCGGCTGGCCTTCATGAAGAAGATGACGCCGGCGGAGCTGAAGAAGCTCGGCTCGGCGCGACTGTCGGACATCGTCCTGCAGGAGGTGGCGCGCTCGCGCGTGCGCATCGCCACGCTGGAGAAGCGCTACCCGCAGGCGGCGCCTCGGGAGCTGGCCCAGCGCATCGTGGACGAGAAGAAGAACCTCGCGAGCATGGTGGGCGGGGTGAGCGGCGTGTTCGGCCTGGTGGCCTTGCCGGCGGACATGCTCTTCATGGCGTACCTGCAAATCCTCCTGCTCACGGACGTGGCCACGCTCTACAAGGTGAACCTCAAGACGGAGCGGGCGCGCGGGGAGATGCTGGATTTGTTCGGCTACGCCAACGGCCTGGGCCCCCTGCCTCGCGCGGGCCCCAAGGTGCTGGGGAAGCTGGCCGCCATGCTGCTGGAGAAGGGCGGCATGCACACGCTGGGGCGGGCCATGCCGCTGGTGGCCGCGCCCATCACCGCCTACTTCAACAACCAGCACATCCAGATGGTGGGTGAGCAGGCCGTGCGCTTCTACGAGGGCTTCGACAAGGCGCACGCCAAGGCGAAGGCGCAGCGCAAGAAGGCCAGCGGCGCCTGACCTCCGCGCTTTTCTTTTCAGGGGTCCGATATGCCTGTCCGTGCCTGGCCGTTGATGGGCCAGTCGGGGCGTTTGCCCCCTTGAAGACGGGTGCTCATCAGATTCCCCCGGGCCGGAGGGACGATGACGCCCGAGAGACGGAGGCGACCAGGATGTCCGAGCTCTCGGTGGAAGTGCGGGTTCAGGTGGCGCGGCTGAGGAATCTGCTCATCGACGTAGCGCGCTGCGGTGCGCTGGGCAGTCCCCTGGGTGCTCTGCCGCATACGGAACTGGACCCCATGGAGGTCCAGGCCATCTGGTGGCTGAAGGCGGAGAGCCTCCTTCCCGTGAACATCCTCGCGGAGCGGCTGGGCGGCATCGCCCCGCCCCGGCTGAGCCGACTGCTGGATAGGTTGGAGGCCGCGCAGCTCGTCCAGCGCGAGCGCTCCGTGCGGCATGATCGCCGCCGCGTCCGGGTGCGGCTCACGGAGCAGGGGCGCGCCCTGGCGGAGCAGGCTGATTCGGTGGTCCAGGAGCGCATGGCCCGGCTGCTGATGCCGCTGGAGGGGGAGCAGCGCAGCGCCCTGATGGACCTGCTCGAGGGATGGGTGGAGGCACTGGGCGGGAAGAACCGCGCGGCGGACGTTGTCGCCGAAGAGGGTGAGACGGACGCCAACGCTACTGAAGAACTGGCGCCCGCCCCGACGCCCAGGCGCACTCGCGCGGAGCTGATGGCCATTACCGCCAACGCGGCCTGACACGCGAGCCCCAGGCGCTGCTCGTGACCATCACCGCGAGCAGCGTCCTTCCTGGAGCCTAGAGCTGCACGCGAACCTTGCCTCCGCGCCGGCAGGCCTCGGAGACCTCCCCTATCCATGGCGCGTATCCCTCCGCCTTCACCTCCAGGTGCAGGCCGAAGGGCTTCACACGCCCCAGCCGCCAGCGCCCTTCCGCATCCGTGAGTCCCCAGGCGGGAGGCAGTGAGCTCACGTCGCTCGATGCGGTGACGCGCGCGCCGAACACCGGCTTACGGCCGTCCGTGACGAGCACGTCACAGTCGTTTCCCTCCACGTCCACCTGGAAGGTGACGGCGCCGTCCGCCATGTCCTCGCCCATGTCCGCTGCGGTGCTGGTGTAGACCTCGTGAACGGAGAAGGACACCAGCACGCGGTAGCGCCCCGGCTCCAGGATGGACACGGCCATTCCATCCTCCTCCGGGATGAACGCACCGGCGGAGGCCAGCCCCCACTGCGTGTCGTGACGCCACCGCTGGAGGACGAATACGGGATAGGGCTTCTGCGTCCGCGCTTCCATCCGCGCCCGTATGGCGCCATCCATGCGCAGCACGAGCCACCGGTAGGCCTTCACGCGCCACGTCACCTCGGCATCACGCACACCGGACTCGGGCATGAATTGGAACGACTGCTCCGTCTCGGTCACGGGGCGCCGGGAAACGGGCGACGCCACCTCGACGCGGAAGCGGGAGGACTCCCACGACGGCAGCCCCGACACGACAAAGCGCCCATCCGGCGCGAGTGGGACCTCCACATCCTCCGGCCCCAGAAGCCTCGCGCCTTCCGGGGGGCTGGTCGTTCCTTCCAGCTCCAGCTTCCCCCGCAGCGTCACCGTCTCCCCCACGCCCTCGGGGAAGAGTTCGTCCACGTCCAACACCACCGGCTCCACACGCCCCTCGCGCAGCGGCACCTCTACCCTCTTGCTGCCCCGCCCAGCCGCGCTCTGGAGCTGCAACAACACCGAGGGGTCCGGAGGCAACGGCAGCAGCTCCAGCGGCTTTCCCACGAGGAGCGGAAGCGCCGTCCCATCCGCGAGCGCGGAGGCGAGAGTCGGCGCGACGTGCCGGACCACGGGCAGCAGCTCGCTCGCGCGCTCCGCGTCACCCACGTCCTGGGCTACGCCCCGCACCACACGAAGAGAGAACGGACCATGCTCGGGCCGGACGCCCGTGAGCCGAACGCGCACCCCGGTCGCGCCCGAGCGGACAGGACGGCCTCCATGACACCCGTGAAGTCCTCCGCTTCGGGCACCACATCGCCCAGCCAGAACGTTCCATCCGCGTCCCAGGCCACCACCCGGTAGAGCGGCGCCGCGGGCACGGGCACCGGCCCCAACGTCCCTCCCGTCACGGAGGGCGTCACCTCCACGGGCCGCCACTCGGACACGTTGGCCAGGTCCTCCAGGCGCTCGGGCCCGGCGCCCGTGCGTCCCTCGCGCTTCGACACCTCCCACATGTGCCGGTCCGCGTCGGAGATAGACGTCACCCCCACGCGGGCCTCGCCCTGGAAGGGCACGTCCCCACGCAGCACCACGCGCAGCCGGGGCCCCTCCGCGCGCGTGGGCTCCGGCGCCACGGGCGGCGGCGGGCTCCCAGGGGAGGGGCTTCCGTGCGCTCAACGGGCGCGCGCGACGCCGCCACCGGCGCGGCGACGTCCACTGGCCACAGCCACCACAGCGCGAGCGCCGCCAGCACCAGCAGCGCGACCGCTCCCCCACCCCATGAGCGTTGTTCCAAGGCCTTCCTCAATCCGTATCGCTGGTGGAATACAGCGTCAGATAGATGGGCGCGTGGTCCGACAGGCGGGTGACGAAGTCCCGCGTGTTCGCGATGTAGTCGCGCCCCGCCGAAGAGAACTCCGTCACGTAGGCAGGCTGCATCCAGAAGTGGTCATAGGCATTCACGTAGCCCCCACTGAGGTTGATGGTGGTGGCCACGTTCAGCTTGCACTCCACCGTCGGAGACAACGCCACCAGGTTCGCCCACGACGCCGACGTGCACGCCATGTTGTGGTCCCCCACCAGGATGACGTCCTGGTCGGTGCTGCTGGCATCCTGCACCGACTTGAACACCGCGCCGAACTGCTTCACCTCTGCGTCACGGTCGGACAGGTTGCCCCAGACGGTGTGCCAGTTGATGAACGTGTAGTCCGCCCCCGTGGGCGTGTGCCGCACGCGGACGATTTGCGGCTCGCGCTCGAACTTGTCACCCGTGTCGGCATACACGCTGGATGACAGCAGGGACACGGTGTCCTCCCGGTACAGCACCGCGTAGATTTCCTTGTACGACGAGCGCCCGATGAGCGGCGTCTGCGCGTAACGCCACTTCACGCCGGACACCGCGTTGAGCTCCGCCACGATGGCCGGAACCACGCTGGTGTTCATCACCTCCTGCAAGAACACCAAATCACAGCCGTTGTTGGAGTTGCTGTTCGCGCCGTACTGCCGCCAGATCTGCTCGGCATTCTCCCGATACGTCTGCTCCGCGGTCCAACCCTCGTGACGCAGATTCCAGCTGACCACGCGCAGATACGAACCCGCCTGCGCCAGCGCGGGAACCGCCAGGACGACCAGCACCACCACACGCAGCAAGAAGGACGGCAATCCCATGGAGTGACCTCGGCGAGAGAGGGCAGCCGTGTGGAGCGGCCGCACGCGCGAACCCGGCGCGCGCAACGGTCCTAGTGGATGAGGTTCGTGACCGGCAACCAACTTTCCTGAAACGCGAGAAATAGAGGTCTTTCAGGACCCAGACCCTGTCGACCGCTCCCGCGCACGCGGAGAACACGCTTCTTCCGCCCATTAAATGCAAATTGATTGCATTTGAATCACGATGGCAGATTGTTGCGGGCGTTCCTGGAATGGGGACCTGGCGGGGACGGCGGAGCTTTGTCCTGTCGCGAAGGAGGACGCGTCATCGTGAGCCGACTCATCTGGAGTATGGGATTCATGGGCCTGGCGCTGGCCTGCGCCCTGGCGTCCTGGCTTCACCGGCCGGTGGCGCTTCCGCCCCGGGCCGAGGAACCCGCGCCGCCCGCTCCGCTCGTCCAGGCCCTGGCGCCTCGGCCAATCCCTGTCACGGCCCAGCCCTCCACGCCGGTCCTCCAAGCGCAGCCGGATGCCCGTCCCAGCAAAACATCCGCCTCGGCGCCCAACGTGGAGCGGCCCGCGCGCTCCCGGCGCACGCCACCCGCCCAGCGACTGCGATTGGTGACGGCCCTACGCGGCACGTACTCCGCGCCTGATGCGCGCCGGGACGCGGTGCTGGCGGAGCTGACGGCCTCTGGTGAGAGCCACGAGCCCTGGACGGAGCAGGCGCGGGCGGCGCTGGCGCAGTGGCATGCCCAGGTGGAAACCGACGTGCTGCCCGTTCAGGCCGAGCCACCCCGCTGCTTCGCGGCGGGCTGCGTCGCGCGCGTCACCTTCCCCGATGGCGACTCGTTCCAGGAGTCCTTCCGCCGCACCGCTGACCTGCGGCTCGGCGAGGGCACCACGCACATGCAACTGCCTCCCGAACGCCGGGCCTCGGGCGAAGTCGTCGCCGCGTGGCTCGTCCTGCGTCCCGCCACGCCCTGATTCCGCACCCCTGTCACCCCGCAGTACCCCTCCAAGGAGCAACCACCATGAAGCTGGAGTTCCCCTTCAAGCAGTCCCTGCTCGTCACCAGCGTGGCCGTCCTGCTCGCCGGCTGCGGCACCACCGTCGAGGAAGAGGCCCCCGTGGCCCCCGAGACCGCCGCGCTGGAGAGCAGCGAGGAGGCTCTGTTCAACGCCCTCCCCGCCTGCGAGGAGCCCGAGGAGTTGGAGCACGTCGTGGAGCACGCCTGCTACCACGCCGAATACGGCCCCTTCGAGCCCATCACCGCCGCCGCCCTGGGCGCCCCCGTCCTGGTGGACGTCAGCCAGGCCCACACCGCCTACCAGCTCAGCCTGCCGCAGCGCTCGATGTTCAACTACGCCGGGCGCGTCTCGTTCCTCCCGGACGAGTCGGGTGAGTTCGCCTTCATCCTGTCGCGTCAGCGTGGCCTGCGCATCTTCGAGGCCGCCACCGGCACCGAGGTGGCCCGTGAGTGCCGCTACACCGTCCCCGCCGAGGTCTGCGGCAGCCTGAAGACGGCCTACGTCGCGGACCTCGAGGCCGACACCGAGTACTACCTGGAGTTCCGCTCCATCCTCCCCTCCAACGCCGCCTTCACGCTCATCATCGAGGAGGCGGGTCACCACCACTGACCTGACCGGCGAAGCGTCGACCAGGCCCACGGCGGGAGCATCCTCCTCCCGCCGTGGGCCTTCGCATGTGTACACACCGCCACCAATTGCACTTGAGTTGCATTTGAATCCAGGAAGCATATAGGAAGCACCTCATGCGCCCGACCCTCCGAGTCCTCTTCCTGGCCGCGTGTGCCGCGGCGGCCGTCGCCTGTGGCGGTGACGAAGACCCACCGCCCGTCGAACAAGGCGACCCCTGCGAGCCCAACGGCCACATCCACCGGGAGCCCGACGGCGACTGGTGCCACTGCAACAAGGGCTACGTGGCCGCCGAGGAGGGCCTGGCCTGCGTGCCGGACCCGAACCATGTCCCAGGCGAAGGCTTCGACTTCGGTGACGGCGGAGAGCACGCCTGCTGGCACGTGACGAACGGCCCCTTCATCACAGTCAACGCCACCACCACCCGGCATCCCCGCGTGGACGACTTCCACACCTACTACACGGTGAAGCTCCTCCCGGAGAACGGCCAGTACGTGGGGACGTTCAGCTACAGGGCGTTCGCCACCGGCAGCTTCGTCGTCTACCTGAGCAGCCCGGACGTGCCCGTCACCCTGACCGAGACGGCCATCAACACCACCGTGCCGCAGGCCGGCGCCCAGGCCACGGACGGCTCGTGCGACGCGCTGAAGCACATGGTCGGCTACGAGCTGACGGACCGCGTCCAGTACACCCTCCAGCTCGGCCCCACCTCCCTGCCCGAGCTCAACATGGTCATCGAGCACATCGAGTAAGGCTTCCAGGACGAGCCGACCTTCCACATTATTGAAACTAAGTTGCGTTTAAGTCATGAGAGGCGGCTGCCGGTGCTCGCGGGTTCGGGCCCGGCTCACGAAAGGAAGCCTCATCATGAAGCGGACTCTTTGCAGTGCCCTCCTCGGCCTGTCGCTGGCGGCTTGCGGCCCCATGGACGAAGCAGCACCGGACCTCACGTCGGAGCAGGAGCAGCCCCTGGAGGCCACCTGCACCAGCGTGGACAACACGGCCATGACGACGCATGCGTGCGCCCACGCGTCCAACCCTGGCGACAACGTGAATGTGAATGGCGTCACCGGCGCGCCCAACGTCAGCACCCAGCACAAGCACTACACCGTGACGCTGTCCGGCAGCGGCACGGGCAAGGTGACGTACATCCCCGTGGCCCGGGCCTCGACGACCTCCACCGTGGAGTCCGTCGCGTTCTACACCACGCAGAACGTCACCCTCACCGCGGTGGACACGAGCGTCACGCCCAACGTCACGCTGACGGCGCTGGTCAGCACCAACGGCATCACCGAGGGCAGTTGCTCTCTGCACCACGCGCGGGTGTTCGACCTCCAGGTCGGCCACACGTACGAGCTGAACATCACCACGTCCCCCGCCACCACCTCGGTCGGCGTGGTGCCGGAGTACCTGTTCGACAACCGCGGCCGCTACTACCGGGACGCGGATGGAGATGGCTACGGCGCCAACAGCCCGCTCTACCGCTTCGCGTGTGAGGCACCCGCTGGCTACGTCACCCAGCGCTTCGACTGCGACGACACCAACCCCGCCATCTTCAACTGCTAGCCCGTCACCCGTCGGGTGACCTGGGCATCACCGCAGCCCCTCCACCGGGGCGCCCCGCGCAGCTCGGCGGGGCGCCCCGGCCCTTCTCTCTCACCGAAGGCCCTCCGATGCGAACCGCCGCCACCCTCCCCCTGCTCGCCACCTGCGCCCTGCTGGCCCTGGCTGGCTGTGACAATGACGACCCGGTCCCCCCAACGCCCTTGCCGGACGCGGGCACCCGTCCAGACGCGGGGACCGAGCCGGATGCGGGCACACAGTCGGATGCGGGCTCCGTCGAGGGCCCTGCGGTCATCGACTCCACGCCCTCGGAAGGCGAGACGAACGTGCTGCCCGTGGAGCTGTTCAAGGCGGACGCGACGACCACCGGTTTCCGCAAGTGCGTCACACTCACCTTCGACGCGCCCATGGACACCACCGCGGCGGACGTCACCCTCGTCGACCAAACAACCCCGGCCAACGCTCCTCGCACGCTGACGGGCACCTGGTCCGAGGACGGCCTGACGCTGTCGGTCTCCATCCCCCGGCCCGAATCCGACCTGCCGCCGCTCGAGGAGGAGACGGCGTACACCCTGGAGCTCGGCGCGCTGAAGAGCGCGGAGGGCCACGCGGTGGACACCTCGCATGCCGGGCTTGGCGATGGACGCCTGGACTTCACCACCGGCCGCCGCGACGGCACCACCGAACATGCCTGCGCCCACGCGCTGCTGGAGAGCCCGGTGCCCGTCACCGCGAGCGCCTCCCCCACCATCTACCCCGCGACGGACAGCTCCCACGAGTTCTACGCGCTGACGCTCCCCGCCAGCGGCACGTCCTTCCTGGGCTACACGGAAGTCGTATCGGGTGAGAGCCGGGACGAGCCCGTCGTCCTCTACCTCAACCACCCCATCCCGGTAACGGTGCACGACACGACGGAGGGCGAGGACGCCGTCGCCGCCACGCTGGAGCCCGCCCGCCCCGTCTGCCTGCCCGCCATCACCCACACGCTGAAGTTCACCGCGCCCGGAGGCGACCGCTTCCTCCGGCTCACCTTCGGCCCGACGGAGCTGGAGACGTTCACCTTTGTCTTCGAACGCTACTGAGTCAGGGCTCGGGGGCGGGGTGCAGCGGCGCGCTCCGCCCCGCCCGCAGCAGGTGCAGCGCGATGCCCACGCCCATGACACTCACCGCGGCCACGTAGTGCGCGGGGGCCAGCGGCGACGCCTTCATCATCAAGGTGACGACCAGCGGGGTCATCCCTCCGAAGATGGCGTAGGCCATGTTGTACGAGAAGGACAGCCCGGAGAAGCGCACCGGCGCCGGGAAGGCGCGCACGATGGCGGTGGGGACCACCCCCACCACGCCGACACAGAAGCCCGCCAGCGCGGACAGCGGCACCAACGCCTCCGACGAGGCCGCCGCGCCCAGGTACAGCGAATACGCCGCCGCGAGCATCAGCACGCACCCCAGCCCCAGCGCCGGCCCCACCCCCACCCGGTCCGCGAGCAGCCCGAACGCCACGCAGCCGAACGTCAGGCTCAGCGTGGCCGCGCTGCTGGCCACCAGCGCGTGCGTCGCGGTGATTTGATGCAGGCTCTGCATCAACGTGGGGGTCATCAGGATGACCACGACGATGCCGGCGGTCAGCACCCAGGTGAGCAGCATGGACATGACCACGGTCCCACCGTGGCCCCGCAGCACGGCCTTGAGCGGCAGCTCGCGCACCAGCGCCTTGCGCCGCCGCAGCTCCTCGAAGACGGGCGTCTCCGCCAGCCAGCGCCGCAGGAACACCGCCAGGAAGCCGAACACGCCGCCGATGAGGAAGGGCGCACGCCAGCCGTAGGCGTTCACCTCCTCGGGCCCCAGCAGTGAGTTCACCGCCGTGGCCACCAGTGAGCCCAGCAGGATGCCGAAGGTGAGGCCCGCGGTGAGCGTCCCGCACGCCAGCCCCACCCTGCGCGAGGGCACGTGCTCCGACACGAAGACCCAGGCACCCGGGACCTCGCCGCCCACCGCCGCGCCCTGCACCATGCGCAGCAGGAGCAACACCAGGGGCGCCGCGTGACCCGCGGTGGCGTAGGTGGGGAGCAGGCCTATCAGCAGCGTGGGCACCGACATCATGAACACGCTCAAGGTGAACATGCGCTTGCGGCCCGCCCGGTCTCCGAAGTGGGCCATCACGATGCCGCCCAGCGGGCGCGCCAGGTAGCCCGCTGCGAACAAGCCAAAGGCCTGCAGCTGCCGCAGCCACTCCGGCGTGTCGGGCGGGAAGAAGAGCTCGCCAATCACCTTGGTGAAGAAGACGAAGATGATGAAGTCGTAGAACTCCAGTGCGCCGCCCAGCGCCGCCAACGAGAGCGTCCGGACGTCTTCACGGGTCAACGGCCGCTGCGGCAGGTCCTGCGAAGTCGGGAGGGAGGACATGGCGGGTCGGCGGTCGATGAAACCACGGACCGGACCGCCGCGCTCACTCCGCCCGCTTGCGGCGGCGTGACACGATGCGGCTCAACGCCACCTCGGTGATGCCCAGATAGGCCGCCACGTCCCGCTGGGGGACACGTCCGTGCAGGTGGGGATGCTCCTGCCAGAAGCGCTCCAGGCGCTCCTCCGCGGACAGGTCGAGGAACTCCTGCTCGCGGCGCTCCTTCAGGATGTAGTGCCGCTCCGCCACCCTGCGGGCGAGCTGGACCCAGCAGGGATGTCCGGCCTCCAACACCTGAAGGTCCTGCGCCTGGAACACCAGCACCCGGCTGGGCTCCAGCGCCTCGATCGCCGTCATGGAGGGCTGGCCCTGCAGCATCTCCGCGTAGGCGCCAATCAGCTCGCCCTCGGTGCGGAAGGCCTTGATGGACTCTTCCCCCTTGGCGGACACCCGCACCGCGCGGAAGACGCCCTGGAGCACCAGCGCGAAGCGGTCCGCCGGGTCGCCAGGCCGCAGGAAGAGCGCTCGCTTCTCCAGCGACTGCTCGCGCGTCAGCGCCTCCGCCTTCAGCCATTCACTGGCGGGAAGCGGGGTCAGCGCGGCGATGTGCTCGAAGAGCTGGGGGTATCTCACTCGGAGGCGCCTGGGGTTAACCCAGGTTAAGGCGCCCTTCCCGCTGGCGCCATACACCGGCGGCATGAGCATCAACGTCTATGCCATCGCGACGCCCTTCGTCATCGTCCTGGCGCTGGGGGAATTCGCCTACTGCGTCATCCGGCGCAACGGGTACTACGCCTTCCAGGACTCCATCGCGAGCATGGGCACCGCGGTGCTCAACCAGTGCGTCAACGTGGCGGTGGCGCTGCTGGTGCTCCCGCTCTTCATCCAGTTGGGACAGTTCGCGCCGTGGCAGCTCGGCGCATCCTCCCCGCTGGAGCTGGTGGCGCTCTTCCTGGGCGTGGACTTCCTCTTCTACTGGTTCCACCGCTTCGGCCACCGCACCAACATCGGCTGGGCCGCGCATTCGCCGCACCACTCCACCGAGGAGCTCAACTACGCGGTGGCCCTGCGCGCGAGCGTGACGCAGCGCCTCTTCTCGTTCCTCTTCTACTGGCCGCTGGTGCTGGTGGGCTTCCCGCCCGAGGCCGTGCTGGCCATGGTGGCCTTCCACCTGGTGCTCCAGTTCATCCCCCACACGCGCGTCATCCCCAAGATGCCCCGGTGGATTGAGTCCTGGCTCAACACGCCGTCGCACCACCGCGTCCACCACGCGCGCAATGACGTCTACATCGACAAGAACTACGCGGGCTTCCTCATCATCTGGGACAAGCTGTTCGGCACCTTCGAGGAGGAGAAGGAGGCGTGCTCCTACGGCCTCACCTCCCCGCCCAACACCTGGGACCCGACGGTCATCAACTTCCAGGCGTGGGCGAAGCTGGTCAGCGACGCGGTGGCCACCAAGAGCCACTGGGACCGGCTGCGCATCTGGGTGATGCCCACCGGCTGGAGGCCCGCGGACCTGCCTCCGCGCCCCTCCGTGGGCTGGCAGAAGGACGGCGTGGAATTGAAGTTCCAGTCCACCGAGCTGCCCGGCGTCCGGGCCTACCTCGTGTTTCAACTGCTGGCGGCGATGCCCTTCATGCTGCTGGTGAGCCACCACGCCTCGCCGCTGTCCGGCTGGCAGAAGCTGGTGCTCAGCCTGCTCTTCTGGGCCATGGCCACCGCGTGGAGCGGAATGCTGGAGTCGCGGCGCTGGAGTCTGCCGCTGGAGCTGGGGAGGGTGCTCGCCATGGGCGTGGCGGTGACGTGGTGGCTGCTGCGGTCGCCAGCGCCCCAGAGCTGGAGCGTGCTGTGCGCGGGGTGGTTGCTCGCGTCGCTCGCCTGGCTGCTGGTGGTGCGCGCCGCGGGGCCCGCCGCCACGCCCATGCCGCAGGGCATCCGCTGAGCCTGCGTCAGGCGGGCTCCCACGTCCCAGCGAAGGCGGTGTAGCGGCGTACGTTGAGCGTCAGCGCCCGGTACACCTGCGTCTCGGGCGTCAGCTCCACCGGCTCGCCGCTGGCGGGCACCGTCACCCGGTCGAAGTGCGCGCCCTCGAACCAGCGGTGCGGCTGCACCTCCACGACGAAGCGGCCGCCCTCGTCGAGCTCCACCGCGATGGGCACGAAGTCCACGCGTTGCAGCTCCACGGGCGGCGGGAAGTCCAGGGCCACCCGGAATGGAACCTGCGTCTCCTGCCGGGACGCGGTCCCCTCCAGAATCATGGACCGGCCTCCCAGCGCCGCGCCTTCCGCGCCCAGGGCCCGGGACGGCGGCTGGAGCAGCAACGAGAAGGAGCGCGCCAATCCGGCGATGCCCGGTGAGCGCCCCAGCTCCCGCACCTCGCCCGACTCCGCCAGCAGGTCGAACACCACCTCGCGGTCCCACTCCCCCAGCACCGTGCCGCCAGAGAAGAAGTGCCCGTCATGGGCGTGCGCGGTGGGCAGCAGCCACTGCCCCAGCCGTTGCAGAAGGCGCGGCGCCGAGGCCGTGGGCTCCAGCGGAGAGGCGTTCTCGAAGATGTAGATGGGCCCCAGCACCATCAACCCGGACGACAGGCGGACGCGCCAGCCGGTGTCGGTGGTGAACTCGCCGAGCATGTCTTCGCCTGGGGCTCTCGCGGTGCGCAGGCCCATGCGGAAGGTGACGCTGCGGCCTCCCGTGCCGGAGAGGCCACAGGCGGACGCGCCTCCCACGAGCGCGGTACCCAACATCAGACTGAAGGCGCGACGGGTGGTGCGCAGCGGGGACGTCATGGCGAGTCCTCCTGGAAGTCCAGGTGCAGGGTGAGCGTGCCCATGAAGGTGCGTGGCGCGCCCGCGGTGAAGTGACGGGTGGCCATCAGCGACGGCGGCGCGTCCGGGCCGCGGAAGTTGGAGACGAAGTTGAACTCCGATTCCCGCCAGCGCGTGTCGAGCAGGTTCTCCACCGACAGGCCCAGCTCCACCGACTTCCACCGGGCCCGCGTGCCCACGTCGAACAGGAAGATGGGCGCGCTGTAGCGGTCCAACGGCAGGGGACGGGGACCGATGGCGCTGTGCCCCAGGGCCACGTTCCAGTCCACCAGTTGGCCCGCGACGCGGGCAGTGCCGCGCAGCGACGCATCCACGCGCCCCAGCAGCTCCGGGATGTAGGGCATCACCGTCCCGTCCCACAGCTTCCACGCCGAGGCCCCGGGCACCGGCAACGTGGCACGCGCCCAGGCCAGCGAGGCCTGGATGTCCACGCGGTTCTGCAACGTCCCACGCGCGCTGACGAAGGCGCCCAGCCGCTGCGAGGCGCCCACGGGCTGGTTGCGGCCCACCGTCTCGTCGAAGACGAAGTCCTGCGACACGCGGGTGGCGAAGAAGGCGCCGCGCGCCTCCAGCGACAGGGGGCCGTCCAACCGCCAGCCCAGGCCCGTCTCGCCCGAGGCCACGCGGGCGTAGGGCGCCAGCTCCGCGTCGGACAAGGCGGCGGCGTCACTGGAGCGCGCGCCCAGGCCCGCGCTGGTGAGCCAGGTGAGCCGGGGCGTCAGACGAATCTCCGCCGAGGCGCGCGGGCTGGCGAAGAAGCCATAGGCCTCCAGGGACTCGTCGGGCAGCCGGGGCCGTCGCGGTCCTCGACGGGGCGGTTGTGGTCGTCCACGCCGAAGAGGAAGGTGTCCAGGCGCACGCCACCGCGGAGGGTGAGCCACGACAGGGGGGCGACTCGCAACGAGGCGTAGGCGCCCAGGTTGGTGGTACGCACCTGGTTGTCGAAGACGGCCGCGTAGGGCACACCGCCGCTGTCCCGCAGCCGGCGCGAGCGCGTGCGCACGTCGTCGTAGCGGGCGACGTAGCCGAGTTCCAAGGGCTGCGGCTGTCCCAGCAGCGTGAGCCCCGGCGTGTAGCGGCCCCGCAGGCCCACGGTGGAGCCGCGGTAGTAGCCCTCCGTGTTGTCACCGCGCTGGCTCTCGCCATCCGGCGGCGTGGTGTCCTGGAGGAAGCCCGTGAAGTTGTCGCGAATGCGCGTCTGCCGAAGGATGACGTAGCCCTGCTGGACGAAGCGCCCACCGTTCTTCAGCCGGGACTGGAGCTCTGCGGAGAGGATGTGGCGCTGTCCCGCGCCGCCCTGGTTGGGGTCGTAGGAGCAGAAGAACTGTGAGTCCGCGTCCGTGGCGCACGGCATGCGCGTGTCCACGACATCCGTCTCCCGCACCACGCCCGCGGAGGCGAAGCGCGAGCCGTAGCTGGTGCCGAACAGACGCAGCCGCGACTCATCACCCACGCGCAGCTCCACCTGCGCCATGACGCCCGCGTTCGCGTAGGAGCGGTTGGGCCCGAAGCCGTGGCCCTGACGCAGCAACAGCCCCACGAAGGTGGAGTCACTGGCCTCTGGCGGGCCCCAGAGCAGGGACAGCCGGCGCGCGGCGAAGCTGCCCGTGGAGAGCGACGCGGTGAGGCCGCGCCGCGCCAGCCCGAGCTGGTACTCCACCGTGCCCGCCACGCCGAAGTCGCCCTGGGACGGGTCATAGGGCCCCTCGGTGACGCGCAGGGACTCCACCAGCTCCGGGATGATGAAGTACGTGTCCGCGTAGCCGTGGCCGTGCGAGTGGGACACCTCGTTGAGCGGGACGCCGTTGAGGCGCAGCTCCACGTCCTTGCCTTCGCCCGCATCGAAGCCGCGGATGTAGATGCTCTCCGCATGGCCCTCGCCGCCGTGGTTGGCCAGCATCACGCCGGGCGCCAGCAGCATCAGGTCCGAAGCGGAGCGGCGCGGCACGTCCGCGAGCTGGCCCACCGGAATGTGGAAGTCCCCCACCGCCACCGGCGGCGGCGCATGAGAGGCACCCCGCACCGTGGTGGAGAAGGCCGGTGGCTCTTGCGCCACCGGCGCGTCCGAGGCGGACTCTTCGCCAGGCGACGCTCCCGCGCGCGTTGCGTCCGCGACGGCCGGTGCCTCCGAGCCCTGCCCGAAGGCCACGGGCTCGATGTGGTGGCCATGCACGGGGGGCACGAAGGTGACGGGCACATCCACCCGCACATCGATGGCCTCTTCGCCGCGCCGGGCCGGCTGGAAGCGCCAGCGCAGCGCGGCATTCATCGCGGCGGAATCAAACGCAACGCCAGCGGACTGCCGCACCTCCACCTGGGACACCTCGCCCGTGCGGTCGATGGTGAGCCGCAGCAGGACGGTGGCGGGCACCTCGGGAGGAGGCACCTCCGCGGGCAGCACGGGCCCTGGCGCCTCCAGAGGAACGGGTGGAGTCACAGGCAATTCGCCCGTGGCGCTCAGCACGCAGAGCACCAGAGTCGGAATCCACACGGGTGATGACCTCACTAGGGGTTCCGGAGCGGCCCGCCCTGGAGCGGCGTTCATGCATCCGGGTTGCATCCACACCCCAGATACACCACAGCTCCGATTGACTCGCAACCATGTTGCAATTAACTATCTATTGCATGAATACGCAGCGGCGACAGTCCCGGAAGTGGTGGTGCGCGGCCCTGGTGGCCTGGGGCCTGACGGGCACGGCCTGTGACAACGTGGCCACGGGCGACGTCCACGTCACGATGAGTGGCGGTGATGGAACGCAGCGTGGACTTCCGGACACGCTCTTCCAGGATGGCTGGTCCATCCAGTTCACCCGCTACCTGGTGTCCCTGGGAGACGTCACCCTCACCTCCGCCTCCGGGGAGACCCGCGCCAGCAGCCGCCACGTGTTGGTGGACGTGCAGAAGGGCGACATCCCCCTGGTGGATTTGACGGGCGTTCCGGCGGGCCGCTGGGACGTGGGCTTCCGGGTGAGTCCTCCCGAGGCGCGCACCGAGCTGGCGGACGGACAGGTCTCCGCGGAGGACCTCGTGATGATGCGCGAGCGCGGCTTCAGCTACTACGTGGAAGGCCACGCGACGAAGCAGAACGAGCCCGTGCTGCGCTTCCGCATGGGCTTCCCCGTCACCGCGCTGATGAACAACTGCATCAACGGCGCGGACGGCACGCAGGGCATCGTCGTCCCCGAGGGCTCCATCGCCCGGCCCGAGGTCACCATCCACGCCGAGCACATGTTCTACGACAGGCTGGGCACGCACCGGGGCGTGCAGCTCCGCTTCGAGGCCATCGCGGCCACCGCGGGCGAGGACAACGTCATCATCCCCGAGGGGCTCGCCACGCAGGCGCTCACCGACCTCAGAGACCGCGACGGCAACGAGCTGCGCGACGCCCAGGGTCAGCCCGTCATCTACCAGCCCGGCGCGTACGACGTGCGCACGCTCCAGGAGTTCATCACCCAGAGCGTGGTGGATCAGGCCCACCTCAACGGGGGCGGCGTCTGCACCGTGGTGAAGTGACGGCGGTTCACGCCAGCATGGGCGCGGGAGACGCGCCCGCGTCGCTGGCACGGCTGACGGGCGGCCTGGCGTCCGCCCGCCGGGGCAGGCAGAGGCGGAAGGTGGTGCCCTCGGCTTCCGAGGAGCGCACCGACAGCCGCCCCCGATGCGCCTCGACGACGGCGCGGGCGATGTAGAGCCCCAGGCCCATGCTCGTCTGGGCCTGCGCCTGTGAGGCGTCGCCCCGGCGAAAGGGTTCGAACAGGTGCGGCAGCAGCGCCTGGGGAATGGGCGCGCCCTCGTTGTGGACCTCCAGGAAGACGGCGTCCGGCTTCTCCCAGGTGGAGAGGCGGACGGCGGACGGCTCCGGGCTGTACTTCAGGGCGTTGTCCAGCAGGTTGGCCACCACCTGGGCCATGCGCTCCAGGTCCCAGACGCCGTGCAGGCTGTCGCGTGAGAAGTCGCACCGGATGAGGCGGCCCGGCCGGGCCACCTGCAGCTCGTCCGCCACCTCCCGGCACACCTCGTTGAGGTCGCCCGCCCGGGGCATGACGGGGATGCCGTCCCCCAGGCGCGAGCGCGTGAAGTCCATGAGCAGGTCCACGATGTGCTGGATGCGCTCCCCGGAGCGCGCCACCCGCTCGAACGCCTTCTGCTGCGCGGGCTCCAGCGCCCCGCTGGAGAGCTGGCTCTTCGCCGTCGTCAGCACGACGGACAGGGGCGTGCGGATGTCATGGCCGACGATGCCCATGAGCTGCTGCTCCAGCTCGGAGGCGCGCTGCGCCGCTTCCTCGACGCGGCGTCGCTCCGCGAGCTCCACCGCCTGCCGCTTCACCTGTTCACCGCGCAGGTACAGGTCCACGAACACCTGCACCTTGGCGCGCAGGATGTCCGGGTCCACGGGCTTGAGCAGGTAGTCCACCGCCCCCTGGGCGTAGCCCCGGGTGATGAAGGCCGCCTCGCGGTTGATGGCGGTGATGAAGAGGATGGGCACGTAGCGCGTCCGCTCGCGCGAACGGATGAGACGCGCGGTCTCCAGCCCGTCCAGGCCCGGCATCTGCACGTCCATCAGGATGCAGGCGAACTCCGCGCGCAGCAGCTCGCGCAGCGCCTCCTCGCCAGAGCGGGCCAGCACCAGCTCCTGGCCGAGCGGCTCCAGGGTGGCCTCCAGGGACAGCAGGTTGGCGGGCGTGTCGTCCACCAGGAGGATGCGCGCGCGTGGCGTGTCCTCACCCGATGGGTCTCGAAAAACGGAATGCGGCATCGAATCCAGGCGTGGGGTGGGAATGGAGCGGCGTCCGCCGGCCGACCCGTCCGGGCCTGACCGCTGCGTGCCATGTCTCCACAACAGTCCCCGGGACGGTCGCGTTCCCCCCCCGGGTGGAGGCGTCCCTGCGACGCGGCGGGCGGCCGGCGGCGGACCTGCCACCGGCCTCCCTCCCGGCGTCTGAAGGCAGCCTTCAGGCCTGCGGCGGCTCGCCGCGCTTGGCGGCGACTTCCTTGCGGACCTGCTCCATGTCCAGCGCCCTCACCTGCTTGAGCAGGTCCTCCAGCGCGGCGGCTGGCAGCGCCCCTGGCTGCTCGAACAGGAGAATCCCGTCACGAAACACCATGAGCGTGGGGATGGAGCGAATCTCGAACGCCCCGGACAGCTCCTGCTGGGCATCCGTATCAATCTTCCCGAAGACGATGTCCGGATGTTTGTTCGAGGTCTGCTCGAAGATGGGCGCGAAGGCACGGCAGGGGCCGCACCACGACGCCCACCAATCCAGCATGACGATGCCCTCCTTGGACACCGTCTCCTTGAAGTTGTCCTTGGTGATTTCGACCGCCGCCATCAGGTCCTCGCTTTCAGCGAACGTCCAGGAGCTCCACCTCGAAAAGCAGGGTGGAGTTGGGGGGAATAACGGGCGGGAACCCGCGCGCGCCATATCCCATCTCCGGCGGGATGGTGAGCTTGCGCACGCCGCCCACCTTCATGCCGGCCACGCCCTTGTCCCAGCCCTCGATGACCTGCCCGGCGCCCAGGCGGAACGTGAAGCCCTGGCCCCGGTCCCGGCTGCTGTCGAACTTGGAGCCGTTGGTCAGCGTCCCCACGTAGTGCACGGTGACCGTCTTGCCGGCCGTCGCCTCGGTGCCGGTGCCCACCTTCACGTCATCCAAACTCAAAGCCATCCAACACTCCTCTGACCGCGTGAAAGGACGGCACCTTAGCGCGACCGGGGCGCCAGTGCGCCCCTTGAAAGCACGGCGGCGCGGGCCCGTCCGTTATCGGGCACCGCGCCACCGCTTCCAGTTCAAAACACCTGGGGCTTCGTCTTCGCGTCAGAAGGTACCGCCGATGCTGACCGTGCCCTGGTAGCTGCCGCCTCCCTCGAAGTCACCGCCGGCGGGGTCGATGCCCGGGGCGAAGTCCTTGTCGAAGAGGAAGTTGTAGTTGGCGCGCGCGTCCACCACGAAGTGGCCGACGTGGCCTCGCAGACCCAGGCCCGCGGGCACGTTGCCCACGGTGTCATCGCGGTACCCCAGGGACTCGCCGCCCCGGAAGTTGTAGTCGTTGATGCCGATGCCGCCCAGCAGGTACGGCTGCCACGCGGTGGGCGCGATGCCCAGCGTCAGCACGGCCTGACCACCGTTACGAACCAGGTCCGGCCCGCTCGCGCCCGTCTCCGCGTTGCGGATGTTGTTGAGCGCGCCCGTGTAGCCCAGCTCGAGGCCCAGCACCTTGGACGGCTTGATGGCCGCGCGAACACCCGCGGTGGCACCGGGGCTGAGCTGCGGAGCCAGCGCGCCGGTGTAACCCTCCACACCACCGCCCAGCATCACGGAGAGGCCTTTGATTTTGTTCTTGTCCTCACGCTTCTCCACCTCCAGCGGCTCGGCGCGCCCGGCCGACGGCTGGAAGTTGGAGGGAGGCGGCGTCGTGGCGATGCCGCTGCCGCCCGTGGCGTCCTCCGGCGGCGGGTACGCGGACTCCGGCTCCGGGTAGACGGGCTGCGTGGAAGGCTGCCCGCTGCCGCCCGTTCCGCCCGTGTCCAACGGCGGCGCCGGCGGCACCACGAGCTGCTCGCTGTCATGCGTGCCCTGTGGCGCGGCGGGAGGCGGTGTCATGGACTCCTGCCCGCTGCCTCCAATGCCCTGCTGCTGCCCCACGGGCTCGCAGCGGACGGGCACGTTCATGTACACCTCGCCCTGGGCCTCCGAGGGCTGCTGGCCGCTGCCACCCATGGCCGCGTCGTCCATGCCCTGCTGACCACTGCCACCGATGCCCATGCCGTCCTGGGACTGCTGACCGGAGACATCGGGGACGGGCTCGGTCTCCAGGATGATGGTGTCATCCTCCTGGAGCATGTCGTCCCCGCTCAGGTCATCCTGCTGCGACTGGGCCACCATCGCGTCTTGCTGGCTCTGGCTGGTGCTGGCCTGCGGTGGCGGGCAGTCGCCGTCATCAGCAACGGCAACGCCTCCGTACATGAGCGCCGCAACGGCGCCCGCCAGAATCTTCGCTTTCATCCATGCCTCCATCGTCGAGTGGCAGACATGAAGGTTGTTTCCCGCGCGACATCCGGCAAGGCGCGGCAGCGCCTCTCACCCCCGGGGGTAATTGCCCGGGGAGCAGGCCACCGGGCGTGGTGGGCTGCCCACACCTGTACGGTGCGAGCAGCGGACGACAGCGCGCTACCCCTGGCGCATCCACTCCGTGCCGGTGACGACGGGGAGCTGCAACGCGCGCTCGCGGTCCAGGTCCAGGTTGCCGATGTGGAGCGACAGCGGTGACTGCACCCACTTGTAGATGGACTGCTGGAAGAGGCGGACGAACTTCTCCACGTAGCCGCTCAACCGCGCCGCATCCACCTCCGGGAACATGGCGGTGAGCGCCTGGAGGATTTCGGCGGGCGTCAGCTTCTCACTGCCGTACAGGTAGAAGCAGGCGTCCAGGATGGGGAAAGGCATCAACTCATCCTCGCCCACCTGGTCATGCGCCAGCTCCGGCCCCGCGGGCTTGGCCAGCACCTTGCGGATGCCTTCGTACCCCGTGGTGTCCTGGAGGTAGTCGAGCAGGTACATCACCACCGTCTTCGGGACGTTGGCGATGACGGCCAGCGCGCCCATGAGGTCGCCACCAATGGTGGTGTAGCCCACGGACTTCTCGCTCATGTTGCCCGTCTGCAGGAAGAGCCCGCCGCAGGAGTTGCTCCAGTTCCACATGCGCTGGGCGCGCAGGCGGGCCTGGATGTTCTGCTCGGTAATGGGCGTGACGTCCTTGCCGCCCAGCATCGTCCTCGCGACGTCGCGCTCACGCGCGAAGGCCTCGTCGATGGAGACCACCTGGAAGGCCACGCCCAGCTCGCGCGCAATCGTCTCCGCCGCGTCGCGCGTGGCGTCGCTGGAGTAGCGGCTGGGCATGTAGAACGCCTGGATGAGCGAGCCGGGGTTCTCCGGCCGCGCGCGCTTCGCGTAGCGGTGCGCGATGAGCAGCGTCAGCAGCGAGTCCCGTCCGCCCGATAGCGCGATGCCCAGCACCTTGAAGGCGCGCGTCTTCTCGAAGTAGTCGCCCACGCCCAGGGAGAGCGCGTCCAGGATGTCCTCGCACAGCGCGTCCCGCGCGGTGCGGCGCGTGTCCGGGGACGGCAGGAAGAAGCTGCGGTGGGAGGGCACCGGGTACGTCAGCGACTCGCGCCGCGTCCGCACCGCGTGGGTGCAGTCCAGCACCGGCACGGCCTGGCCTCCGCTCGCGAGCCACGACTCGCGGTCCACGCGCCAGGTGGTGGCCTCCGCGCGCAGGCGCAGGGTGCGGTCCAGGTCCACCACCGCCGCCGCATAGCCTTCCTGGAAGCGCGGCGTCTCCATGACGTGGCGGCCGTTCTGGTTGAGGAAGCCGCCGCCGTCGAAGATGAGGCCGTCGTTGCTGCCCACCGCGTTGCAGTAGGCGATGGTGCACTGGTGGTCCGCCGCGCGGGTGGCGATGAGCTCGCGTCGCGTCTCCACGAAGCCCAGCCGGAAGGGGGACGCGGACAGGTTCACCACCAGCTCCGCGCCGGAGTACGTGCGCCGCCGCATGGGGCCGTCCGCGCTCCAGATGTCCTCACACACCTCCGGGGACACCACGCCGAAGTCGAAGCGGAACAGGTAGTCCCCCAGCGGCACACCCCGGTGGACCTCCGCCATGCGCGGCTGGCCCCGGCCGAAGGTGCGCGCCTCGTAGAAGACGCTGTAGGTGGGCAGCTTCTCCTTGGGGACCAGGCCCAGGATGTGGCCACCGGCCACCACCGCCGCGCAGTTGAGGCGCAGGCCCTGGTGCGCCACGCCCACGCCCACCACGAAGACGGTGGACAGGGACGCCGTCTCACGCGCGAAGCGCTCCAGCTCTGGCCACTGGCGGTCCATGAAGCCCTGCCACTGGACCATGTCCTCGGCCGGGTAGCCCGCGATGAGCTGCTCCTGGAAGACGCCCAGCGTGACGCCCTCCGCCGCCATCTTCCCCGCCAACACCAGCGCCCTGTCCGTGTTCCGGGTGAAGGACCCCACGGTGGTGTTCACACTGGCAAGCCCGAGCTTCACGAGCCGCATGGTTGTTGCTCCCGTCCCTTTCGATGACGCGTCCGGGGCGCAGCAATGCGCGGCCCGCCGCCCAAGGCAAGCGCAACCCGCTCAGTTCAAGGGGCCGGTGGGCCGCAGCGGCTGGAGCCTGCCAATGAGCGCGCCCACGTCCTCCAGCACGCCCTCCAGGCGCTTGCGCACGTCCAGCTCCGCCAGCAGCTCCTGCCGCCGCTCGGGCTCCGGAATAACGGCGGACGCCACCACATCCGCGAGCATGCCGCCCTGGGCCCGCGCGGCCACCGGCAGCAGGTTCTCCGCGAAGGAGGGTGGGACGCGGCCCGCCAGCTCGAAGACCGCCTGCCGGAGCTGCTCCTCTTCCGGGCCCTCGTAGGGCACGTCCGGCAGCGCCTCCGCGAGCACCTCGCGGTAGGCCTTGTCGGTCGTCAGCTCGGACGTCATGCGGACGCGGCTCACGCCTTGGAGGAGGATGTTGTAGCGCCCCTCCTCCACCTGTTCGTCCCAGACGATGATGCCCGCGCACATCATGGGCAGCATGGGCGGCTGGCCCCCATAGTTGCCTTCCCAACCCGGCTCCAGTTGGGACAGCGCCAGGACGCGGTCTCCCGCCAGCGCGTCCCGGACGAGCGCCCGGTAGCGGGGCTCGAAGATGTGCAGCGGAATGACGGTGTGCGGGAACAGCACCGCCGACGGGAGGGGGAAGACCTTCAGCGCGCTGGCGGCACGCTCGATGCGTTCTTGAGCGGTCATGGGGGGCACCTTGGAGTGATAAGCCCGGCTCCCCCCAGCCGCATTCCTAACGAGCCCGGGAATGATACGCCCGGTCCCACCGCAAATGGGGCACGTGCGCTTCCAACCACTGGAGGGCCACGTGCGAGGCCTCGTTTTCCACGGCGCCACGCCGGATGGACGCGGCGGCCAGGGCGAGCACGTGCCCCGCCTCCACGATGTCCTCCGCGCGACAGCCCCGCGCGCGCAGCCGCGAGGCCAGGCTCCAGAGCGGCGGCGTGACGCCATGCCGCCAGAAGTGCAACTCCAGGTCGCAGCGCAGGGCCTGTGTCTCACTCCGGGCTCGCGCGGAGGAAGATGCCTCCGGCCCGTCCTCTTCGCCCTGGAGGACGTGCTGGACCGCGTGGGTGCACGCGACCACCTGACGCCACAAGTCCCACCCGGCGCGGGCTCGCCCACCTCGAAGGGCAGGTGGAGGCAGTGCGCCCGGGCCACACCGGGCGGTCGCGGGAACCGCGCCGGGCCCGCGTGGCACGACACGGCGTCCGCGCGGAAGCACCGCCGCAGGTGCCACCAGAAGGCACGGACCTCCTCGGGCTGGATGTCCCCCTGGAGGAACCAGGCCCCCACCCGAGGCAGTGACTGGAACAGCCCCTTGAATAAATCCATTGATCTAATCATTTGATTAAAGTGGTCGCGGCGTCAAGGGCGGGGGCAGTAGGATGCACGGGTGCTGCGAACCCATCCGGTGGACGTCCTCTTCGCGGGCCTGTCCCGCCGCGCCCGGCTCTTCTCCCAGGGCTGGGGTGACGAGCAGTTCCTGGAAGAGGTCGCGGACGCCGCGCCGTTCCAGCAGCGGCCTCCGCCCATCGCGCCGGAGTGGAGCGCGCCCCGGCTCCAGCGCGGCCTCCAGGTCCGGGATGGGACCTTTCCGTCCCCGCTGGCCCGGCTCGACGTGGCGGCGCGCACGGCGCACGTCCGGTGGTTGAGGGCGGGGAGCGGACCGTCGCGCGGAGCCTGTGTCGTGCTCGCCGCGTCCCGTGAGGAGGGCTTCTCGCTGCGCGAGCGGATGTATGCGCCGCTGGCGCGGGAAGGCATCGACCTGTTCCTGCTGGAGAATCCCTATTACGGCCTGCGCCGTCCGGTGGGGCAGAAGGGCGGCGCGCTGCGCACCGTCAGCGACCACGTCTTGATGAACCTGGGCATGGTCGACGAGGCCCGCTCCCTGCTCGCATGGCTGCGCGGAGAAGGGCACACGCGCGTGGGCGTGGCGGGCTACAGCATGGGCGGCTACATGGCGGCGCTGACGGCGGCCGTCGTCCCAGAGCCACTCGCCGTAGCGGCGCTCGCGGCCGGAGCGTCGCCCGTTCCCGTCTTCACGCAGGGGCTGCTGTCCTGGTCCATTGCCTTCGCGCTGCTGGATGGCCCCCGGCGCGACGCGGAGCAGGCCCGGCTCCGGCTGGGACGGATTTTCGACCTGGCGAATCTCACGCGCTTCCCGCCGCCCCGGCAGCCGGAAGCCGCCGTCCTGGTCGCCTGCCGGCGCGATGGCTTCGTGCCCGGAGATGAAACGCGGGCGCTGCACGCGCACTGGCCTCGGAGCGAGCTGCGCTGGGTGGATGCCGGGCACGTCACCGCGCTCTTCACGGAGCGCGCCGCGCTGTGCGCCGCCATCCGGGACGCACTGGCGCGGGTGGATGCTCCGGCGTGAGGCCACCCTGCCGGGCGGCGCTTGCCTCAGTGCCGCACGCCGCCGACGGCCGCCACGGGTGACGCATCGTCCCCGCGCGGCTCCGCCGCCGCCAGGGCCGCGTCCACCGTGCCCATGAGCACGTCCGGGCGGACCGGCTTCTCCAGCACGCGCAAGGGCACGGAGTCGATGAACGCGCGGGACTCCGGCGTATAGGCCCCGCCCGAGATGAACACCACCCTCGCGGCCTGGTCCGGCGCATGGGCACACAGGTGGTGGTAGACGGCGGCGCCGTCCGTCTCCGGCATCTGCAAGTCGCACAGGATGACGTCGAAGCGGTGGCCCGCGTCCACCAACGCAAGCGCCTCGCCGCCCCGCGTGGTGGTGACCACGTCGTGAAAGGGCTCCAGCAGCAGCCGCATGGACTGCGCGAGGCGCGGCTCGTCATCCACCACCAGCACCCGGCCACGCCGCGGCCCGGTGGGCTGCGGCAAGCTGACGCGCGGCAACGGCCTCGGCGGCGTGGGCACCTGCACTCGCGCGGGCGGCAACAGCACGCTGAAGACGGAGCCCCGTCCGGGCTCGCTGCGGACCTCCAACTCGCCCCCGTGCGCGCGGACAATCTGCTGGCAGATGGCGAGCCCCAACCCCGTGCCCTCGCCGCTGGACTTGGTGGTGTAGAAGGCCTCGAAGATGCGCGGCAGCACGTGCGCGGCAATCCCCGCGCCGCTGTCCACCACGTCCACGCGGGCCCGCCCTGAGGCATCCGTGCTGGTGCGCACGCGCACCTCGTTCATCGACGGGTTGCCCTCCGGGATGGCCTGCATCGCGTTCACCAGCAGGTTGAGCAGCACCTGCCCCAACCGGGCCTCGCTGCCCGATACGCGCGGCACGGGCCCGAACTCCTCCACCAGCCGGGCGCGGTGGCGCAGCGCATGGCTGATGATGCGCACCGCGGGCGGCACCAGCGCGTTGAGGTCCACCAACCCCTGGTCCTGGCTCCCCTGACGGCTGAACACCTGGAGGTCGCGGACGATGAGGCGGATGCGCTCGGCGCCCTCCAACGCGCCGCGCACGCTGGACATCGCCTCGCGCATGCCCGTCATCCCGCCCTGCGTCAGTCCGCGCTCGGCGGCCTCCAGGTTCAACACCAGGTAGGCCAGCGGGTTGTTGATTTCATGCCCCACGCCGGCCGCGAGCGTCCCCACCGCGGCCACGCGCTCGGCCGCCACCAGGCGGGCCTGGAGTTCCTTGGTGGCGGAGATGTCGCGATGGGTGGCCACGAAGTGGGTGATGTCCTCGCCCGTGGCGCGCACCGGGGACAGCAGCACCTCGCTCCACACGAGGCCGCCCTCCTTCTGCATCAACTGCACCTCCGCGAACACCGGCTCGCCCGCGAACAGCGACTGACGCGTGCGCTGGCGGAACTCCGGCTCCTGCGCGCCGTAGAGCTCGCACGGGTCCTTCCCCACCAGTTCCTCCAACCGGTAGCCCAGCAGCGAGCACAGGGCCTGGTTGGAGAACACGGTGCGCAGCGCGCCGTCGCCGCGCACCTCGGCAATGAGGACGCCTTCGTGCACGCTGCGCACGGTGGTGCCCAGCAGTTGGAGCTGGCCGATGGCGCGCTGCCGCTCGGTGCTCGCCGCCGCCAGCAGCAGCCCGGTGACGGCGTTGGCGGCGATGAAGAGCTGAAGCACCAGCAAGTCTTGCGTCAGGTCATCCGTGGCGAAGGGCCCCTGCCCCCGCGCGGTGCCCACGATGGAGGCCGCCGCGATGTACAGCGTGGCCGCCGCCGCGCCCCGAGGACCGAAGCGCAGCGCCGCCCAGGCGGACATGGGGAAGAGGAGGAACGTCGCCGCATGCGCCGCGCTGCGCGGCAGCTCGGGCACGAAGAAGATGGCGCCGCCCAGCACGGTGGTGAGGCCCGCCAGCACCACCGCCTCACCGCCCCGCCGAGGCCATGTCCAGCGCCGGAACAACATCAGCGGCGGCGCCACCACCAGCACGCCCATCAAGTCCCCCACCCACCACACGCGCAGGCCCGCGGCCAGGGAGGTCCAGGGAATCCGCGCGCTCAGCACGAGGCTCGCGGTGCCCACGACGGCGCTCACCCCCAGGCACAGGCGCCCGCCCCCGCGCACAGCGCGACGACGTCGCGGATGCGCTCCAATCCCTTGTCGAAGCCCACCCGCCGCAGCAGGCCCACGCCGAGCACCGCCGCCAGCGTGTTGCCCGCGCCCACGGCGGGCGCCGCCACGGCGGGCACCTCCGACATGAACGCCATGAAGGACGCGCCCACGAAGACCCCGGGCCAGCGCGACACCCCCAGCACCACCAACCCCGCCAGCGCCACTCCCGCGGGTGGCCAGGCCGGGCTGATACTGCCCACGGTGGCCACCTTCTGCCCCAGGGTGCCCGCCAGGAGATACACGACGACCAGGCCCAGCATCTCCATCAGATGCCGGCCTTGGACTCCACGTACGGTGGCTCGGAGCAGCCCGAAGATGACCCATCCCCCCGACACCCGCCCGCCGACCCGGCGGGTATCCATGAGCGCCATGCTAGCCGGGGCCGCATCGGTAATGCACCTGTCCCACGGTTGACCGGAAGGCAACCGTCCAGGAGCCAATAGGGAAAGTGCAATGGCTTCGGAACTGGCCCGTAGGGGAGGACAAGGAGGTCACCCGAACCATGTCGCGTCCCGCAATCGCAGCCCTTCTGTCGTTCCTCATCCCCGGCGTGGGGCAGATCTACAACGGGGACCTGCTCCGGGGCCTCTTCTGGCTCATCATCACCCCGGGCTTCTGGATTGGTACCGGTGGGTGTCTGGGCTGGGTGTGCCACATCGTCGCCGCGGTCACCGCGCACAACCGCGCCGAGGACAAAGAGAAGTTCAGAGTCACGGTCGTGTAACGCGGCGCCGTGACGCCACTCCGGACATGCGGGCGAAACGCGCTGCTCGCCCGCGTGTCAGGAAACCGACACGCCCCGCCGCAGATGCGCTCCGCAAGCCAGCAGCGCGCGCCCCGGGCGTCATTCCCCGGTGACGGCGACGCGCTCCCAACCGGGGGGATAGTTCGTCACGATGCCGTCCGCGTCGACATCCACCTCCGCGACGAAGCGGCCGCCGTTGCTCTCATAGCGGTAGCGCGTCTCGGTCAGCCGCGTGTAGCGCTGGGGCAGCACCTCCAGCGCGAGGCTCGGGATTCGAATCCACGCGGCACGCACGTCCGCCGCCTGTCCCACTTCCAGCCCGAGCCGCCGGATGGGCAGCGTGTTGGTGGACGGCGTGCACGCCACGTCGATGTCCGGGCAGCCGCGAAGGTGGACCACCTCCTCGTCGCCCTTCCACCAGCGCCGCTCCGCGTCCACGCGGAGCTGGAGCCGGGCCTCGCCGTCCCCGTTCCGCCGAAGGACGTGGACCTCCTGCGTCTCCCACGCCGCGTTGGTGGTGACGGAGTACTCCACGAAGTGCGGCAGCCCTTCGTCCACGAGCACCACCGAGCCCGCGAGCACCCAGCCCTCCGGGCGCGCTCGCAGCTCGAAGTACTCACTCCCGGGAGACAGCAACCGCCGCCAGACCCGCGCGCGAATCCCGCGGGGTGATGCCTCAGCGTTCATGGACCTTCCCTCCTGCTCAAAGCGTCAAGGCCTGGCGTCCCGCAACGCCGCCAGCAACTCCTCCGCGGTTGCGGCCACGGCGCGAGCGCCATGGGCCTGCAGCTCGTGCACCTCGCGGAAGCCCCAGGCCACGCCCACGCCGTACATCCCCGCCGCGCGCGCCGTGTCCATGTCGATGGACGTGTCCCCCACGAAGGCACAGGCCGCGGGCGGCACACCCAGCTCCGAGGCCAGCGCCAGCGCCGCCGTCGGGTCCGGCTTGCGCGGCAGCTCCGGACGCTCGCCGTACACGGCCGCGAAGGGCACCCGTGGCAGCAGGCGTTCAACCAGGCGCTTCACGAAGTCGTCTGACTTGTTGCTGAGCACCGCCAGCCGCGCGCCCTGCTCCGCCAGCGCCGTCAGCATCTCCGGGATGCCCGGATAGTGGACGGTCCGGTCGAACAGGTGGTCGTCGTAGTAGGCCTTGTAGGTGGCCAGCACCGGCTCGATGAGCGCGTCCTGCCCCGCGGGCACCGCCCGGCGAATCAACTCCCGGACACCGCTGCCCACGAAGCGCAGGTAGGCGGCCTCCGGGTGGGTGGGCAGGCCGTGGTGGACCAGCGCGTGGTTCGTCGCGTCGGCGATGTCCCCCAGCGAGTTCACCAGGGTTCCATCCAAATCGAAGATGACGGCACGAAGCAGCATGAACAGGGGTCCTTCTTCAAAAACGAAAACGCCCTGGCCACGAGGACCAGGGCGTCGCGGGGCCCAGAGGCCCCATCACCTGGAAGCTACGGGGTGGCCTTCGCGCTGGCTTCCTTCTCCGCGTCGCCACCACCGGCGGTAATCACCGCGAAGTTGATGTTGTTGTAGCCCGCCGTGGCGCAGCTGAACATCACCCGCTTGATGATGGAGTACTCCACGTCCTTGTGGGCCTGGATGTTGATGTCGCCCTTGAAGGTGTTGGCCGTGTCCTGCGCCATGGAGTGGAGGTCCTCGTACTGCTTCTTCATGTCGCGGAGCTTCTCCTCCAGCGACGGAATGTTGAGGTACTCGTCCTTGGTGAAGTCCTCCACGCGGCCAATGATGGTGCCGGAGACGCTGATCTGCTCTCCAGAGACCATCACCACCGGGTGCATCTCCACTTCCTGGACGTTGACCGCCTCGGGAAGCTCGATGTCCTTGGTCATGTTCAGCACCTCGCCCGTCGCGGAGAAGTTCGCGATGAGGAAGAGCACGATGATGATGAACATGTCGACCAGCGGGGTGATGAGCAGGTCGGAGTAACCGCTCTTCTTCGCGGTCGCGCCGTGCCCGAACACCTTGGAGTGCTGGAGCCGCTTGCCGTATCGCTTGCCTGGAACCTGAATGGCCATGACGTGTCGTGAGCTCCGTGAAGCGGCTAGCCCATCGCCGCGGACACCGACACCTGGGGCAACCCGGAGCCGATGCACTCGTCGATGATACGGACCAGGTCCTCGTAGCGGACCTTGTCTTCAGGCTGCAGGGTGATGGCGGACTGGTCCGGCAGCTGCGCCTTCAATTCCTTGAAGCGCGCCACCAGCTTGGACAGGTCCGTCTTGCCCTTCGCGTCCTTGGTGAGGGGAATCGGCTCGAAGGCGCTCTGGTCCGCGGACAGCCGCAGCTCCGTGGGCGTGATGAGCAGGTTGAGCTGGACCGTCTTGGTCTGCTCCTCCTGCTGCTGCTCCTCCTCCGTGGAGGGGCCACCCGCCTGCGAAACCTGGAGCCGGCCAATCTGGGTCCAGACCGCCGTCATGATGAGGAAGCTGATGGTCACCGCCATCAGGTCGATGAAAGCCGTGAGGTTGATAGAGGTGTCGAGCGACTTCTTGCCGCCTTTTCCTCCACCTGTGTCCATTCCGCCGGCCATGGCGTTCTTCTCCTTCGGCCGCGCTCAGTGAGCGCCGGTGAGACTGATGGGAGCGCGCCGCGCGTCCCCACACCCGTGGGGACATGACAGCGCGCCCGGACTCCGGGTTCCCGAAGGACTTCCTACTCCTCGTCGCGGGCCGACACGGGGACGTTCAGGTTCTTGAACTTGTCCTTGTTGGCCACGATGAGGTTGAGGACGGAGACGCTGGTCTCGTTGATGTCGTTGATGAGGCTCTGCGTGCGGCCCGTCAGCACGGAGAAGGAGATCAGCGCCGGGATGGCCGTGAGCAGACCGAAGCCGGTGCAGTTCATGGCTTCGGAGATACCGTTGGCGAGAATCGTCGCCTTGTCGGCCGGGTTCACGTTGGCCACGGCCTCGAAGCAGGCGATGAGACCGGACACCGTTCCGAGCAGACCGGCGAGCATCGCCGCGTTGCCGAGCATGGCCAGGTAGCCGGTGCGGGCTTCAATCTTCGGCGTCTCGCGGAGGCTGGCCTCGTCGAGCGCGGCCTGGACCTCGTCGTTGCCCTTCGGAACGTTCATCAGGCCGGCCTTGATGACGTTGGTCAGCGGCGTGGACTTCTGGCCGGCCACGTAGTTGATGGCCTTGTCCAGGTCACCGGCGTAGATGTGCTTCTTCAGGCCGCGCAGGAAGGCTTCCTTGTTGATGGAGGCCTTGCCGAAAAGGATGATGCTGCGCTCGACCATGATGGCGAGTGCCACGATGAGGCAGGCGGCAATGGGGTACATACCCCACTGGCCGGCCTCCCAGCGCATGGCGACTTCTTCGAAGAAGCCCCGCTGAGGGCCGCCGACATTCGCCAGCACGGTCAGGTTCGTCACAGACGCCAGGTTCATCGAGTGTTGCCTCCACAGGCAGCTTGGTCCGCTCTAGCGGACCTTTCCAAACCTGACGTCCCCCCGAGCGGACGGTCCACCCGGTTGGGCGGCAGGAATGGATGTTGAAAACGGTGTGCCGACTTTAGGAATGGGCGTCAGGGGTGTCAAGGCAGGGGCAGTGGCGTTAAGTGCTGAAATCTCACAGGAATTTTGCGCTCAGCCCCCTCTTGCCAGGCCGGACTCCAGGCAGCATTGCGGGCATTTCCGGGGGGATTCCCAAGAGCCTGCGGATGTGACACCGCGCTCGCTTCCTGGGTTTCGTCGCGCGTGTTAAGGCCGGATTCATGGCGAGGAAGCGCATTGGCGAGCTCCTGTTGGAGCAGCGGGCGATCAGCGTCGCCCAGCTCGAGGCGGGGCTCGCGGCTCACCGGAAATCAGGTCAGCGGTTGGGGGCCACCCTCATCGCGCAGGGGGCGATCACGGAAGCGACGCTCGCGGGCGCGCTGAGCCAGGCCCTGGGCATGCCGATGGTGGACCTCTCGGCCACCACACCCGAGTGGGCGGCGGTGCACATGCTGCGCGCGCGCTTCTGCGAACAGCATGACCTGTTCCCCATCGCGCTGGAGAGCGCGGGCGGCCGCAAGCAGCTCGTGGTGGCGATGAGTGATCCGCTCAACGTCACGGCGGTGGAGGAGATTGAATTCACCACCGGCCTCAAGGTCAGCCCGCGCGTGGCGCCGCTGTCCACCGTGCGCAGCGCCATCCTCCGCTACTACCACAAGGTACCGGTGGCGGCGTCCTCCGCTGCTGGCCGCCCCACGGCGCCCGCCAGGCCCGCCGCGAAGCCGGTGAAGGCCGCGCCCCCCGCCACGCGCCCCTCGGCGCCACCGTCCGAGGACGACGACGAGGAGGTCATCATCGGCGAGGAGCTGCCACCCGGCGAGGCGACGCAGCGCACGTCCCTGGCGGAGCTGATCCGCGCCCGCGAAGAGCAGAGCAAGCAGAAGCGCGGGCAGGGCGGCGCCGCGAAGCCCAAGGCCGCCGCGGCGAACGCGAGCGGCGTGCTGGACGACCTGGACTACCTCTTCGGCCAGGCGCGCGAAGACCCGGACCGCGTAGAGGAGCTGGAGCGGAAGTTCTGGGCGCTGATGCGCATCATGGCGCGCAAGGGCCTGCTCACGAACGAGGAGTTCGCGCGCGAGCTGGACGAAGAGGACAAGGCCAGCGGGGAGTCGTGAGCGCGCGCCGGGCCGGGAAGAATCCGGCCCACGGCGTGCACCGCACTTCCTGTGAGCGCCGGAAATCGATCGCCGCTACATCGGAGCGAGTCGCCCCGTGCGCACGAGGCGCCTGCCTGCATGCCCGGCGAGCCCGAGGCCGTGACACTTTAACGGAAACCACCTTTGGGGCTCGCGCGTACACACCGAAGCCCCCGCACAGGCGGGAACTTCCGGAGACCGCGTCCATGCCCACCGCCTCCCCATCCCTGGCCCGCCGATTCCTTCCGCTGGCCCTCGCGGCGCTGGCCGCGCTGTCCGCGTGCACCCAGGCCCACGGCGCCGCGCCCGCATCGCCGCGCCCCGCCATCCAGGACACGCGCCGCTATGAGAAGCCCTCGGACGCCGAGCTGCGGCGCACGCTGTCCCCGCTGGCCTATGAGGTGACGCAGCAGGGGGCCACGGAGCCCGCCTTCCGCAATCCCCTGTGGAAACACCACGAAGAGGGCCTCTACGTCGACGCGGTGAGCGGCGAGCCCCTCTTCTCCTCCCGCGACAAGTTCGACTCCGGCACCGGCTGGCCCAGCTTCACGCGCCCCGTCGACAGCGCCCGCGTCGTCGAGAAGAAGGACACCACGCAGGGCATGGAGCGCGTGGAGGTGCGCTCGAAGGCCGCGGGCTCGCACCTGGGCCACGTCTTCGGGGACGGCCCCGGGCCCACGAAGCTGCGCTACTGCATCAACTCCGCGGCCCTGCGCTTCGTCTCCGTGAATGACCTGGCGAAAGAGGGCTATGGGGCCTGGCTGCCGCTCTTCGGCCGCCCCGTGCCGGCCGCCGCGGCGAAGCGGCAGGACGCGTCTCCCTTCACGGAGACGGCGCTGCTGGCGGGCGGGTGCTTCTGGGGCATGGAGGACCTGCTGCGCAAGATTCCCGGCGTCGTGCAGACAGAGGTCGGCTACACCGGCGGCTCCAGCGCGTTCGCGAAGCCCACGTACCGCGACGTGAGCTCGGGCAAGACGGGCCACGCCGAGTCCGTGCGCGTCGTGTTCGACCCCACCCGGCTGACGTACGAGACGCTGCTGGAGCAGTGGTTCTTCCGCATGCATGACCCGACGACGCTCAACCGCCAGGGCAACGACGTGGGCACGCAGTACCGCTCCGCCATCTTCTACCTGTCCGACGCCCAGAAGCGCGTGGCCGAAGAGGTGAAGGCGCGAGTGGAGGCCTCCAAGAAGTGGCCCCGCCCGGTCGTGACGCAGATTGTCCCCGCCAGCCCGTTCACCCCCGCCGAGGACTCCCACCAGGACTACCTGGTGAAGAACCCGGGCGGCTACACCTGCCACTACATGCGGGACTGACGCGCGGCTCTCAGCCCTGCTGGAGCGGCAGGCGGACGATGAAGGTGGTGCCCTCGCCCAGGGTGCTCTCCACCGTCATCCGGCCACCGTGGTTCTCCACGATGCCCTGGCAGATGGAGAGGCCCAGGCCGGTGCCCTTCCCTTCCGGCTTGGTGGTGAAGAAGGGCTCGAAGATGCGCTGCAGGTGCTTGGGGTCGATGCCCGTGCCCGTGTCGCGCACCTTCACCACCGCGTCCTGGCCGTCACGGCCCGTGGCCAGGATGACGGAGCCACCCGGCGGCATGGCGTGGCACGCGTTGGTGATGAGGTTGACGAACACCTGCACCAGGTTGGCGCGCACGGCGGACAGCGGAGGCAGCTCGCTGTACTCGCGGTGCACGCTGACGCGCGCCTGGGCCACCACGTGCTCGCAGAAGCCCACCGCCATGTCCACGACGGCGTTGAGCTGCACCCGCTCCGGCCGGTCCTGCGCCGGGCGCGCGTAGCTGACCAGGTCCCGCGTGAAGCGAAGGATGCGGTGGCTGCTCTCCAGGATTTTGCGCAGCTTCTCCTGGTCCGCAGGGTTGGCCCCCGGCGTCATCCGCGAGCGCTGGAGCAGCGCGTCCGCGTACGTGGCCACCGCCGTCATCGGGTTGTTGATTTCGTGCACCACGCTGGCGGCGAGCTGCCCGATGGAGGCCAGCTTCTCCGCGTGGATGATGCGCTTCTCCAGCTCCTTCACCACCGTGATGTCCTGACCGATGGCGATGACGCCCTCCACCTCGCCGTGCTGGGAGAGCTTGGAGGACGTGGCGAAGGAGACGCGCACCTCCGCGCCGTTGCGCGTCAGCAGCCGCGTCTCGAAGCTGTTCACCGGCTCGCCGCGAATCGCCGCGCCGATGACCTGGTTGAGCCGCAGGTGCTCGCTCTCCGGGATGAGCCAGAAGAAGTCCCGGCCCAGCACCTCCTCCTTGCCGAAGCCGGTGAGCGCGCTCAGTGCCTGGTTGAAGACGACGACCTGCTTGTCCCGGTTCGCCACCAGGATGAGGGCGTTGGCCTTCTCCAGCAGGTCCTCCAGGTACTTGCGGACGAACGTCAGCTCGTCGATGAGCTTCGCGTTCTTCACCGCCACCGCCACCTGGTTGGCGAGCTGGAGCAGCACCCGCTCGTCATGCGGCACGTCGGAGACGAAGCCCGCCGGGTACTCCATGTTGATGGCGCCGAAGAGCTGCCCGCTGGCCACCAGCGGCGCGCTCACGCCATGGGTGCTGTCCTGGAACAGCAGCGGGACTTCGCGCAGCACCGCCACGCGGTCCCCGGGCAGCGACGCGCGGTCCAGGCTCGTCTTCTCCACCGCGCGCTCCATCAGCACCAGCGGCTCGTGCGCGCCTTCCTTCAGCCGGCCCTCCGCGTAGAGCGACGTGAGGCCACCCGTGCGCGAGTCGGTGATGCGGATGCAGAACGAGCGCCCGGGGAACAGCTCCTTCACGCCGCGCGCCACCGCGGCGACCAGCTCCTCCTCGCCGCCGGCCTCGGCCACGCTGCGGCCCAAGTCCAGCAGCACGCCCTCGGTGCGCGCCTGCTCCAGCAGGGCCCGCTCCGCCACCACCAGCCGGTTGCGCGACAGCTCCGGC
>JBKGHI010000600.1:0-1037 GCA_046520405.1 Myxococcus sp. 1LA
CTGCTGGAGCGCACCGTCGAGGTGGCGAAGCGGACGAAGGGGTTCGATTCGAAGAAGACGCCGAAGACGCTGCGAGTGGGGGTGGACAGCCGCCCTTTAGAAGGGGCCGGGCGGGTTGAGGACACCCTCAACCTGCTCGGCCACGCAGGCCGCAAGGTGGCCGAGGGCATGGCGCTCGCGCTCGGTACCGACGTCGAGGAGGTGTGTCAGCAGGCCGATGCGCCGTTGCTGATGGCCAGCAGCATCAAGGCCGGCCTCGACATCGACTGGAGCGCGCCCGAGGCGAAGGTCGACGCACTCAATCGCCTGTGCCGACAACTCGACCGTCTCATGGCCTGGGTGGCGAAGCAGTCGAAGTCGTGCGTCGAGGCTCCGCTGACTCGCTACATCGAAGCGCTCGCGCAGGTGCGCGAACAGGACCTCGAGCCGCGCCCCGAAGGAGGCGTTCAGATTCGACAAGGAGTGGCAGCCGACAGGCGCATCTCCATCGAGGACGCAGACATGCGCCACGGGCGTAAGAGCAAAAGCAAGCGCTTCAATGGCTACAAGCAGCACGTCGGCATCGACCTCGACACCGAACTCGTGGTGGCTTGCGCCGTGACACCCGCCAACCGCCCCGAAGAGGAGGCGACGGGCGCACTGCAGGAAGACATGGCCCACCAGGACCTCTATCCCGACGTCCTGCTCGTCGACAGGGCGTACCTCAACAGCACGATGGCTGAGGACGTGCTGGCGAGCGGCGGCGACATCGTCTGCCGACCGTGGCGAGGAGCCAGCGTGAAGCCCGGACTCTTCGGCAAGCGCGACTTCAAAGTGAACATCCGCGACGGTACCCTCACGTGCCCCGCGGGCGAGGTGGAGCCCTTCGAGCCCGGCGCCGTCGTGCACTTCGACCCGGAAGCCTGCGGACCGTGCAAGTTGCGCCCCAGTTGTACCCAGGCCGCGTCCGGCAAGGGGCGCAGCGTCACGATGGGCGATGACGAGCGCCTCCAGCAGCGCCTTCGCTCACGTCTGCAGACGCGCGCGGGCCGCGCACA
>JBKGHI010000601.1:0-1008 GCA_046520405.1 Myxococcus sp. 1LA
TGTTGCAGAACGCCCCTGGAGGAGCGGTGAGCCTGCCAGGGCTGAAGCTGGAAGCAGCGGAGTCTTCGGGGAAGACGTCGAAGTTCGACCTGACGCTGGGGGTGAGTGAATCGCCGGAGGGGCTCACGGGTGGCTTGGAGTTCAACAGCGACCTGTTCGAGGCCGAGACGATGGCGCGGCTGCTGAAGCACCTGCGGATCCTGATGGAGGCGGCCATCGCAGAGCCCGAGACGCGGCTAAGCGATTTGCCGCTGATGGACCGAGAAGAGGCACAACGGTTGGTGAAGGAGTGGAGCGGGATGGCCACTGCGTACCCACGCGATGCCAGCCTGACGGCCCTCTTCGAGCAGCAGGTGTCGCGGACGCCGGAGTCGGTGGCTGTGGAGTACGAGGGCCAGCGACTGACGTATGCCGAGCTGAACCGGCGCGCGAACCAGTTGGCGCACCATCTGCGGAGCATGGGCGTGGGGCCTGAGGTGCGTGTGGGCCTGGGCGTGGAACGCTCGCTGGAGCTCATCGTGAGCGTGCTGGGCATCCTGAAGGCGGGAGGCGTGTACGTGCCTCTGGATGCAAGCTACCCGCTGGAGCGGTTGGCGTGGATGCGTCAGGAGGCGGGAGTGGCTCTGCTGGTTGGCCAGCAGAAGCTGCTCAAGTCACTGACCCTGCCCGATTCCGTGCCCTCGGTTGCCGTGGATGCGGAGTGGGCCACGCAGATTGCCCACCATCCAGAGAGCACTCCGAGCACCCGTGTCAGTGGGGCCAACCTGGCGTACGTGATGTTCACATCCGGAAGCACAGGGAAGCCGAAGGGCGTGGGTGTGCCGCACCGTGCGGTGTCCCGTCTGGTACTGGGGACGGACTACGCGCGCTTCGGGCCTGAGGAAGTGTGGCTGCAACTGGCGCCCATCTCCTTCGATGCCTCGACGTTGGAGGTATGGGGCGCGCTGCTGCACGGCTCGAAGCTGGTGGTGTACCCGGCGGGGACACCGTCGCTGGAGGAGCTGGGTA
>JBKGHI010000602.1:0-991 GCA_046520405.1 Myxococcus sp. 1LA
ACCCTGCAAAAACCCGGTCCCGCTCGCCGTGATGCCGGAAGGCGTTGAGCACGTTTGCTGCCCCACCTGCCACCCAATCTCCTCAACGTCCCGCTCGCCGTGATGCCGGAAGGCGTTGAGCACATGTCGTCCCGGGAGACCTCCCTGCCGGTCCATGGAGTCCCGCTCGCCGTGATGCCGGAAGGCGTTGAGCACACAGCGCGCGCAGCTCCAGCGCGAGCGTGAGCCGTTGTCCCGCTCGCCGTGATGCCGGAAGGCGTTGAGCACCTTTCACGTCCGCGGGCAACTCCCCGGGCTGACGGGAGGTCCCGCTCGCCGTGATGCCGGAAGGCGTTGAGCACGAGACTTGAATTATCAAAGCGCGGATAGTGGAGGTCGTCCCGCTCGCCGTGATGCCGGAAGGCGTTGAGCACCACCACCAAATGCATCCTTGCTTCTTCAGGTTTCTTGGTCCCGCTCGCCGTGATGCCGGAAGGCGTTGAGCACGAGTGGATGAAGCGGGCCGGCGCACGCATCGCGGTCCCGCTCGCCGTGATGCCGGAAGGCGTTGAGCACAGCCCGTTCCCCGTGGCAATCAGGTGTGTGAGCAGGTCCCGCTCGCCGTGATGCCGGAAGGCGTTGAGCACACGGTGATCTCCTCCAGGTTGCGCGCCGAGAGGGTGTCCCGCTCGCCGTGATGCCGGAAGGCGTTGAGCACTAACCTCAATTGCTAGAAAAGAAATTTCAGGGTAGTCAGGCGTCCCGCTCGCCGTGATGCCGGAAGGCGTTGAGCACCAGTTGTGCCGGTTGCTGAAGTCGCTCGGCCAGGAGTCCCGCTCGCCGTGATGCCGGAAGGCGTTGAGCACTACCAGGCTCGATGCGCAGCCGGAGGCGACCCGAGGTCCCGCTCGCCGTGATGCCGGAAGGCGTTGAGCACTATGGGCTTCCTTGAGAGGGGCGCACGTCTTCCCAAGTCCCGCTCGCCGTGATGCCGGAAGGCGTTGAGCACGAC
>JBKGHI010000603.1:0-990 GCA_046520405.1 Myxococcus sp. 1LA
GGCATGATGACGCGCCCAGGCTCGCCAATCACCTGCCGCCCCACGACGAAGCTCCGCATGTCATGGGACCAGCCGCTTTGAGTGAAGATGCGCACCCGAGGCAGCCGCGCGTGATTGTGCTGCTCCTGGGCCTGGAGGAAGTCCTGGACCTTCTTGCTGTTGCTGCTGGTGAGCGGGGCCCCCCGGCCCGACAGCTCCAGGATTTCGCTCCCTGACACCTTGGCGCGCGGCATCGTCTCGGTACGGACACGGTCCCCGTACATCCACCGCACCGTCACGTAGCAGGTCTCGTGCTCGTCCTCCCCAGTCTCCGTGATGTTGATGGGCGCGGCGGCGACCGTGGAGAGCTTGTCCTTGTCGGTGTACTTGAAGATGCCGAGCGACTGGCCGTCATGGATGGCGTAGCCCGGAGCCGTCATCCATGCGTCAACGTCAAGCGCGGGCGTGGCCTCGGTTGACGGACGCGAATGGCCCAAGCCCCTGAACAAGGCGGCATCCTTCTCCCACTGGGTCAGGGACTCGCCGTACTGCTCATTGACTCGACGGAGGCACTCCGCGACGTGCGCGGCGTCGTGGTCCGTGCAGGCCATCGCCGCAATGGACGGGGCGAGCAGGCGCAATACGGTCTCATCCGACGCCTCCGGAGTCTTGAACCGGAGGTAGGAGAGGAAGGCCCAAATGTTGTCGTCATGCGCTCCGGACGGGAACAGGGGCTGGCCCTCCTTCATGCGTTCCACCGCCGCCGCATGCTTGGCGTCACTCGTTAGCTGCCACCGCTTCCAGAGCTGCTCCTCCGTGAGCCCATCGCGTGTGGGGGCCTGCCAGGTACTCGTTGCTGGCGTTCCTTCAACGAGCGTGGGGCGGGTGCGCTTGGCCTGGGCCGCGTCACGAATCCAGGCAGGGGCGTCCGCTGGAGACGCCTGGGCTGGGGTCGAGCCCTCCACCCAGGAATACCGCTCCCCAGTGCGATGGAGGCTCGGGGGCGCGATG
>JBKGHI010000604.1:0-988 GCA_046520405.1 Myxococcus sp. 1LA
GGGCGCGCAGGAGGCCGCGCTGGCGCGTGCCACGGCGCATGGAGATTCCTGGCGGACCGGGTGCGCCGCCTGGGCGGATGCGCTCGCGGCGAATTCGGGCCAGCGCTTGCGGTCCGATACGGCGGCGAGCCGTGGTGCGGGCCTGTCGCGGGGGGAAGCGGCGTCAGGTGCCGGCGCGGCTGTGTCGCGGGGTGAAGTTGCGTCGGGGCATGACGCGGTCCTGTCGCGGCCCGAAGCTGCGTCGCGACATGCCGCGGAGGCACCGCCCGAGTTGGGTGGCTCGCCCGAGGCCGCGGCCTGGCTGGAGGCGGCTCGCGCGGACGTGACAGGCCGGCTTGCGGCGCTCAAGGACGAAGAGCAGGCGGCCGAATCCCTGGCCCGGACGGCGCGCGAGGCCCGCGCGGCGCTGGAGACGCAGCGCACGCGGCGAGAGGTGGCGGCGGAAGCGCTGCGCCGGGCGGAGGAGGCCCTGTCCCGCGCGGAGGCCGTGCTCAAGGACGTCCACGCCAGGCTCGATGCCACCGAGCAGACGCTGCGGCAGGTGGTCGCGGAGCTGTCCCCCGTCTTCACCGCGGACGCGGGCTGGGACAAGAAGCTGGAGGGCGACCCGGCCACCTTCCGCCGCAAGTGCGGCGAGCGCGTGGTGATGTGGAAGGGCAAGGAAGAGGCCCGGCAGCAGGCGGAGCTGCGCGAGGTCGAGGAGCAGCGGCACCGCGCCCGGGCTCAGGGGCAGGTGGAGGTGGTCACCCGCCACGCGGAGGAACATCAGGGACTCGCCGTCCTCAAGGAGCAGGAGCGTGGCGAGGTGGCCGCGCGCGCGCGGCGCTGTTGCAAGGCCGGCCCACGGCCGAGGTCCGCGCCGAGCTGCAAGCCCGGTTGGATGCCACGGAGTCAGTCTTCGAGAAGGCGCGCGAGCGCGCGGAAGCGGCGAATCAGGCCGTGCGCGTGGCCACCGCCCGCGCCGAGGACGCCGTGCGCACCAGGACGG
>JBKGHI010000605.1:0-987 GCA_046520405.1 Myxococcus sp. 1LA
CATCGCGCCCCCGAGCCTCCATCGCACTGGGGAGCGGTATTCCTGGGTGGAGGGCGCTTCCCCGTCCGAGGCCCCTCCAGCGGACGCCCCCGCATGGATTCGTGATGCAGCCCAGGCCAAGCGCACCCGCCCCACGCCCGTTGGAGGGGCGGCAGAGAGTAGCTGGCAGTCCCCCACACGCGACGGGCTCACTGAGGAGCAGCTCTGGAAGCGGTGGAAGCTAACGAGTGACCCCAAGCACGCGGCGGCAGTGGAGCGCATGAAGCAGGGGCAGCCCCTGTTCCCGTCCGGGGAGCATGACGAAAACATTTGGGGCTTCCTCTCCTACCTCCGGTTCAAGACTCCGGAAGCGTCGGATGAAACCCTATTGCGTCTGCTCGCCCCTTCCGTTGCGGCGATGGACTGCACGAAGCATGACGCCGCGCACGTCGCGAAGTGCCTCCGTCGCGTCAATGAGCAGTACGGCGAATCCCTGCCCCAGTGGGAGAAGGACGCCGCCTTGTTCAGGGGCTTGGGCCATTCGCGTCCGTCAACCGAGGCCACGCCCATGCTTGACGTTGACGCATGGATGACGGCGCCGGGCTACGACACCAGCGATGGTCAGTCGCTCGGCATCTTCAAGTACACCGACAAGGACAAGCTCTCCACGGTGGCCGCCGCCCCCATCAACATCACGGAGACTGGAGAGGATGAGCACGAGACCTGCTACGTGACGGTGCGGTGGCTGTACGGGGGCCGTGTGCGTACCGAAACGATGCCGCGCGCCAAGGTCTCAGGAGGTGAAATCCTGGAGCTGTCCGGACGGGGCGCCCCCATCACCAGCAGCAACAGCAAGAAGGTCCAGGACTTCCTCCAGGCCCAGGAACAGCACAACCACGCGCGACTGCCTCGGGTGCGCATCTTCACTCAAAGCGGCTGGTCCCATGACATGAGGAGCTTCGTCGTGGGGCGGCAGGTGATTGGCGAGCCTGGGCGCGTCATCATGCC
>JBKGHI010000606.1:0-967 GCA_046520405.1 Myxococcus sp. 1LA
GGCATGGCCGGCAGCGTTTCCTCGGTGGACGGCGCGCCGGTGAGCGGCGCCGTGCTGGTGGCGTCTCCCGCGGGCGGCGAAGGCGAGCTGGGCCGGGCCGCGTCCGGGCAGGACGGCACGTGGCGGATGGACCTCCCCGCCGGCGAGTACGACGTGACAGTGCGCGCGGAGGGGATGACGGGCCGCGTGGTGGAAGCCGTGGTGGTGGAGGTGGGCGGCGACACGCCCGTGGACGTGCGGCTGGAGCCCGCGACGGCGGCGCTGGAGGGCCTGGTGGTGGACACGGAGGGCCGTCCCCTGCAAGGCGCCCAGGTGCGCGCCGAGCCGGAGTCCTTCTCCGGCGTGGCCCGCATGGTCCTCACCGACGCCCAGGGCACCTGGCGGCTGGAGGGCCTGGAAGCGGGCCGGACGTCCGTGGGCGCCCGGCGCGAGGGCTCTCGGCGGTGGACGTCCCGCATCGAGACGCTGAAGGCCGGCACCGTCACCCACGTGGACTTCACCCTGGCGGACTCCGGCTCCGTGTGGGGCCAGGTGACGCGCGCGTCGGGCGGGCCGCTGACCGAGCCCGCGCTGGTCCACGCCGTGCCCCGAGGCGGCTCAGGGGCGGCCTCCACGGAGACGGACGCGCAGGGGCAGTTCCAGTTGGAGCTTCCCGCGGGCGTGTACCAGTTGGTCGCGCTGCCCCACCAGACGCCCGCCATCTACTTCCACATGGAGAGCGACCCCTTCGTCACGGTGCCCGCGGGCAGCGCCGTGCGGCAGGACCTGCTGCTGAAGGACGACCCGGTGTTGTCCGGCGTCGTGCTGGAGCCCTCGGGCGTGCCCAGCCCGCTGGCCATCGTCGCCGCCATCCAGGGTGGGGACTTCCCCATGACGCGCAAGGAGCGCGCGGACGAGGCGGGCCAGTTCACCTGCCGCCGCGCCCCGGGCGCCCAGCCCTGGAGCTGGTGGCCACAACGCGGGGCGC
>JBKGHI010000607.1:0-961 GCA_046520405.1 Myxococcus sp. 1LA
CTGCTGCTGGAGCGGCTGGACGCGGCGCTGGCGCTGACGGACCGGGTGGAGGTGGCGCCTCGCCTGGTGGCCGAGGCCGTGGCGGTGCGGGGGCGGGTGTTCCTGGAGGCCGGAGACCTGGCGCCGGCTCGCAGGGATTTGGAGTGCGCGCGCGCGTCCCTGCGGACGTTGGGGGCGGTGGCGGGCGAGAAGCGCGTGCTGGTGGACCTGTCGATTGTCGCCCGCCACGAAGGCGAGCTGTCCCAGGCCTGGGAGCTGGTGCGCGAGGCGCGCCAGTTGTCGTCGGAGGGGGACCGCTGGCTGGACGCCTACACCGTGGGCAACCTGGGGCTCGTGGAGCAGGCGCGCTGCGGCCCGGAGGCGGCCATCCCCCACCTGCGCGCGGCGCAGGCGCTGTTCCATGGCGTGGGCGACGTGACGTTCGAGGTGGGCTTCTTGTCCAACTGCGCGGTGGCCATCGGCGAGATGGGACGCACGCGGGAGGCGATGCGCCTGCTGGAGGACGCCATGGCGCGCTCGGCCAGCGTGGGGGACCGGGCGGGGCATGCGCTGGCCCGCCTCAACCTGGGTTGCTGCCTGCTGGAGGAAGGCTGTCCGCAGGACGCGCGCGAGCACCTGCTGGCCGCGGCACGCATCGGCCGGCAGTTGGGGCAGCGGCTCCTGGAAGGCACGGCGCTGGGCGAGCTGGGGCGCACGGAGCTGGCGCTGGGCGCGTGGAGCGAGGCCTGGGCGCGGCTGTCGGAAGCGGTGTCCGGCCTGGGGTGGGTGTCGCGCGGGCAGGTGCTGCGCTTCGCGGTGTACCGCGCCGTGGTGGAGGCAAGCGTGGGGGATGCCTCGGCGGCGGAGGCGAGCTTCGTGGTGCTGGAGGGCGCGCCGGAGCTGCTGGAGAACCCGGTGCTGCGCGAGCTGACCGCGCTGCTGCGCGCGTCCGTGGACCTGGCGGAGGCGCGGGCCGCGCGGG
>JBKGHI010000608.1:0-947 GCA_046520405.1 Myxococcus sp. 1LA
TGCCTGTCCTGCCCCGCCTGCCCCGCTTCTACAGCACACCGGGGCGCAAAGCGGGGCACCCCTCGAATCGAAAATCACCCAAGAAGTCAATGAGTTGGCGCGCCCCCAGGGCTCCCTGCCCCGCCTGCCCCGCTTGTTTGAGAGAAGAGAGAGAGAAATAGAGACACATACCCCCATAGGGCAATTACAGACATCTAACTCTCTCTCTTTCTCTCTCTCTACGTATCAGCATGTGTTCCGGCGAAAAGGCGGGGCAGCGGGGCAGGTCGCCAGATTCCCGAGTGATTCCAGCAAGTTAACCCTGCCCCGCTTTCTGCCCCGCCACCGTCTCCGCCCCGGTCCACCACCGAGAAGCCCACCCGGCAGCCCTTCGGCTCGCCGCAATGCCCCTCTTTAGCCTTGGATGTCCCTTGAAAGCCGCCGACTCGAACCCGACTCACAACATGGAGGCCGCGCTGGAGTACGCCGGGCGTGGCTGGCACGTCTTCCCCTGTTTCGAGCCCACGCCATCCCCATCGGGCGCGTTCATCTGCACCTGCCCCAGGGGCGACTCCTGCACTCAGGCAGGGAAGCACCCGCGCACCCTCAACGGAGTGAAGGACGCCACGACGGACGCGGCCCAGATTCGCGCGTGGTGGGAGCGCTGGCCGCTTGCGAATGTCGCCATCGCCACGGGGGCGCGCTCCGGCGTTGACGTGGTGGATGTCGATGCGAAGTCCGATGGCGTGGCGACGCTGGCGAAGCAGGAGAAAGAGCGCGGAGACCTGCCTCCTACCGTCGTGGCCCAAACCAGCGGCGGGGGCTTTCACCTCTACTTCCGCCACACAGGACTGGTGTCGAAGGCCGCCAGCATCGCCCCTGGAATCGACACGCGGGGAAATGGTGGCTACGTCATCGCGCCCCCGAGCCTCCATCGCACTGGGGAGCGGTATTCCTGGGTGGAGGGC
>JBKGHI010000609.1:0-928 GCA_046520405.1 Myxococcus sp. 1LA
CGGCGCGGGGACGGCGGCGGGCACGGGTGTGGGCAGGGTGGCGCGGTCCGGCCAGCGGCGCACCACCTTCACCTCGGCCATGGCCTTGAGGGTGTCGCGCAGGCGGCGGCTCTCCGCGTCGAAGTCCGGCGACTCCGGGCCCAGGGGCTTCTGGAGCACGGCGAGCGCGCCGGCGCGCAGCGCGGCCATGGACGTCTGGATGTCGCGCTCCACCAGGGTGGACACCACCACCACCGGCGTGGGCACCTCCGTCATGATGCGGCGCGTGGCCTCCAGGCCGTCCATCCGCGGCATCTGGATGTCCATGGTTATCAGGCTGGGACGCAGGCGCTGGGCCAGCTCCACCGCCTCCACGCCGTCCTTCGCCTCGCCCACCACCGTCAGGGCGGGGTCGGCGCGGAGGATTTCCACCAGCAGGCGCCGGGCGGTGGGCGAGTCCTCGGCCACCAGGATGCGCAACGGGTCGTTCTTCATAGCAGTCGTCTCAACGTCTCCAGCAGGCTCGTCGGGTCGAAGGCGCTCTTCACCAGATAGGCACTGGCACCGGCTTGCAGCCCGCGCGCCTTGTCCTCCGGCTTGCCACGGGCGGTGACGAGCACCACCGGCAGCCGGGAGAAGCGCGGCGAGGCGCGCACGGCCTCGGTGAGCGCGAAGCCATCCATGCGCGGCATCTCCACGTCCAGCACCAGGGCGTCCGCGCCGCCCGCCTGGAGCCGCTCCCAGGCGTCCGCGCCGTCCACGCAGGGCACCACCTCGTAGCCCGCGCTCTCCAGGATGCTCTGCTCCAGCGCGCGCGTGGTGGGCGAGTCATCCGCCAGCACCACCCGCCGCCGCGTCCGCTGGGTGGCGGGCGCCGGGAAGAGCGAGGCCGCCGGGCGGCCACCCGCCGCGCGGACCAGGGACACGGGGTTGAGCAGCAGGGACAGCC
>JBKGHI010000060.1:0-39184 GCA_046520405.1 Myxococcus sp. 1LA
GGTGATTGTCGCCCAGGCCCTCACCAACCAGCCTCCGGACGCCGAGCACCTGCCGGCGCTGGTGGACCGGGTGGCCGCTCACCTCGAAGAGGTGCCAGGCAAGCTGAGCGCGGACGCGGGCTACTTCTCGGCGAAGAACGTCCACTGGCTGGAGTCGGTGGGCGTCGAGCCGTACCTCGCCACCGGCCGCCAGAAGCATGGAGAAGCGCCACCGAAAGTCCGAGGCCGTCCGCCCTCGGGACTCACCCCGAAGGAGCGGATGGCCCGGAAGCTGGCGACGAAGCGAGGCAAGGAGGTGTACCGGATGCGCAAGGCGATTGTGGAACCCGTCTTCGGCCAAATCAAAGAGGCTCGCGGAATCCGAGCGCTGCTGCGTCGAGGCCTGAAGGCCGCCCGGGAGGAGTGGGCCCTCATCTGCGCCACCCACAACCTCCTCAAGCTCTTCCGCGCGACGGCAGCGTAGCGGCCTGCCGCACCCAGCGGCGGACCGGTGTCTCTCGCACCGCCCCGCTCCCAACCCAATTACCGCCACACACTCCTAGCGCTGGCGCGACCTCTTCGATCCTTTCGGACGTGCCGAAGTAGCGCGCTTTGGCATTCCTGTCCCTACGGCGTTCCGCAGCAATTCGCTCGTCTGACCAGGGACCGGCCTCGATCACTCTCCCCCGCTCAATCACGTAATGCGAACGGCATGCCATGCTCCAATTCCCGACCGATGGCCACAACGAAATCGTTTGACCATCGTACGTCATTCTCCAGTCGGTTGGCGTCAAGGGCGTCACAACCTCCTCGCCACAACCACAGCAGCAAAGATGGGATATCGTGCCGTATTCCATTGAGACGTAGAGTAGCCCGGGATTCATTCGCTCCGGCATGTACTGCACGAACCGATGCTCAAGTCGAGAGTATCGCATCACTCGAAATCAGCATTCAGCATCATATTGCCGTCGGTTGTATAGGTGCTGTGATGCTCACGTTCAAAGTCGCGATAAAAACCTCGGATTTTCTTCCACTTGACAACAGCCAGCGCCGCATTCAACGCATTCAAATCAGCCACCTGGATGTTAGATGAGTAGAGGTCGTCCGCGCCGCCGCCAGCAAAGGAGATGCGTCCCTCGTGGATATGATCGCGTTTCTGAGGTGTGCTCGCCGTAACCCGAAGAATCCCTCCAAGTGAGCCGTCGACCAACTCCAAGCCCATCCCGACATCCACGAATGCGACGCCAAGCGCCTCCAGTTTCTCGACGACGACGCGTTTAGCGCGGCCGGAATCGATGCAGACAAAGGCAAAGGTGACCCCTACCAGAAGCCCCACATTACCCGCCTCAAGCCGCACCGCATGAGAAGTAATTCCGTGATGCATTCTCGAGTAAACTGCCTTGAGATAGTCGACCTTTTTTTGGGCCTCACGGAGTTCTTCAATAGATGCTGCGCCCGGGGAGCGAAACGCGTTGTGCTGCAGGAACTCGTCGTCGTCGAAAATCCGAATTTCGCGAACCGGTGTCTTAGCAACAAGATCGAGCACATAGGAACCGGTGCCGCCGAGACCAATAATGGCTACCCGCTCCGCGGCAAGGCGTTCAGTTAGCGCGCCGATTCCTACACGGTCCGACGCAGTCTCCGTGTAGTTGAAGACACTATCCTCCTCGTCTTCAGGCACACGAAAAACTCGTGGACTGACATCTGGCTTCAAAACCTTTGCTGGCCCTGAGACGATGTTCGCGTAGGTGGTCATTTTTTCGTAGTAATCAGAGTACCCTTTTCCTGGTTTACTTGAAAATGAGTGCATCGCGGTCACCCCGCTTCCAAGATTCTGCTCACCATCCACGTGCCTAATCCCAATGATTGGCGTTCCGTCAGCTTGGCACGGAAAGCTGCCATCAAAGAAAACGACATGCGTTTCCGGTGGACAGGTGACATCACCCGCCAAGGTTAGACTGGAAATGAGCGCTCCAGTCCGCACCTGACGCTGCGCATCGACATAGGGCACCTCACGCATCACCAGGAAGCCCCCCCGGATTTGCATGAAGTAGCCCTCTTCGCGCAACCGCTTCAGGTCGGGGCTATGACTGAACGGTCTTGGTGACATTGAAGATGGTCCCCTTTTCCTTGACTTCAACGAAGCCCCCAGCGCCAAGCTCGCCAGCGTGAGGCTTTGACGCCGCATGGCGGTAGGTCATCGAGAATGCAGCATTCGGCTCGGGCGTACCCGGAAAGGCAAGCTGGACGACTTGCTCGAAGGTCACCAACTTATTGGTCACCACGCGCGGGCGCGCATTCACGACGATCTCAAACTTCAAAGCGGGTCTCGGACCAGTGACGAAACGTTCGATGCCCGGGGCAGTGAGATCAACCAGGTCACGAGGCGAGACCAGTCGATCTTCACCGCCGCGCACCTCGAGGAACACCGCCTTGTCCTCCCCGGCCTTCGCAAGGTCGTAGAGGACAGAACCGCTGATGACCGGCTTACCCCATGCGAGCTGTTTGTCATCCAGAGTCAGCTTGAAGTCGCGGTCGGTCTGGAAGGCGACGAAGCGCTCGGCACCGCGCGCACGGAGATCGAACGGTTCGTCGAGCCGAACGTCCTCGAAGTCGCCGGAGGACAGAATCGCAAAGAGACTGTAGCCGTTGCGAAGCTCCAAGCCAGCACTGGCCAGGATCTGGCGCCCCAGAGGTACAGGATCGACCACGAGCACAGAGCGAAAGGAGAGGTCGCCCTCCGCAACCTGAATGCGGTAGCTAAGCGCAGGCCGCAAAGCCCGGTTCTCCCGCAGTGCTTCGCCCACATCTTCGTACTCCAGAGATTCGTCGGTCTTCATAGTTATTGCGCCCTCACGCGCTGGGCCGGGTCCTCCCGGCCCTCTGAGGACCCAATCGACGCGACGAAAAGCGACCGGTAACGTCGGTCAGAACTTTCTCGAAAAAACGCCGTCCGGAGTCGGGCCGCACACGAAGAAGGCTGGACAGCCTGGGCAGGTGCGCACGGATGGCTCAGCGGGGAAATACCCTTGACGAATCTGCTGTAGAAATCTAGCGAGCTTGTCCTGCCCCCTCTGAAGTTCCTTTGTGGGCAGGCTCAGGGGATGTGAGGACTCATCGGACAGGTGGACCAATTCGACGACGGCCCCTGGGAAGACCTGCTGGATGGCGAGAATCAAGGCTGCGGCGCCTACGTCAGCGGTCTCCCTTGAACGGGAATGCCCGGTCTGGATGCGGTAGAACGCCCGCACGCCATCTGGGCGTACGGTCACGTCGTCTGGATAGACGACGATCTCATCTTCACCGAACGCCAAGCGAAGGACTGGAGGTGTTTCCGGCGCGCTTCCCATCCGTCCCGACAGGAAGTACCTGAGCATAGCGATCGCGACCACCTTGTAGTCGTCGACGTAACCATGCCCAGCCAAGCCCTCGGCATTGAACGCGGCAACGATGCGTCGCTCTAGTTCACTATCCTCTAGAGGCGCTCCATTACCAGCAATGATGTCGTCGACAACGATGCGAACTGCTTCATGCATCTGCATGAAGGCCGTCATCGACCTACGCCCACCGACCTCAAGGACGTGCGAATAAAAGAATCGGCGAGGGCAGCGCTCGTAGAGCGCTATCTGCCGTGAACTGAAGCGTAGAGGCCCCTGAATGTCGAGCCTGACTTCGCTCGTCGCGGGGGCCAACACCCTACTCTGAGCGGGACTCACGTGCTGTCGAGCCACGCATTCCTTAAGCCGGTCGAGGAAGGGGGACAGCGCTCTCTTATGGCCGTTGGATTTTTGCGTTGGAGCGTAAAAGAATAGTCTCTCGCGGGCACGCGACATCGCCACGTAGAACAAGCACTCCTGCTCTTCGGCTTGCCCTGCGTGAAAGCCCTCAGCAGCGCCGCCCTTCTCACCTTCGACCATCCCCTCCGGTGGCGGACATGGCGGCATGGGCGGTTTTCGAGGAATCGTGTCCTGATTGAGCCCCGGAACGTGCACAACCGGGAACTCCAGTCCCTTCGCACCATGAATGGTCATAAACCGCACGGCATCAAGACCTTGAGCTGCAACCGGAAGCTGCCTCAGATCGCGGTCATCACCCAGGCGAACGAGCCTACGCACACGATCCAATAGTCGAACGATGGGTAAGCCGGAACCAGAAGGCTGCGTGCGCAAGAAGTTCATCAACTGCCAAATGGCGATTCCGCGCGTCCGATCTGCAACTTTGGGCGAATCAGCCAGCCGTGCCGCTATACGTGTCCGTTCAAGCAGCACACATGCAAGCACAGCCCAAGGCGATGCAGCTTGGTCGAAGCTACGCAACGTCCTTGCCAACTCCTCAAGTGAATTCCGACCTGATTCTGAGAGCCCAGATATCGCGCCGAGCTCTTGCAACCACCCCCCAGGTGCCCCATTGGTATTACGAAGGTGGTTGAACACAGCAGCGACATCAGCAATTGACAGGGCAAACTCAGGCCAGCACGCCACTCGAGTGAGCCCCATTGCCCGGCGGTCCGTGAGCAGCGAAAGCAGCGAGAGAAGGTCCTTAACCTCGGGCCTCTCAAACAAGCTGCCCAGAAACAACACCGGAACCCCCATGCGTTCGAGTCCGTGTGCTATCGTTGACAGCTTCTCGTTGCCGGTGCAGAGCACCGCCTGATGGCGATAGGCATGCCCCTCACGGCGCATTTCCTCGATTGCGTCAACCAGCGCCACTAATTCGAGTTCCGAGCGCTCGACAGTACGCAACTCGGGACGAGTTCCTCCCTCGCCCCGGTCTGCCTCCAAGTCCACGTCTTTGCCACCGGTTTTCATACTGACTGCAAAGGTGGAGAAGGTCTTCACCACCTCTTCAACGGAGCGGTAATTCCGCTTCAGCCGGCCCCGCGTACCATTAACAAAGTCATCCTTTCCGAAGCGATCTGCATTGAACGACGACGCTCCCCGAAAACGATAGATTGATTGTTTGGCGTCCCCGACACACCAGAGATTCTCCCCGGCACCGCACAATGCTGCCAGTAGACGGACACTGCTGCGATTCACGTCTTGGTACTCATCCACCAGGACATGGTTGTACTGGCCCTGCAAATGGGAGCGAATCGCAGCGTTTCCCTCTAGGAGTCGCACCGGCATGACCAGAAGATCTCCGAAATCAATGCAGCGCGCCTGTCGCTTCAATGATTCATATCTCGAATAAATTCGAGAAACTTCCAGCGCTTTTTCAGCAGCCTTCCTCTCGTCCGCAGTCTCAGCCCTACAAATCATTGATTCAGCAAGCGCCGCATAGCGCACTTCATCAACTACCTCATCCTTTGCTCGTGAGATTGCAGCTAGTACGTCAGATATGATCTGGGTCGGATCGTAAAGGTCGCGGTAGTGCACCAGTCCGAGCCGTGGAAACTCGTGTTCGAGGAGTTCGACCGCCTCAGTACGATCAATCAGCCGCGGCTCCTTGGGAAGCCCCAACTCGGAATGAAACCGGTGAATCAGGTCGAGACCGAAGGAATGGAACGTCCCGATCCACATCGCTGCCGCAGCATCCTTATTCTTACGAGCTATCCGCTCGGACATTTCTTGAGCGGCCTTGTTAGAAAATGTCAGGAGAAGAATACTGCGGGGATCAACCCCCTCAGCCAAGAGCCCCTCTACTCGCAGGCTTAGTGTCTGGGTTTTCCCAGTGCCAGGGCCGGCCTCCAGCAAATAGGCACCACCACGATGACCGGCTGCTGCAACCTGCAAAGGATTAGGCATTCGCTCAGCGAATGCCTCCTTGGTCTCAGGGGGAATGGGGGGCAATAGGAGCGCATCAAAAAGCTGCTGTGCCACCACATCGAAGGGTGCACCAAGGCGCTCCGCGATAGCTGCGGCCGACAAGCTACCTTCGATATGAAGTTTCCGAACCACAGTTCGAGGAAGCAGAAACTCGCGCGCGAACAGGTCCATCTGCACTTCGCGCCGCTGTCTGCGGCCGTAATCAACCACGCGCTCGACGCCTATCGGCGAGGGCTCCGCCGAGCGTGCAGGATCTATCTCAAGTGCCGATTCCGATTCGAGGCCGTCTCCAAGCTCCACATGGCCTAACTCGTGCGCAACCAGGAACGCTCTCTCAAAAGGCGTCCCGGCGTTTTCATGGAGAATGAGCGCATCCCTTGGGATGAAGGTCGCTCGTCCGCCATTTAGAATAGCCGCGCCGACGGCAGTCGGCTCGACATCAAGTCCCCTCCGTTTGGCTTCCGCAACTGCGAACTCATAAGGCCGCCACGGATCGAGCCCTCTAGCAAGAGCCCGTAGATGCAAAGTAGCGGCAATCTGTCTTCCAAGCTCGACACCATCCATCGTCAGTTGTCGTCTGCCATCAACAAGGCACGCTGCTCATCAGGAACGCCTGCATCAACCAACAAGCGTTCGAAGCTTACGGGCACAACCGCACGCGGTTTCATGTTCGACTTGTAGCTTCGGGCCAGGTCCGGCGCCTGCGGCAACAAGAAAGCTTCAGTAATCATGTCCAACGTGACATCCAAGGCAGCAGCCATGCGTGTCAAGAACCGTCTAGGAACTGAGTCAATATCCACTTGGCGGTCCCGAAAAGCAGTAATAACTTGCCGAGGGACCTCAAGTCGAGCAGAGAGATCACGAAGCCTCTCTAATGACAAGGTATCAAATGGGCTCTCACTGATTTTCGGAGTGATTTCCCGATGACGGTGCCATGCGGCATCTATCAGGGCCTCATCCTCTGCGGAGAGCGGTTCCTCGTCCTCGCAGAAATCGCGGCCCAGTTCTCGCGACAGATCGACGAGGTCTTCAGCGAGGTCTGGAAACTCACGCAGGTAGCGTTCAAGCGTCTCACGGCTTGAGTCGGATTCAACTGCAAAGGCGTTCAGCACATCATCGCGGGATGGCCGGGAAGTGTGGGACGTCATGGCTCATCTCCCTTGGACAGCACCGCACGAAGGTGGGCTACGGCCCTATCACGATAGTTCCTGATCGTCTTCTCGGACTTCTTCAGTGTACCAGAAATGGTGACTGCACCCGCCTCCTTCGAGGCGATCGGGAAATCTTTTCGAAGCATTTCGATGACTCTCCTTTGCTCTATCGGCAAGTCATCAATCGCCGCCTCAAGACGAAGCCGGTATGTAGCCGAGGCACTTTCTATTTCATAGAAGCGGTCGAAGCTACCGACCGCACGCTCAATCTCAACACTAAGCTCACCTGTTTCCTCATCAACTTCGAGGGCGACCGAACGCTTGCCCTCTCGCAAAACCTGCCTCTGAGCGTCGATCTTCAGGTTCTTCAAAGCCCCGTCAAAGCGCACTTCAAAAAAATCAAGCCGCTCCGAATAGGTCTCCCTGTCGGCAGCAAGCATCTCGACGAATTGAAAAAGGACCTTGTCCCTGACATTGTCGTTGGACAGAGACACTCCGCTTCCATCGGCGTTCTCCACTTTAGGGAGGCATCGCCTTACCCGCTCCAATAAAATCTTGTAGAGTTTCTCAGCAGAGTCGTCTAGGGCGCCAGCCCGGTTCGCGCGAACGAAATAAAGCAGGCATTCGCTCGGTACGTAGTGAGGATCCTCGCGCTGCGAGATCTGAACCCTAGCGACAAGGTCGGCCCGCGACAGGGCCTCCAGCTCGACCAACTTGGCCTGAATATTCGGCGCCCGAGAGTACACTTTCCCAGCCGACGTTTTTCTGAGTGATGTTACCAAAGCTTGCCCTCGCGGCGGCGCACAGTCTGGACCACCCACCTAAAGCGGCCTGCAATTAAATCAAACCACAGGCCGGATGCTAGCAACGTTCGCCACTATATTTCTGACAATCAGAATCGCCACGCCCTTAATCAACAATGCACACACCAGCGGCAATGCGGGTACGCCAAATCAATTCACCATCAAACTCTCTCTTCGAGGCACATCACCCCCTTATAGGAAGGCACTTGCCACAGCGCGTCATTTGAGTGGGTGCGCATCAATGGCGCGTCCGGTCAGGTTCAGCCAGAATGTACCGATGGACGGCCACGTACTGAATACCTCTTGAGGAGTATAGGCGGAATGGCCACTCCGGTGAGGGCACGCCTAATGCGCTCTCGGGGGGAGCACCTCCGCGATGGGCTTCAAAAAGGTGTGTGGCACGGCAAAGCTACGTGGTCCGGCCGATGAGCCACGTCGCACAAACGAGAAAAGCCATACAGACCAGAATTCCTGAGAGATTCATGTCAACACACGCCGGCCCCCACGCGCCCGCGTTCGACCCGGACGACCCGAAGGCCACCACGCCCGTGCTCATCGAGCCCCCCATCCGCGTGTGAGACGTGCCACCACCGGACACCCGCCGTCCCAGAAACGCACAACCTGACTCAAGCGGCTTGACGCCGTCACGCGTCACTTCGCGCGGTTGAGCCGGTCCCTCGCGTTGGCACGCGAATGGCTCAGGTGGAGTCCCATGGCGTCCTTCCTCCAGGAACTCCGCTACGGAGCCCGCTCGCTGCGTCGCAGTCCCGGCTTCACCCTGGCCACCGTGCTGGCCCTGACCCTGGGCATTGGCGCCAACACCACCCTGTTCAGCGTGGTGAGCGCGCTGCTGCTGCGCCCCCTGCCGCTGCCGCAGCCGGAGCAGGTGGTGGCCGTCTGGGGCCAGGAGGCCCACCGCGGCGCCGAGGACACGCGCCTGTCCCGCCCGGATGTGGAGGCCCTGCGGCAGAAGGCGACGTCACTCTCCGGGCTGGCGGCCTACGCCACCCTGGCCCCCACGCTCACCGGTCCTGGCCTTGAGCCCGAGCGCGTGGAAGCCGCCGCGGTGGGCGCTGACTTCTTCCGCGTCATGGGGGTGCCGCCGCTGCTGGGGCGCGGCCTCTCCGAAGAGGAGCAGGTGCCCGACGGCCCCCGCGCGGTGGTGCTCTCACACGGGCTGTGGGCGCGCCGGTTCGGGAGCGACCCGAGCGTGCTGGAGCGCACGCTGGAGATGGATGGCCAGCCGTACCAGGTGGTGGGCGTGATGCCGCCGGGCTTCGAATTCCCGCGGGAGGGCACGCCGGACGCGCTGGCCCTGTGGACGCCGCTGTACGCCAAGGACTCCGTCCGCCACAACTGGGACCACCGCGGCGCCCACATGCTCAAGGCCCTGGGGCGCCTGGCACCGGGCTTCAATGCCGCGCAGGCCCAGGACGAGCTGAGCCGCCTCGCCGACGCGGTGGCGCGGGAGCACGGCGACACCAGCGGCAGGGCCTCCGTGGGCGTGGAAGCGCTGCAACAGCGGATGTCCGCCGACACGCGGCGGCCCGCGTTGCTGCTGCTGGGCGCGGTGGGGCTGCTGCTCCTCATCGCCTGCGTCAACGTGGCGCAGCTCCTCCTGGCCCGGGCGCTGGCACGGCAGCAGGAGTTCGCCATCCGCACCGCGCTGGGTGCGGGCCGGTCGGCACTGGTGCGACAGCTCCTGGCGGAGGGCTCGCTGCTGGCGCTGAGCGGTGGGCTGCTCGGGTTGCTGCTCGGCGTGTGGGGCGTGGGTGGCCTCAACGCGTTGCTCCCCGAAGAGGTGCTGCGCGTGCAAGCCGTGGAGGTGGATGGGCGGGCGCTGGCATACACCGCGGGCCTGTCCATCGTGGTGGCCTTGCTGTGCGGGCTGGCACCTTTGGGCACCGCCATGAGCGCAAACCTGGGCGGGCTGATTCAGAGCACGCGCGGCACCAGCGCCTCGCGGGGCGCGCTGCGTTGGCGCTCGGTGCTGGTGTCCACGCAGGTGGCCCTCGCGCTCATCCTGCTCGCGGGCGCGGGGCTGCTGGTGCGCAGCTCGCAGCGGCTGGCGGAGGTGGACCCGGGATACAGGGCGGACGGCGTCTCGATGATGCCCATCACCTTGCCCAACGCACGGTATGAGCTCGCCGAAGCGGCCCGCTTCCAGGGCCAGCTGCTGGAGCGCGTGCGTGCGCTGCCGGGCATCGACGCCGCGGGCTGGGTGATTCCTGGCGTGGTGTCGGGCAGCGCCATCTCCATCGCGCTGGACCTGCCCGGCAAGCCCTTCCCGCCCGACGCGCTTCCGGACACGAGCTACCGGGCGGTGAGCGACGGCATCTTCACCACGCTCGGCATCCCCCTCCGGCAGGGACGTGACTTCACGACTTCGGACGGCGCGGACGCCGCTCCCGTGGTGGTGGTGAACGAGTCCTTCGCGCGCCGCTACTTCCCCGGGGAGGACGCCATCGGGAAGAGCATCGCCATCGGCTACGGCGAGATGACGCCGCGCCAGGTGGTGGGCGTGGTCGGCGACATGCGTTCCTACTCGCTGGACGTGGACGCGGCGCCGGAGGTGTATGCCCCGCTCGCGCAGACGCCCTGGCGGCAGGCCACCCTAGTGGTGCGCAGCCGGCTGACACCGTCCCAGGTGGCGGCGGCGGTGAAGCCCGAGCTGCGACAGCTCGACTCGCAGCTTTCGCTGGCGCCGCCCGTCACCCTGGCGAGGAGCCTGGAGCAGTCGGTGGCGGGCCGCAGCTTCCAGCGCGTGCTGCTGCTCACCTTCGCGATGACGGCGCTGGCGCTGGCCTCGCTGGGGCTCTACGGGTTGATGGCCTACAGCGTGACACAGCGACGCCGCGAGCTGGGCATCCGGCTGGCGCTGGGCGCGATGCCGGGAGACGTGGTGCGGCTGGTGATGAAGCAGGCGCTGCGCATGTGCGTGACGGGGCTCGCGGTGGGCCTGGGGCTGGCGTTCGTGATGTCTCGCCTGCTGGAGGGGCTGCTCTACGGCGTGAGCGCCAGCGACCCGCTGACCTTCGGCGCCGTGGCCCTGCTGCTGCTGGCCGTCATGGCCCTGTCGAGCTGGCTGCCCGCGCGCCGCGCATCCCAGGTGTCCCCCGGCGTGGCGATGACGCCGGATTGAAGCGGGAGCGCCAGGGCCATCCCCAGGCGTCCCGGTCCGGAGTAGACAGGGGCCATGAGCGTCCCTGTCTACATCTACCTGACCCCTCCGGAAGGCCTCATCCCCCTGCTGACGCCGGAACGGCTCGCGGCCTTCCGGGAGTGGTTCTCGCGTGAGGTGCAGGAGGACCTGGACGAGGGAGAAACGCCGGACGAGTACACGCAGTCCATCATTGAGTTCGTGGACCACCTGCTCCAGCAGGGCTCCGAGGCCCTGCGCAGTCCACCCGAGCGCTTCAAGGACCACGTACTGGAGCTGCTCGACGAGGTGTCCGACTACCTCACCCGCGAGGTGGGCCGCGTTCCTGAAGACATGGAGCTGGCGACGGAGAACCTGCCCACCGAGCAGGACGTCAGGGCCTCGGACATCGTCATCGCGGAGAGCTGCCCCAAGCGGACGCTGGACCTGTGGCGGCACCTCGTCTGGGGCCGGGCTCCTGACCGCGTGGTCGCCGAGGGCATTGGCCTGCGACGCAACTTCCCCTCCATGGGCTACTGGACGGCCACGGAGGTACGGCAGGTGCGCGACGACCTGCGCCAGTACCTGGGCGAGGCCCCCGACTACCAGCCGCTGACGGGCAAGGCCCGCTTCATGACGTCGCTTCGCCTGCTGATGTCACGAACCGGCCGGGCAGGTGCCCCCACCCCTGCGATTGACGCCATCGCCCGCGCGGTGAACCGGGCGTCCCGCGAGGGCGCGGGCCTGCTGTTCACGCGCTAGGCCAGGCTGCGCGCCAGCGCCCCCAGCGTGGACATGGCCGCCTCGATGCGAGGCGTCCACGGGTGGCCACAGCTCAGCCGGAAGCAGTGGCGGTACGAATCCATCCGCGCGGAGAAGATGGGCCCCGGGGCGATGCTGATGCCCGCCTCCAGTGCCTTCGCATGCAGCGCCAGGGAGTCCACCTGCTGCGGCAGCTCCACCCAGAGCAGCGCGCCGCCGGAGGGCCGCGTGACGCGCGTGCCTTCGGGGAAGAACTCCGCCACGGCCTCGGCCATGCGCTGCACCTGCGCGGCCAGGCGGCGGCGCAAGGAGCGCAGGTGCCTGTCATAGCCCCCACTCTGGAGGAAGCGCGCAATCGCATACTGGGGCACCGTGGCGGTCGTCACGGAGGTGGAGAACTTGAGCAACTCCACCCGCTCCCGGAAGCGCCCCGGCGCCACGTAGCCCACGCGGAAGCCCGGCGCGAGCGTCTTCGAGAACGAGCTGCACAGCAGCACGTTGCCGCGCGTGTCGAACGCCTTGCATGAGCGCGGGCGCTCGGGACCGAAGTGCAGGTCACCGTAGATGTCGTCCTCGATGAGCGGCACGTCGTGCGCGTCCAACAGGTTCACCAGCCGCTGGCGCCGCACGTCGGGCATGCAGCTCCCCACCGGGTTGCTGAAGCTGGGCACCACCAGCACCGCGGCGATGCGCCGCCGCGTCAGCGCCGCCTCCAGCGCCTCCATCTGCATGCCATTGCGCGGACAGCAGGGAATCTCCAACGCGCGCAGCCCCAACGCCTCAATGGCTTGCAGCGTGCCGTAGTAGGCGGGGGACTCGATGGCGATGGTGTCCCCCGGACGGGCCACCGCGAGCAGGCACAGGTGAATCGCCTCGGACGTGCCGAAGGTGGTGATGAAGTCGTCCGCGGACAGCGAACAGCCCAGTCCAGGGAGCGGCGCGCGAGCTGCTGGCGCAGCTCCAGGCACCCGGGCAGCACGTCGTACAGGATGCTCCGCTCGCGCGACTCGCGGCTGAGCGCGTTCAGCTCGCGGTACAGCCTGCGCACCGGCAGCAACTCCGGCGAGGGCGAGGCGGCGCCCAGCTTCACCATGCGGGCATCGCCCATGGACTGATAGACGCTCGCGACCAGCCCGCTCACGGTGACGGCGGTGGCGCTGGACGCGGGCCGGGACACCTGGGGCTCGGCCAGTTGGGGGCGCTCACGGCGGCGCACGTAGTGACCGGATTGCGGACGCGTCTCGATGAGCCCCAGGGACTCCAGGTGCAGGTAGGCCTGGAGGACGGTGGAGATGCTTACCCGCTCGCGCAGGCTGAGCTGCCGCACGGACGGCAGTCTGTCCCCAGGCTGCAAGGTGCCCGCGGAGATGGCGTCCGCGATTCGCTCGGCCACCTGTTCGTAAAGCTTTGTCTTGTGCGCCACCGCGCCCATGGCTCCTCCCGAAGTGAGCCGCATCCACCACGGCCGGCATCGGAGTCGAGAATGTGCCCGTTGCCCAGATACAGTTCTCGACCAGGGTGACCGGCACAGTTGGCCCTTGTAAATCTGTACCGGTCACAATTTCGATTTACTGAATCTGTTCTGCAACTGCCGCAGAGCCCATGTTGGGCCCCTGGAGGGCTCGGCGATGTGGGACTGGGTGAGGACGGTTGTAAATGGGCTGCGGTTCGAAGCAACGCCCGCGCGGAACGTCGGCCCGGTTCACCTGACCCAGGGCAGCCTGTGGAGCGAGCACACCTCGAGCGGACAGCCCCTGACGCTGACGTGCCGCGCGGGGTTGCTGTGGCTCACCTGTGAGGGGGACCCCCAGGACTACGTGCTGCACCCGGGCGACACGCTGCGCCTGAAGCGCCCGGGGCACGTGGTGGTGCAGGCGCTGAAACCCTCGCGCTTCTGCTTGATGGAGCGCACCCCGGTCCCATCGCCCTGGACACCGCCGGAGCACGGAGCGCCAGTCCGGTAACGGGGCGCTCCGTGCGGCCATGCATGGACGTCAGCGCCGTGCCCGGGCGGCGCGAGTCGAGTCCGTCCCTCGCAACAGCCGGGGATGGGCAAGGCCCGTGTCACCGCGCAGCAGCGAGGCCAGCTTCGACTGAGCCGCCTTTGACTTCGCCAGTCTCGGCAACGACAGCGACTGCGGTGGCACGAGCTGATCGACCAGGACGTCGAAGATGGCCGTGGGGCACTCGACCTGCATGTACGTCGCGTCGGACAGCGACCATTGGGACGACGTGTCGCCCACGGAGATGGCCTCCACACCGGTGCCCGGCCCCGCTGTGGGCGTTCCCACCAGGAGGTAGTTGACGCCGTAGCTGTTGCGGTCGTTGTCCATCGACATCGCTTCCCACTGCTTCAGCGCCCCACCCGCGCCGATGCTGAGCAGCGCCTGGTACAGCGCGCCTCGGGGGAACCAGTAGCCCAGCATCCCGTACGTCGCCAGCACCACGAGGTACTCCGGCCCCATGTACGGCTCGAGCACCTGGTAGGCCTTCGCCGAGTAACCATCGAGCTCCTCGTACTCCCATTGCAACGGCAGGTACTGGTTGAGCACGGGCTCCAGCGTCCCGCGGTCCAGCACGCACACCTGGAAGCCGCTCGTCCGGGGCGGCGTTGGCGTGGCGGGAACCTGCGCCTTGCCGCGGACCATGATGAGGGCGTTGTCCGACTTCGCCTCGCCGTAGATGCGCTCGTGGAGGTAGCCATGGTACGCCTCCTCCAACGCGGTGGCCTGCGCCCCGGTGAACAGCAGCCAGATGGGCCTCAGCTTGAAGTCCACGGCCGCTGGCATCTGCTCGGCGGTGACGCGCCACTCGGAGAGCAACTGCTGGTAGTTGTCGAGGTAGCCCGGCTCGATGGCGTCCAGGAGCTGCGACGTGCCACCCTGCGCGGAGACGCTCGTCAGCGTGTTGTCCGCCCACGACTGGCCCACCTTCTTCCACGTCGCCTCGGCGGTGGCCTTGGTGTCGGAGAAGAGCGCCTTGTATTCGAGGTCCAGCTTGCTGGAGATGGTCTGCGAATTCGATTCGTACGAGCGCTCCACCGCCAGCGAGAAGTACATGCGGAAGCCCACGCTGACGGAGGACACGTAGTGCGTGCCGTACTTCTGGAAGAAGCGGTAGAAGCGTGAGCGCGTGGAGGGATTGAAGGACTCGGGAACCTGCCAGTCCGGATCCGACACCACCCAGGGCGCCAGCGCCTCCTGCGACACCTCCTGGAGGTCCAGCCGCCAGGCCTGGAAGTTCATCTGGTACAGGCCATAGGTGTAGGCCGTGTCGTGCTTGGAGCACATGTCATACGACGCCTCGAACTGGCCGCTGAACCCGCCGTAGGAACCGTGGATGCCCGCCTTGGCGGAGAAGTAGGTCTGCACCTCCGAGCGGCTCTCGAACAGGCTCGACTCCCCCTCGCTCTGGCTGACCAGCTCCACGACGACGTTGTCGGGCACCAGGTATGGGGTGCCGTTGTAGGACCACTGCTTGCCGTCGTCCCGCATGGCGAAGAGCTGCTGCGTCTTGGACTCGGTGCTGTAGGTCCCGAAGATGTCGAAGCCCCACCCCACGACACTGGAACCGGGAATCGGATTGGCGTTGTCCATGAACTCTCCCTTTCGTGCGCCACCCAGGGCCTTCCGGGTGGCTCGGCGGGGTAGACGGACCTGCCCACGGATGTGAAAAATCCGCGCATGGCCAGTCCGCGGGAGCAGCTCGAACAGGAGGTCCGGCGGCTGTCCGGGCAGGGCCAGCACGCGCTCGCGGCGGAGGCCAGCATCCGGGGTTATGGCCCCGAAATCTTCGGCATGTTGATGGCCACCCTGCGCGACGAAACCGCCGCGGAGGAGGTGTTCTCCCTTTGGAGCGAGCGCCTGTGGCGGGGACTCGCCGGCTTCAGTTGGAGCTGCACCCTCCGCACCTGGGCCTACATCCTGGTGCGCAACGCCTGCACCGACTTTCGCCGACATGAGCAGCACCGGGCACGGATGGACCAGCCGCTGCCGGACTCGGATGTCATCTCCGGCATCGCCCAGCAGGTCCGCTCGGAGACCCAGCCCTACCTGCGCACGGATGCGAAGGACCGCCTGTCCTCGCTCCGGGAGCGCCTCCCTCCCGAGGACCGCGAGCTGCTCGTGCTGCGCCTGGACCGGCAGATGGAGTGGAAGGAGCTGGCGCGCGTCATGCTCGGTCAGGAGGACGTCGCGCCGGCCGCGCTGAGCCGCGAGTCCCAGCGGCTGCGCAAGCGCTTCCAACTCCTCAAGGATGAGCTGGTGGAGCTGGGCCGGCGCGAGGGGCTCTTCCTCCAGGAGTGAGCGGGCCCCCGGGACGGCCGCGCCGTCACCCTCGCTCGAACCGTGGCGTCAGCATGGCCACCATCCGCGAAGGCACCCGGATGCCGCGCTCGGCCAGCTCCCGATGGGCCTCATCCCGCAGCGCCGCGCCGGCCTCGCCGTCCAGCAGCTCCCCCCGGCGCCAGCGGATGCCAGCCGCCAGCAGCGCCATTCCCTGGCTCGCGGCCCTTCCCTCCGCGTCTGTGAGCCGTTGGAGCGCGTCTTCCCATCGCCCCTGTCGCGACGCGACGGCCGCCCGGAGCACGCCCGCCAGGGCTTCCGCCCATCCGATGCCTTCCCGCTCCAGGGCCCGCGCGGAGCGGAGGGCCCACCTCGCCGCCCGGGGCGACCCCAACGTCGGCGTGGCCAGGGCCGCCAGCGCGTACAGGTACGTCAGCTCGATTCGCAGCAGCCGCACGCGCAGCAACCCCGAGCGCCTCAACCGGAAGCGTTGCTGGCGCACCCGCGCCCAGGCCCCCGCGCCATCTCCCTGGTAGAGCGCGATGCGGAGCCGCGCCGCCTCCGCCCGGACCTGCTGGGGTGTGTCGTCCTGGGGCGGGTGAAGCTCCGCCAGGGATTGCACCAGGGCTTCCGCTTCCCCCGGCGCGTCGGCGGCGAGCGCCACCATGCAGCCCGTGGTGGCCCGCATCAAGACATCGAAGTAGCGATGTCCGCGCGCACGCACCTCGTCCAGCGCCACGGGCACGGTCCGCGCGAGCTCCGGGACTTCCCCCAGGTGCCACAAGCAGAAGGCCCGCTGCATGCGAGCGAAGTCCAGCTCCCACGAAGCGCCCTGGGCCTGGAGCATCGACTCGGCGGCCCCTCGCAGCAGCGGCTCCGCCTGACGCCAGGCCCCCTGGTACAGCGCGGCCATGCCCTGGCCCAGGGCGACCCAGCCCCGCGCATGAGGGTGGCCCGACTGCTCCGCGAGCTCCGACGCGCGCCACAGCAGGCGCGAGGCGACCCGCGAGGTCTGGTCCCCGTGCATGCATTGGAAGACGGCGTGCAGCGCCAGCCCACGCGAGGCGCGGTAGGCATCACCGGAGCACAACGCCAGGTCGAGGTGCCGGACGCGGAAGTCCGCCGCGGTGATGGGGGCGGTCAGGCTGAGCCCCAGCGCCGCGGACCAATACACATCCAGGCGCAGCCGCTCCGCGTCCGTCCCCTCGCGTGCGCCGGGAGGTCCAAGGTCCAAGCCCCGGCCCCGCAGCACGAGCTCGCGCCCCCACGCGCTCAGCAACGCGCCGGGCACCGAGCGGGCGGCGCGCAGGCCCAGGTCCTTCAGCAGGTGGCCCAGCACCTCGCGGCCCTCGTGCGTGTAGCCGCCCAGGAGAAGCTGGTCCATGGCGCGGTGCCGCCACGGCAGGGCTTGCGCGGCCTCCGCGCCCTCCGCCGCGTCGAGCCACGCACGCGCCGCCTCCGCCGGACGGCCCGCGCCGGCCAGGGCCTCACCCAGCCGCGCCGTGAGGGGCCGCACCGCGTCGGGCGCCAGGCCTCCGAGCGCCAGGGCCTCGCGATAGAGCCGCGCCGCGCGGTCGAAGGCGAGCACGGCGTGGGCATGCCGCGCCGCCTCCACCGCGTACCGGGTGGCGATGTCACGCCGCCCTCCTTCGCGGAAGTGGAGCAGGAGCTGTTCGGCCCGCGCGTCGCCGCTCGCCTCCAGCGCCCTGGCGAGTCCCAGGTGCCGCTCCCGCCGGACCTCCGGAGCCAGCCCCGCCGCCACCGCCTCGCGAACCCGGTCGTGGTACGGCAACAGCTCCTCCGCGCCGTCCCGCCAGCGCACCCTCACCAGGTGACCCGCGCGCAGCCGCGCGAGCGCCGGCAGCTCGCACTCCCGGGCCAGGTCGAAGGCCGCCCGCGCCGCGCTGTCCCGAGACAGCGGCTGGCTCGCGAGCGACACGACCTCCAGCAGCCGACGGGCCTCGCGGGCAGTCGCTCCACCCGGGTCAGCAGGAGCGCATCCAGCGAGGACGGGCCCTGGCCCGTGGGGACGTCCCCTCCTGTGCGAGCCGTGCCAGCTCCGTGATGAAGAAGGGATGGCCCTGCCCCTCCGCGTTCAAGGTGGAGACCCACGTGGCGAGCCGCTCCGAACCACCCAGCAGCACGCGCGCCAACCGGCCCGAGGACTCCGGGCTCAGCGCACCGACTGCCACGTCATGGACCTCCAGCGCCGGGCACGCGGCCGCACGAAGCGCGGGCAGGAGGTTGGCCAGCACGGGGCTCGTCTCCGCCTCGTCGCTCCGGTACGTGGCCACCACGAGCACCGGCGGCGCCGTCCGGCGGCGTGGAGCGCGTCCAGCAGGAAGCCCGCGCCCTCCGGGTCTCCCCACTGGACGTCATCGAGCCAGAGCACCCGCGCCCCACGCTCCGCCATTGCCCGGAGCAACGCTCGCAAGGCCCGCGCCGCTCGCCGCCGCTGCTCCTGGGGCTGCACCTGCGCGTCCCGCCACGAGAGGTCCGGGCACGAAGGAACCTGCCGGAACACGGGGAAGAGGCACCCCAGGGCTCCCAGGTCCGCGGGCGGCAGCGGCGCACCGGGCAGCGCGCGGAGCTGGCGGCAGAGCGCGTCCATCAAGCTGTCGAGCAGCTTGTAGGGCACCGACTCCTGTTCGAAGCAGCGGCCCATGAGCACGGCCGTCCCTGGCTCGGCTTGCACGTCCTCCAGGAAGCGCTGCACCAGCGCGCTCTTGCCCATGCCGGACGGGCCATGCACCAGCGCGACCACCGCCCGGCCCGCCCGCGTGGACGCGAGCGCATCGTGGAGCTGGCGCAGCTCGCGCTCCCGGCCGATGAAGGCGCCGGCACGCGGGGGCGTCAGGTCCCGGGGTGGACGGAACGTTCGTTCCACCGGACTCGCGAGCCAGCCCCGCACCTGGGCGCCCGTGGGCCGGTGCTCGGGCTCGCGGGCCAGCAAGGCCAGGCACAGGGCCTCCAGGTCCTCGGGCACATTGGGGGCCAGCACGCGAGGCGGGATGGGCGGGCCCGACGTGTCCTGGGAGGCGTCCACGGGCAGGTGGCCGGTGAGCACCTCGTAGAGCATCACCCCGACGGAGTACCAATCCGCGGCGGGGCCCATGGGACGCGAGGCCGCCTGCTCCGGCGCCATGTACCGCGGCGTTCCGGCGGCGCGCTCCTCATGAGGCGTCCCACGGAGGTCCGTCACCAGCCCGAAGTCGAGCAGCACGACGCGGTCCTCGTCCGTCACCATGACGTTCGAGGGCTTGATGTCCCGGTGCAGCTTGCCCGCGTCATGGAGGAACGCCACGCCCTCCGCGAGCTGGCGCAGCAGCCGCCGCAGGCGCTCCGCGTCCAGGCCCGCCTGCCGCTCCCGGGGTGGCGGCACGCAGCGGGTGAAGCGCGCTCCCCGCAGGCGCTCCATGGTGAAGAACCACGCGTCCGCCTCGGAGAACAGCTCATAGAGCTGCACCAGGTTCGGATGGGTGAGTCCCGCCAGCGCACGGAACTCCTGCTTGAAGAGAAGCAGCGCATGGGCATCCACCCGGCGCAGCAGCTTGAGCGCCACCGCTGCGCCGCGCCGGGTGTCCAGCGCCTCGTACACGGTGCCGAAGCCGCCCTCCCCCAACCGCTCACGCAGGATGAAGCGCTCCGAACACCAGGGCGTCGCCCGCACATTCGGGCTCAGCGCGGGCGCCCTGGCCAGCTCATGCAGGAAGGCCAGCGACGGGGACATCCCCGGCGAGGAGGTGCTGCTGGAATGCGTCAAGGACTCACAGGCTCGCAGATCACCCATCCCTCGTGTCTCCACGAAAGAGACGTCTGACGCGGCAACCCTTGAGTCCCCGCACGAGCCAGACCCGCCTTGCTATCGTCCGCGACATGCTCAGACTTCCCGACTGTCGGCACCTCGCCTCGCTCCTCGCGCTCGTGTCGTCGGTCCTCACCGCGCAGGCCGCGGAGGTCTCCCCTACCAACCGGGTGGAGACCACACCGGGCATCTCGCCCGAAGCCATTCGCAAGGTCTTCGATAGCCAGCGGCAAACCCTGGCGCCCTGTCAGCGCCTCGTCGCCTATCGCCGGCCGGAAGGCGGCTCTCCCTACCACTCCGAGCACTCTGTCTGGAAACCCAGTCCCGACACGGATGATCGCGTCCAGGTGAGCCTCACCCTGACGCCCGACGGGAAGATCGAGAAGGAATCTCGCACCGCTGAATCCTTCATCGTGCGGGCCCCCTACCTGGACCGGTCCTGCGTCGAGAGCCAGATTCAACAGTGGACCTTCCCAACCTTCCCGGGCGACCCCGACGAGCGAGTTCACGTGGTGGTGTGGGCAAGGTTCCGGACCACGGAGGCGGAACGGGCAGCGGCGCTCGCCCGCCTGCGTGAGGACTACACCGCGCTTTGCAAGGTCATCACGCCCCTTTCCTGTGATGACCGGCTGCCCACCCCCGACGCCTGGAGCGCAGCCCTCAAGCGCTTTCTCTCCGAGCGTGGCCCCCGCCTGGTCCCCAACATGCGCCATGGCGTTGAAGCGGTGCTCGCCATCAACATGTTCGACGCCGTCGAGTTGCTCGAAAACTCGATGGACGAGGCCATGGCTTCGCGCATCGACTGCCCGAGGTTTGCCGCGTGGAAGAAACTGGCACCTCGGTGAGGGTTGTGGCGCTCACAACCCCAGCACACGCATGGGGATGCGGTACATGTCCCCCGTGCCGCGGCCAATGCCCTGGACGCGGCTGTCATCCCGAGGCACATCGAAACGTGCCCCCACGTCGCCCGCGAAGGGCCGCGTGCTACTGAAGTAGAGCCACTTTCCGTCCGGGGACACGCTGTGGTTGTAGTCGCTCGCGGACGTGTTGATGCCCTCGCAGAGCCGGCGCGCAGGCGTCCATGCGCCATCCACCTTGCGGCTGAGGAACAAGTCGTATCCGCCCAGGCCCTCTTCCCGCCGCAGTGCGCTGAAGATGAGGTAGCGCTCATCAGGCGCAATCCACGGCTCCAGCTCATGGGCCGGCGAGTTGATGGCGGGCCCCAGATTCTCTGGCGGCTGGTAGGCGCCGTCGACCCAGCGGGAGACCCAGAGGTCGCTGCCACCCAGCGTGCCGTCCCGCTCCCCTCCGAAGTAGAGATTGCCATTGGCAGCCACGGCCGGTGACCACGCGTCGCGGTGCTTGTCGTTGACGGGGGCTGGAAGGCGGCGCGCGTCTTCCCAAGCTCCGTCGGCATCCAGCGACGCGGCCCAGATGTCATACGTGCTTCGGGGTCCTGACTCCCCAGGCTCGGGACGGTTGGAGATGAAGTACACCGTGCGCCCGTCGGGCGAGAGGTGCGGGTCCGCGTTGCTCCATTCGGTGGCGAAGCGGGGAACCACCGGAGGGGTCCAGTGCCCTTCCTCGGTCAGCTGCGTTTCGTAGAGCGTGTATTGCTCGAAACGGTCATCCGCTCTTCCAAAGAGCACGCGTCGCTGGTCTGGCGAGAAGGCCATGAAGAAGTCCCAGGCCCCGGTGGTGAAGAGCCCCGCGCCATAGAGTTCGGGAGTGCAGGTGCCTTCAAGGCGCTTCGACGCCTCCGCGGGCCGTCCGCCGTGTGCACCGCACCCCAGACTTCCCAGCGACGCCATCAAGAGCACGCCTCGCATCGACGACATCCACACCATGTCCGGCTCCTCGTGAGCATCGATTCAACAGCACACGGCGGTCGGGATAGCATCGGCCCATGAGGCGAAACTTTGGGAATGTTGCGGTGCTTCCCGAGCGGGCTCCCGGTTACCACGCACTCAGCGCGAGCGACGCCTTCGACATCAGCGACTGTGTCTGTCGAGCAGGCCCACGCAGCCCTGGCTTCGGTGGCGAGCATTCACGGGGCTGCATCAGTGTCGTGCTGTCGGGCACGTTCCATGTCCGCGGCCCCGAGGGCACCGCGGTGGTGGGCCCGGGCGCGCTGCTGCTCGGAAACCCGGCGGCGCCCTATGAGTTCCGGCACGTGGATGAAGGAGGCGATCGCTCGCTCGTCATCGAGTGCTCCGACGCGCTGCTGGAAGAGGCACTCCGCTCGCGGGGACGTGCCTCGCGAGGAAGGCGCCCCTTCGCACGCGTCTGCGCCCCCGCATCCGTCACCTCGGTGAAAGCCGTGCTGCTTGCACGACAGGCCTTGGAAAGCGGCCAGGAAGAGGACCTGCGAGAGGCGGCGCTGGCGGTCGTGGACGCAGGGGTGACGCTGGGAGGCGACGCACCGGAGACACGGGTAGAGGTCTCCGACGCCCAGGCGAGAAGAGTGGCCCGGGTGCTGCGCTACCTGGAAGCAAGGTTCATGGAGGACTGCTCGCTGGAGACGCTCGCGGGCGTCGCGGGCCTTACGAGCTTTCACTTCCTGCGCGTGTTCCGCGCCGTGACAGGACAAACGCCCCGCCAGTTCGTCATCGCAACGCGACTGGGCATGGCGGCCACGGCGCTGCGCGGCAGCCGTGCGCGCATCACCGATGTCGCCCTGGATGCCGGCTTCGGCGACCTGTCTCACTTCACGACGAGCTTCACGCGCGCATTCGGTCTCTCACCTCGCGCCTACCGCGCTCGCCAGCACGCATGACCGAGGTGGCGTGCGTGGCCTGCGTTTCCGCCGATGCCACCTGAATCCCCGCCCTCCCAATCACCACAGCCGGGACGCATCCTCGAAGCCCACTGCGACTTTCCGAGGACTCACCATGGCTCACGACCATCACCACCCCGCCCACCACATTGTCCCGGGCTTCGGCGCGGACCGCGCCGCCCACTACGACACCCAGGCATCCGTCGCGCTCGCGGGCAGCCAGGCGCTGTACGAACTCGGCGTCAGCGCGCTGACGGCCCAGCTCGACGGCCAGGACGCGGCCTCGCTGCTCTTCGTGGGCGTGGGCACGGGCGCGGAGCTGCTCCCCTACAACCGCTTCGACGTCCCCGGCTGGCGCTTCACGGGCGTGGACCCCTCCGACGCCATGCTCGACGTCGCGCGAAAGCGCCTGGAAACGGAAGGCCTGCTCTCGCGCACGCACCTGCACCACGGCGAGCTGCACACGCTGCCCGCCGGTGCGCCCTTCGACGGCGCGCAGATGATGGGCGTCCTCCACCACGTGGAGGGGGAAGCGGCTCGCCAGGAGCTGCTCCGGGAGGTCGCCCGGCGGCTCAAGCCCGGGGCACCCCTGGTCGTGGGTTGCCGCATCGGCATGGACCCCGAGCTGCTGAACGTGGAGCTCCGGCGGTGGCGCGCTTACGGCACCCCACGGGAGGAGCTGGAGCGCCGGCGCGAGCGCTTCATGCAGATGCGGCCCGTTGAATCCGATGCCGCCCTGTTCGCGATGCTCGCCCAGGCGGGACTGATAGCGCCGAAGCCCATCTTCGTCTCGCTCCAGTTCAAGGTCTTCCTGGCGCGCTACCAGCCCGGCACCGAGGGCTGAATGAGCCCGGAGCGCGCGGCCGGAAGCCCCCGGCCGCACGCGTCCACGGGCTCACGCCACGGTGAGGATTTCGGCGCCCTGCTCGGTGACGAGCAGGGTGTGCTCGAACTGGGCGCTGCGGGTGCCGTCGGCGGTGACGGCGGTCCACTCGTCATCCCAGGTGCGGTGTCCCCAGCCGCCCAGGTTGATCATCGGCTCGACGGTGAAAATCATGCCGGGCTGCATGACCGTGTCCGCCTCGGGCTCGTAGTAGTGCGGAATCTGGAGCGCGGTGTGGAACGTCTCGCCGATGCCGTGGCCGCAGTAGGCGCGCACCACGCTCATGCCATTCTGCGTGGCATGCGCCTCGATGGCGCGGCCAATGTCGCTGATGGGCCGGCCCGGCTTCACCGCGGCGATGCCCAAGTCCAGGCACTCGCGCGTCACCCGCACCAGCCGCTGGCTCTCCTCGTCCACGTTGCCCACGAAGTACGTCGCCGAGCAGTCACCGTGCACGCCATCCAGGAAGATGGTGACGTCCAGGTTGACGATGTCGCCATCCTCCAGCGGCCGGCTGTCCGGGATGCCGTGGCAGATGACCTCGTTGACGGAGGTGCAGAGCGACTTCGGATAGCGGTGGTAGTTCAGCGTGCTCGGGTAGCCGCCGCGCTTGATGTAGGCCTCGTGGGTAATCGCATCCAGTTCGTCCGTGGTGATGCCCGGACGCACGTGCGAGGCCACCTCCTGGAGCACCTCGGCGGCGGCCTTGCACGCCTTGCGCATGCGGGCGATGACGTCCGGCGTCTTGATGTCGGAGCCCGGGGCCTTGCGCGACGGACGGCCCGTCAGCGCGTAGTCCGGCCGGGGGATGTGGATGGGCACGTCGCGGCGGGGGCTGATGACGCCCGGGCGGATGCCCGTGCGAGCGACGGCGTCCGGCCCCTTCTTGCGCGCCTCGGCGGCGTCCGCGCCGCGGTGGCACTTCTTGTACTTGGTGCCACTGCCACACCAGCAGGTGTCATTGGGCCCGGGAAGCACGGCGGGCGGGGTACGGGTCGGAACGGCGGTAGTCATGACTCACCTCCAGCGTGGAGCTGCTCGGACTTGCGGGCGCGCATCCAGCGCACCACCTGGGGACGAAGCCAAAGCCGAGGCCGCCCCGTGCCCAGGTCCAGGACGGGCCGGGGCATGTCGGGATAGCGACGCAGGTAGGTGCTGACGCTGTTGGAGTGGCGCAGGCGCAGCAACCCGGCCACCGCCTGAGCGTCAATCAGGTCTTCGGTCTTCACCATGGGACACATTTCGGGCCTGTCTATACCCCTAGACATGCACCCGTGCACGGCTTCTTTCCCGAGGCGGCCCGCGCGACTGCTCGCCAGGTGACGCCGCCCGCCCGGCCAGCGAGCGGGCCTTCAGCGCGCCAGGGCGGCGCACGTCAGGCAGTGGCGGGCCTCCGGGACGGCGCGCAGCCGGTGCCGGCCAATGGCGCCACCACACCGCGCGCACCGGCCAAACTCCCCGTGGGCGATGCGCGCCAGCGCGTCCTCGATGTCCCTCAGCTCCTGCTCCTCCGACTGGGTGAAGGACAGGCCCCCCACCCCCGAGGAGGCCCGGGCACGCAGCCGATGGCTGCGTTGCCGCAATGCTTCCTGGGCCTCCCGAGCCAACAGCTCCATGTTCATCTCCCACGGCGGCCACCCCGGCCACTTCGGACAAGGGTCCCGTGGGGAGATAATGCTTTCAGGAAGTGTGCCTTGCGGCTCGCGGCGCGACAGCCCTGGAAGCGCGCAAGCCTTGCGCTCCCCGGCCAATGCCCTGCATGGGTTGCGGCGCGCCCCGCGTCACTCCGCCCGCGCGCGCGATTCGGCGCGGGCCCGGGCGCGCTTCTCCACCGCGCGGAACGTGTCCTCCACCGCGTCCTTCTGGCCCATGCGCGCCAGGAAGCCAGGGATGGAGCCGGCCGGGTCCACCGAGAAGCGGTACACCGCGTGGGACTTCCCCTCACCCCGGGGCTCCACGCGCCAGCTTCCTTCGTTGAGCCGGATGCGCACCGTGCCGCGCCGCTGGGGGATGGCGTCCGGCTCCGCGCGCCACCGCTGCGCGAACACACCCGAGCCGTCCTCCGCCAGCTTGGACTCCAGCACCACGCTGCAGATGTAGTCCCGCGCGGACACCACCGGCAGGTCCAGCCGGGTGTACGTGAGCTGCCCCTCGTCCGGCAGGTCCTTGATGATGCGGGCCTCCTTCACGTACGGCATCCAGTGCCGGTAGGCGTCCACGTCCCGCAGCACGGCCTGCACGTCCGCGGCGCTCGCCGCCAGCTCGCCCTCCGCCCAGACGTCCTTGGCCTCGGAGCCCGGCCGGGGGCGGACCTTCACCACGTAGGGCTTCTCCGCCACCGTCTTCCACGCCGCTTCGGCGCTCGCACTTCCGGCGGCGAGCCCCAGCGCACAGGCGGCCAGGGCCGCACCACTCCACAACATCTTCATGCAAGCTTCCTTCGCGGACAGGGCCGGATGTGACGGCGCGTCAGCATCCGACACCCGGGCGAGGCGGTGCATTCACGAAAGCGCAACGGGCCCCCGCATGCACCGTCCCCGAGCCACCTCTCCCAGGTGGCCCGGGGCGGCAATCGCACGCCGCGCCCTACGGCACGCGGACGGCCCGCCCACCGAACGCCGGGCTGGCCATGACGTCCATCGCCAGGCGGTCCGCGTAGGGACGGCCCAGCCGCGCGTAGGCCTCGGCTTCCTGCGCGGTGAGCACCACCCGCACCGTGAACTGGGCGATGCCTCCCACCACCACGTCGAGGAAGAGCGGCCCCTCCGCCGAGCGCACCAGCCGGTACATCAGCGGGCTCTGGATGAGGACCTGCTCCTCGCTCACGGAATCTCCGTCACCACCGCCTGGGCGACGGGCGCGTCGATGACCATCAGCTCCGGCACGCCGCCCGAGGTGTAGCCACCGAACTTGAAGCAGTCCTTGTCCTCCTCGCTGGTGCACGCCCACACGCCCGGGTCGCTGTCCACGGGCAGGCGCACGCAGACGCCAGAGGCCGCCAGGTCCAGCGTCATCATCCGCAGGGGACCTTCGAAGTTCTTCGCCGGCAGGCCCAGCGCCTGGCCAATCACCGCCGGGTCATGCGCGCCGTTCACCATGGACTGCTCGACAGCGGCCTGGATTTTCTCCGACGGCGCCGCGAACAGGTAACAGCCACTGTCATTGCAGCGACCAAAGTTCTGCGCGTTCGGCTTCACCACGAAGTTCTGGTACGCGGCGTCCGTCATCAGCCACGACACCTTCTTGCTGGGGAAGTTCTGCGCCAGGTGCTTCTCCACGCTCCACGGGGTGGCGCGCTCGTCGGCCTCGCGGGAGATTTGCGCCTGCTGCGCGTCACAGGCCTGCGGCTGCGTCGGAGTCGGAGTGACGTCGCCGCCTCCCGTGTGCTTGCAGCCGGACAGCAGGAAGACACCAAGGAGCAGGCTCCGAATCGTCCACGTCATGGGCAGACCTCCAGGTAGGGAAGGTTGGAAAGAGGCGGCGGAACCTACCTCTTGTCGGCCCATGGATAGTCGTCATTTCTGGATTTTGTAATCTCCCCGGCCTGGCCCTCGCGGAGCGGTTATAGGGGGCGGCATGAGCCAGAACCTCTACGACATCCCCCTGAAGTCCATCGACGGTGCCCCGCAGTCGCTCGGCCAGTTCAAGGGCAAGGTCCTGCTGGTGGTCAACGTGGCCTCCAAGTGCGGTCTGACGCCGCAGTACGAGGGCCTGGAGAAGCTCTACGAGCGCAAGCGCGCCGAGGGCTTCGAGGTCCTGGGCTTTCCGGCCAACAACTTCCTGGGCCAGGAGCCGGGCAGCGAGGCGGAAATCAAGGAGTTCTGCACGCTGACCTACGACGTGAAGTTCCCGCTGTTCTCCAAGATTTCGGTGGTGGGCGCGGACAAGCACCCGCTCTACCACACGCTGACGGGCGCCATCCCGGACGCCGTGGGCGAAGGCCCCATGCGCGCCCGGCTCCAGGGCTACGGCATCACGGCCAACCCCGTGCCGGAAGTGCAGTGGAACTTCGAGAAGTTCCTCGTCGGGCGTGACGGCCGCGTCGCCGCCCGCTTCGCGCCGGACGTGGCCGCGGATGACCCGCGCCTGCTGTCGGCCATTGACGCGGCGCTGGCGAAGCAGGGCTGACCCGGCCTGGGGTGCCGCTGGACTTGTGCCGTCCAGCGGACGGGCCCTGACGAAAGCAGTGACTTTTCGCGCGCCCCGGGGCAAGCCATGGGGGCCATGAGCACGTTCATTCCTGGTCCCCCGCCCGAGCGCGGCCTGTTCTGCAACCGCACCCTCAACCTGCGCGCCATCAAGGCGGTGGGTTACGACATGGATTACACGCTCATCCACTACCACGTGGAGGCGTGGGAGCGCCGCGCCTACGAGCACATCCGAGACAGGCTCGTGGAGCAGGGCTGGCCGGTGGCGGACCTGTCCTTCGACCCCGAGCTGTCGATGCGCGGCCTCATCATCGACACGGAGAAGGGCAACCTCCTCAAGGCCAACCGCTTCGGCTTCGTGAAGAAGGCGCTGCACGGCACGCAGGCCATGAGCTTCGAGGCCCAGCGCGACGAATACGCGCGCACCATCATCGACCTGCACGAGCGGCGCTGGGTGTTCCTCAACACGCTCTTCTCGCTGTCGGAGGCGTGCATCTACGCGCAGCTCGTGGACCGGCTGGACGCCGGCCAGCTCCCGGGGCCCATGGGCTACTCGGACCTCTACGAGCACGTGCGGAAGAACCTGGACGCCACGCACATGCAGGGGAAGCTGAAGGCGGAAATCATCGCCGACCCGGAGCGCTACGTCATCGACGATCCGGAGACGCCGCTGGCGCTGCTGGACCAGCGCAACGCCGGCAAGAAGCTGCTGCTCATCACCAACAGCGAGTGGGCCTACACCGAGCCCATGATGCACTTCGCCTTCGACCGGCACCTGCCGGAGGGCATGACGTGGCGGCAGCTCTTCGACGTGGTGATTGTCTCCGCGCGCAAGCCGGAGTTCTTCACCACGCGCTCGTCGCTCTTCGAGGTGGTGGAGTCCAGCGGCGAGGCGCTGCTGCGGCCGCACTCCGGGCCCTTCAAGCCCGGCACGCCGTACTTCGGCGGCAGCGCGGTGGAGCTGGAGCGCCACCTGGGCATGAGCGGCGACCAGATTCTCTACGTGGGCGACCACATGTTCGGCGACGTGCACGTGACGAAGAACGTGCTGCGCTGGCGCACGGCGCTCATCCTTCGCGAGCTGGAGGACGAGGTGCGCTCCATCGCCTCGTTCCGCAACACGGAGGCCCGGCTGGCCGAGCGCATGGTGGTGAAGGAGCGGCTGGAGGCGGAGAGCTGCCAGATTCGCCTGGAGCTCCAGCGGCGGCGCTTCCAGTACGGCCCGCGCGCGGAGACGCCGTCGGAGGCGGAGCTGGTGGCCCGGCAGGCCACGCTGCGCACCGAGCTGGAGGCCCTGGACGCGGAGCTGGGGCCCCTGGCGCGCGCGGCCACCGAGCTGTCCAACCCCATCTGGGGCCTGCTGACGCGCGCGGGCAACGACAAGAGCCACCTGGCCCGGCAGGTGGAGCGCTACGCGGACATCTACACGTCGCGCGTGTCCAACTTCCTGTTCGCCACGCCCTTCGTCTACCTGCGCAGCCCGCGCGGCAGCCTGCCGCATGATCCAAGCCTGCCCGGCGGCACCCCGGTCTTCGGCACCAGCGAGGCCGGCGCCGGCGGAGTGTCCGGCACGGACGGCGGGGAGTAGCCACCGGCCCTGGGGGACGCGGCGTGTGGGCCTCCCTGCGCCACCCGCGTCCTACCGATAGGGGCGGATGCGTAGAACCTCGGATTTATTGAACTTTCGTTCAGTGCCCTTCCGAGGAGAGAGCAGGCAGGCATCCCCCTCCACAGGGCATGTCAGACCGCCCCGGTATGAGTTGCTCCTGTGAGCCACTCGACCTCGAACAGCTCTTCGACGCGCATCCTCGAGCAGCGCAACCTGCTTGGGGGCATGGACCTGGAACCGGTGCTGGGCGGCAAGGGCCGCAAGCGCGCCCGGCGCTTCCACGTCGCCTCGGAGCGACGGGTGGGCTTCGCCGCAGCGCTGGCGCTGGTGGTGGAGCACGGCAAGCAGAAGGCGAAGGAGACGGGCGTCACGTCCCTGAGCCGCTGCCCGCGCTGCGGCCACACGGGCCCCACGGCGCAGGACTTCGGCTACCGCATCATGCGCGGTGAGCGCCGGCCCCAGTCCTGGTGCCGCGGCTGCCGGGGCCTGCACCTGGAGCCCTCGGAGACGTCGCGCACCAACAACACCGCCCCGCGCGGCACCGACGGCTGGCTCTTCCCGCCGGAGAGCACCACCAGCACCCGCCCGCCCCGCCGTGGCAAGGGCTCGTCGACCCAGTCCCGCTGAGACGCGGCCAGCCCCGACACATGCCACGTCGGGGCTGACCGGTCGTGACTACGAACGCGCGTTCTCGGAACCGACGAGGGCCTTGGCGTGGTGCGCGAAGTGGTCCGCGAGGAAGGTGGCGATGAAGTAGTAGCTGTGGTCGTACCCCGCGTGCCGCCGCAGCCTGAGCGGGTGGCCGGTGGCCTCGCAGGCGGCGGCCAGCAGCTCCGGACGCAACTGGGTGGCGAGGAACTCGTCGGCCTCGCCCTGGTCCACCAGGAGCGCCAGGCGCTCCTTGGCCGTCTTCACCAGCTCGACGGCGTCCCAGGCCGCCCACGCGTCGCGGTTGTCGCCCAGATAGGCGGCGAAGGCCTTCTGGCCCCACGGCACCTGTGAGGGAGCGACGATGGGGGAGAAGGCGGACACGCTGCGGTAGCGGCCCGGGTGGCGCAGGGCGGTGACGAGCGCGCCATGACCGCCCATGGAATGGCCGAAGATGCCTCGCGCGTCCGTGGCCGGGAAGTGCTGCTCCACCAGCGCGGGGAGCTCCCGGGCCACGTACTCCTGCATGCGGAAGTGCGGCGCCCAGGGGGCCTGCGTGGCGTCGAGATAGAAGCCCGCCCCCTGCCCCAAATCGTAGGCAGCATCATTGGCCACCGCGTCGCCGCGAGGACTGGTGTCAGGCGCGACGACGATGAAGCCGTGGCGCGCCGCGTGCTCCTGCGCGCCCGCCTTGGTGATGAAGTTCTGCTCGGTGCAGGTCAGGCCGGAGAGCCAGTACAGCACCGGGCAGCGCTCGCCGCGCAGCGCGGCCTCCGGCAGGTAGATGCCGAACCGCGCCTCGCCGCCCAGCGCGGAGGAGGTGTGCTTCCACACCTCCTGCCGGCCGCCAAAACTCGCGTGGTGTTCGATGCGTTCCATGGTCAGTACCGGACGACGGTGCGGATGGACTTGCCCTCGTGCATCAGGTCGAAGGCCTCGTTGATGTCGGTCAGCGAGCGCGTGTGGGTCACGAACGGCGCGAGCTGAATCTTCCCGGACATCGCGTCCTCCACCATGCCGGGGAGCTCCGAGCGGCCCTTCACGCCACCAAAGGCGGTGCCCTTCCAGGTCCGGCCCGTGACGAGCTGGAACGGACGGGTGGAGATCTCCTGCCCCGCGCCGGCCACGCCGATGATGATGGACTGGCCCCAGCCACGGTGCGCGCACTCGAGCGCGGCGCGCATCACGCCCACGTTGCCGATGCACTCGAAGGAGTGGTCCACGCCCCAGCCCGTCATCTCCACGATGACCTGCTGGATGGGACGGTCGTGGTCCTTGGGGTTGACGAAGTCGGTGGCGCCAAAGGCCTTCGCCAGCTCGAACTTGGCGGGGTTCGTGTCGATGGCGATGATGCGGCCAGCCTTCGCCATCTGGGCGCCCTGGATGACCGCCAGGCCGATGCCGCCCAGACCGAACACCGCCACCGAGTCCCCTTCCTGCACGCGGGCCGTGTTCTTCACCGCGCCCAGGCCCGTCGTCACGCCGCAGCCCAGCAGGCAGACCTGCTCGGGGTTGGCGTTCGGGTTGATACGGGCCAGCGACACCTCCGCCACCACGGTGTACTCGCTGAAGGTGGAGCACCCCATGTAGTGGTAGACGGGCTTGCCGTTGTACGAGAAGCGCGTGGTGCCGTCTGGCATCACGCCCTTGCCCTGGGTGGCACGCACCGCCACGCACAGGTTCGTCTTGCCAGACTTACAAAACAGACACTGGCCGCACTCCGCGGTGTAGAGCGGGATGACGTGGTCGCCGGGCTTGACCGACGTCACACCCTCGCCCACCGCCTCCACCACGCCGGCCCCCTCGTGGCCGAGCACCACGGGGAAGAGACCTTCCGGATCATCCCCGGAGAGGGTGAACGCGTCGGTGTGACAGACGCCCGTGTGGGTGATGCGGACCAGGACCTCGCCCTTCTGCGGAGGCGCGACGTCGAGCTCGACGATGCTCAAGGGCTTTCCGGCTTCAAAGGCAACAGCGGCACGGGACTTCATGAGAATGCTCCTGGGGCTAGGGGATGAAAGCAGGGACTCCCGCTCACCTGAGATAGGTGCGAACCAGCGCCGTCATGTCCCGCACCCGCTGGGCGTGGCGTGGGTCCTCATCGGACGCCGGGCCGAACTCCTCCCGGATGTGTGACTCCAGCACCTCGGACATCAGCCCGTTGATGGCGCCCCGGATGGCAGCGAGCTGCTGGAGGACCGTGCCGCATTCGGCGCCGGTCTCCAACGCACGCTCCAGGGCTTCCGTCTGGCCGCGGATACGGCGGACGCGGAGCAGCGCCTTCTTCTTCTCTTCCGGCGAGTGGGGCATGGCGGTGACGGCATACTGGGTGGGAGTATCCTGCCGCGGCGGATGTATACCCCCGGGGGGTATTCGACAAGGAAAGAATGAAGGCGTCCTCCGTGAGTGGCGCGGAGACCGCGTCAGCCCTCTTGAAGGTTGCACCCGCCGGAGCGGAGCGCACCTGAGGAACCGGCGGCACCGCCCGTGAGCCAGGCCGGCGTCAGTGCGACACGGAGGCCGAGCGCACGCGCGCCTTCAGACAGAGCGCGGCGTTTCATCCTCCCGGCAAGCAGGGAAGCAATGACCTCCGCTGTCCCCCGGAGGGGGATGGAAAAGCCGGGGCGCCGTCCTTACCTCACCCGGAGGGAGGCAACATGGCCGTTCGGACGACAGTGGCAGGCATCAAGAACAGGCGGCGGGTCGACGCACACGGAGCCCAGCCGAGCGTGCAGGCCAGCAAGGGACGCAAGACGCTGGCCCGGGACGACGCGGCCGCGCTGCGGCGGCAGAAGACGCTGGAGCGCGTGACGCTGGGTCCCGCCGCCGAGGCGCATGAGCCCAAGAGCCATCGGCGCCGCGCGACGACGCTCAAGGGCCGCAAGAAGACCCCCAGCGAGATGAACGTGAAGCACATCGGTGGGCCCAAGAAGCGCCTGCCCCTTCACGGCGGCTAGAACGTCCGCATCGAGACGCGGCCCCTGCCCGGCACCTTCCGGACAGGGGCCGTGCTCATTCAGGGCCCCGGCGGCCACAGCGCGCTGGAGCCCAAGTCCTCCGCCACGTACACGGCCCACACGCGCTCGCCCGGGCGGCGCAACAGGTCCGCTGCGTGCGGCGAGGGCATGCGCCCCTCCATGCGCTGGCCATGCACCGTGAAGACGTAGTCGAGCCGCACCACCGTTCCAGCCTGGAGCGAGGGCATCGTCTCACGCTCCACCCGCGTGATTTCCGCCGCGGCGGGCAGCCCCCAGACCAGGGCCTGCAACTGGCGCCGCTGCTCACGCCGCAACGCCACCGGCCAGCTCGTGCGCCGGAACAACACCCCCATCCCCATGAAGATGACGGACTGCAACAGCAGGGGCCACACGAAGACCAGCGCCACCGGCAACATCATCAGCCCCGCGCAGAGCGCCAACGTGCCCCAGACGTAGGGCTTGCGCCGCTGGGGGCGAAGCACGGCCGCGCGCTGTGCCCGCGTCAAGCGGCGCGGCGGCAAGGGTGGCGGCGGCCCACGCGCGGCGCTCAGGGCGGCCTCCAAGCCCGCACCACACTTCTCGCAACGCGCCTCGGCCCCCACGGGGACGGCATGCCCACAGCCCGGGCAGACGATGCGGTACTCGCCCACCTCCAGCGGGGTGAACACATCGGCCAGGAACGTGGGAGGGCCACGGACGCGCATCGTGCCGGCATCGGAGCACCGGGGGCCCTGCCCTCGCAACCGCCCGGCAATGCCACCCCCGGGAGGACCTTGGGCACCGGGGCCCGGCTGCTCCGCTGCTCCCTGGCATCCCCTCGCCAGCATCCCTACCTGTGTCGCTGGGAGGCTGCATGCCAGAGAAGAGTCAGACGGAGCGCGTGAAGCGCGCGAAGCGGCAGGGAACGACGTTGGAACTCAAGCCCACGGACGTGCACCTCACCGGTGAGGACAGCACGCACCGGGCGAAGAAGAGCGGCCGGCGGGCCCTGGGCAAACGGACCTTCGAGGACCGCAGCGTCAGCCCACGCCATGCCCCGGGAACGGGCCTCACCGCGAAGAGCCGCAAGCTGCCCGAGCCGGAGCCGGGCCAGAGCAGCACCTCGCGGCGCAAGACGCTGCCCACCTCGGCCGCGGCGGCCTACCGCAAGGAAGGCCGGGCCAAGAAGACCACGGGCCGGGGCGACACCACCCCGCTGAAGGCGGGCAAGGTCTACAAACGCGGGGGCGCGCGGAAGACGACCATCCGCGCCTGAGGTGACGCCGCACGCCGGCCCGGGCCGAGGAAGGCGCCGCGGTGACTACGCGGCGTCCGTTCCCGCAGGAAGAGGTGACACTGCACGCCCGGACCGGGCCGAGGAAGACGCCGCTCGTGACTACGCGGCGTCCGTCCCCGCGGGCAGGGCGGCGGCGCTCCGCGGCTTCAGCATGCCCGCCGCCACGCGCACCGTGACGGCGCGAGGCGCGAAGCGCGGCACGTTGGCCTGGACCCAGTTGCGCCACCCCGCCACCAGTGAGGGACGCCCGCGCTCCATGCCCTGGAGCCCCGCGAGCGCCACCTGCTCGGCGGTGGCCGTGGGCCCGACGGCCACCTGCCGCGTGCCCACCACGTCGAAGAAGGACGTCTCCACCGGCCCCGGACTGAGCGCCACCACGCGCACACCGCGCTCGCGGTTCTCCGCCCAGAGCGCCTCCGTGAAGGACAGGACGAAGGCCTTCGTCGCGCCATAGGTGGCCATGTACGGCAGCGGCTGATAGCCGGCGATGGAGGCCACGTTGATGATGCCGCCCTGCCCTCGCGCCACCATGTCCGGCAGGAAGAGGTGCGTGGCGTCCATCAGCGCGGTGACGTTGAGCATCACCTGCTCGTGCTGGCGCGCCAGGGGCACCTCCTCGAAAGTGCCATGCGTGGCGAACCCCGCGTTGTTGATGAGCAGGTCCACCGCCAGGTTCCTCTCCCGGCACCGCGCGTACAAGTCGCGCGCGGCGCCCTCCCGGCTGAGGTCCAGGCGCACCACCTCCACCGAGACACCGTGCTTGCCCTCAAGCTCCGTGGCCAGCGCGCGCAGCTTGTCCTCCGAGCGGGCCACCAGGACGAGATTCATTCCCCGCGCCGCGAGCAGCCGGGCGAAGGCCTCGCCGATGCCGGAGGACGCGCCGGTGATGAGCGCGCGGTGCCCCCGGTAGGGAAACGGGCCCGTCACGGGCGCGGGAGACGAGGCCGAATAACGGGACGCGACAGGGGATTGCGATGAGCGGTTCATGGCGCCAAGAATGTGAGCCAGGACTCATATTCTCAACTCGCGTCCCTGCTCACATTTCCACCTGGAGCCGTCATGCCGTCCCGTCCCCGTCCTTCGTCTCGGAGAAGGCCCCGCCAGGACCGCGCCCAGGCCACCTGCGACGCCATCCTCACCGCCACTGCTCGCGTTCTCGTCAAGGAAGGCTATGACGCGGCCAGCACCAATCGCATCGCGCGCGAGGCTGGCGTGAGCATCGGCTCGCTCTACCAGTACTTCCCCAGCAAGGAAGGCCTGGTGCTGGCGGTGATGGAGCGGCACCGGGCCCGCTCGCTCTCCGACTTCGAGGCGGGGCTGGTGCAACTCGCCAGCGAGCCGCTGCCCACCGCGCTGCGAGCGCTCATCCGGCAGGTGCTCGCCATGAAGCGGGAGGACCCGAAGCTGCACCAGATGCTCCATGAGTTGATGCCCCGGATGCGCGAGCTCGGGCAGACGGACCCTTACGAGCAGCGGCTCTTCCGGCTCGTGCGCGCCTTCCTCGCGCCCCGCGTCGGTGAAATCCGGCCCAAGGACCTGGACATGGCCGTCTTCATCATCGTCCACGCGGTGGAAGCGCTCTGCATCAAGGCGGTCGCCGACCGGCCCGACTACCTCACCAACCCGACGTTCGTCGACGAGCTCTCCGCCCTGCTGATGGGCTACCTCCAGCCGCTCATTCGCGACACGCCGAGCGCGAAGCCCTCCCGCGGCCGGGGACGGCCCGCCACGCGGCCGGTGTAGCCCGGCGCGCGCTCATCGCGACGTGCGGATGAAGTGAGCAGGCGGAGGCTGTGGGTGGGCTTCATGCTGAACGGACCGCGCTCCAAGGGCTCCGCGCTGCGGCGACACCCCAGGGAGCCCCCTCGCAGGGGGGCGGAGCCGGTCCCGGAGCTTGCTGTTCGGAAATGTCGGGAGATTTCGCGGGACCCAAACCCCCGACATTTCCGAACAGCGAGGTCCCAAGGTGCGCCCGGACCCTTGGGGCGCCATGCCTCATCTCGCCCCACGCGAACCGCTCCGTCCTGCTGTCGCGCCTCCTGCACTGCCTGGCGCTCGCGCAGCCCGTGGACGACACGCCGGGGATGGCTCCCCCACCGCGGCGACTCCGTCGCTCAGCACCTCGGAGCCGCGCTATCAGTCCGTGGGCGAGACGCCGTTCACCACCGCGACCAGCTTCCGAATCTCCTCATGCAGCTCACGCAGCTGTCCCAGGTTGCGTTGAAGCAGTACGTCCAGTTGTTCGCCCCGCTGGACGTCGCCGTGCGCCAGGGCGTCCTCTCGCTCGCGCGCCAACCGCACCACGTCGCGCTCCACCAGCGCCGCCAGGCGCGCTGTCTTCTCCAGCTCCCACTGGACTGTCTGTGGCAGCTCGGGCTCGATGTCGTCGTTGTCTTGGGGCGGGGGCATGGAGTCCTCCGGCTCCGGTGCCTCCTGCGCCATCCGCGCCACAGTGACTTGGGGCTCGTCGCGCCGGGGCACCGGAGCGGGCACCTCGGCGGCATTCACCGGCACCGTCTGGCGAGGCATCGGTGGCGGCTCCGGCGGCGGCGCGGGCGGTGGCACTACCACCGGCTCGGCGAGCACCGTGGCCGGCAGGGGCGCTGGAGCGGGCACGGGCCACAGCGCCACGGTGCTCAGGGCCCCAGCGAGCACACCGGCGCCCCCCAGAATCAGACGGTAACGAATCCGCATGGTCCCCTCCCCCGTCGCTCAGAAGCGCACGCGCCAGACACCGCCCTGACGCTCCACCCGTAGCAACCACGGTGCCGGGCGTTCCCGCCCACCATGCGCCATCCGCGCTCGCACGAGGACCGCCTCGGCGTCGCGCCCATCCACCGTCGAGTCGACAATCCCCACCAGCGAGAGGCCGTGTCCCCGCAGCTCACGCACCGTCTCCACACAGGGTCTCGCGCTTCCTCCCGTGGCCAGCAGCGGTGCCAGCACCTCGCAGTCCCCCGCCGGTAATGACGAGAAGAAGTGACGCACCGCCGCCTCCGCGGCGAGCGTCTTCGACGCCTCGGAGGAACAGCCGAGCGCCGCCAGCACCAGCCACCACCCCAGCATGGGCCATCGAGCCATGGCTCAGTAGCAGTTGGGCGCGAAGAGCTCGTCATCCACCGCGGCGACGAACTGGTCGTTGCACCAGCCGCTCACCAGGATGTGGCCATTGCGCACGCAGCTGTCGTGGTTGGTGGCATCCACCGTGTACTGGGTATCCCCGCCGCACTCGCTGCCACAGCGGCCGAAGCAGTTGCCCACCACCTTCGGCCGGTGCCAGTGATTGGGCGAGCCACAAATCCACGTGTTTCCGGCCAGGTAGAACTCGTCCCCATTGCAGGAGTAGTGGTCTCCCAGTTGCGCCAGTTGCTGGTTGCCGGACCAGTCGAAGCCGCCCCGGTCGCAGTCATGCGCCGCGTGGGCGTACCAGTTGTAGCGGCCCTCGCAGCTGCCCGTGTCGCGGCCGTTGCACCGCGCATAGCTGCACAACATCGTGTAGCCGCGGCCCTTCTCGCCCATCACCGCGCGCCGCAGCGCCACGGCGTCCGGGTACTGGGACCACACGCTCACCGCGCGGCGCAGGTACATGGCCTCCGGGGCCGCCGCGTCTCCGGCGGGGAGCGCCGCGCTGAGCTCACGGTAGAGGGCGGTCAGCAGCGCCCGGTCCTCGGCGCCCATCTGCGCGTCCGCGGCATTGGCCTCCGCGAAGCCATCCAGCGTGGAGACGCCGCTGGCCGGCTCCATCAACCCGGTGAGCGTCAGGCCTCGCAGCCGGACCTCCACCCGGAACACGCCCGGCTCCACCTCGCGGGAAGAGAACGTCACCTTCTCTCCCTGATGCATGAAGGTGCCGCGGGTGCCTCGCGGCGCGGCGGAGAGCGACAGCCCCTCCTGCTTCAACGGGAGGTCGTCCCCCGTCTTCACGGCGCCACCACAAGCACACGCCACCAGCACGACGGCCCACCACAGCTTCGTGCGCATCCGCGGATTCCCCCGGCCAGGAGCAGGCCGGACCTCCTGCTCGCGGCAGGGGAGCACGGCCCGGTGACGCGGAATGCTCGCACCGGAGGAATTCGTGGATAGGGGCCTCCAGTCTCAGGCGTCTGTCCGCGCGAAGACAGGCAGCGCGCCGGCGGCACGCGTCAGGCCAAAGTCGCCTTCGGGCAGGGCTTCGTGGCCGCCAATCACCAGCAGGCCACCGGGAACCAGTCGCGTCACCAGCCGTGGCAGCACCTCGCGCTGGAGCGGCGGCGCGAAGTAGGTGAAGGCCACGTTGCGGCACAGCACCAGGTGGAACGGCCCGTCCTGCATCCGGGCACGCAGGTCCTCCTGGAGGAAGTCCAGTCCCTCCCGGTACTCCGGCGCCAGGCAGGGCTCGTCACCCGGGCCCGGGAAGGCGCGCTCCGCCCACTCCCGGGGCAGCTCGCGCAGGGCCCCGCGTGGGTAGCAGCCCCGCTGCGCCCGTGCGAGCAGGCCCGCGTCGCATCGGTGGCCACCAACGCCAGCCGCGCGCCCGGGAAGCGGGGCTGGAGCCCCAGCCGGAAGAGCACCGACAGCGTGTAGGGCTCTTCTCCCGAGGCGCAGCCCGCGCTCCACACCCGCAGCGTGGATTCTCCCCGCGCGAGCAGGGCCTCCAGCCGGGCGGGGAGCAGGTCATGTCGTAGCGCCTCGAAGACGCGCGCGTCCCGGTAGAAGCGGGAGATGGTGACGCGGCACAGCGCGTCGAGCACGTCCCACTCCGAGGGCTCGGCCTCCAACCGGGCGCGGTAGGCCCCGGCGTCTGGCAGGCCCAGCGCCTTCAGCCTGCGGCCGATGCGCTTGCACACCTGCCCCCGGACGCGCCGGAAGCCCTCCCAGCGAAGGCGCAGGCGGGGCGCGGCCCATTGCAACAGCTCCACGCATTCACGGTCCGTCATCGCCAGGGCCTCCTCCTGCGATGTCCGCATGGGAGTGGCACCCAGGCAAGGCCCGTCCCCAAGCGCCGAGCGGAAGCGGGCGGGATGTGGCATGACGCTGCGACGTTTCCATTGGACCCCGGAGGAACCCACCCTTGAAGAGATTGAGCGCCCTCACCCTCTCCGCGGCACTGGCGTCGGCCGGCTGCACGCACACCCCCGCCGCGGCCCCCGAGCCCACCGAGCGGCAGAGCCCGTCCCCCCAGGTCGCCGCCGCGCCCAAG
>JBKGHI010000610.1:0-926 GCA_046520405.1 Myxococcus sp. 1LA
CTAGGTGCAGCTTGAGCAGGAAGCGGTGGTGGTCCGTCACCCGGCCATGCAGCGCCTGCACCAGGGCCGCCCGCTTGGCCTTGAGTTTGCCCCTTGCCAACTCGGCGAGGACTTCCGGGTCGGTCTGCCCCTGCACCAAGGCGTCGAGAATGGCCCGGCCCGTCATTCCTAGAATATCGGTGACGACGCTGGCCAGCTTGAGGTTGGCGTCCTCCAACGTCTTCTGGACGCGCTGGGTGTGCTGGGCGACTTCGCGTACCAGTTGCTTGCGAGTGCGCGTCAAATCACGCAGGTGCTGAATGGGAGCTGGCGGCACGAAGCTGGCGCGCACCAGCCCATGGACCAGCAGGTCCGCCAGCCACGTGGCGTCGTTGGCGTCGGACTTGCGCCCCGGCACGTTGCGCACCTGCGCGGCGTTGGCCAGCACCAACTCGAAGCCATCTTCCAGCACATGCCAGACGGGCTTCCAATAGACGCCAGTCGCCTCCATGACGAGGTGCGTGCAGCCATGGGGCTGCAGCCACTGGCGCAAAGCCACAAGCCCCTGCGTCGTCGTCGTAAACGTCTGTACGTGCCGCTGGGGGGCCCGACTCGCGGCGAGGCGGACGCACGCCACCACCGAGTCCTTGTGTACATCCAGCCCTGCACACCGCTGATGCAATACCTCCATGCTCGCCTCCTGAAGACAGCGGCGTAGGCTGGGAGCCCGTGTCGTGGAATTCTAGAGTGCGTGCTCTGTGCGCACCGCTGGGTGCGCGATGGCGACAATTCGGGGTGCTCACCAGGCTCCGGGTCCAACTGTTCGACGGGCTCACCTGCACCAATGACGCGCCGACCTCTGTGCCTACGCCACGCGCAGGCTACGGTGTTTCATTCCTCGTGGGTCGGGCGCCAGCCCCGTGGATAACTGTTCGGAAATGTCGGGA
>JBKGHI010000611.1:0-911 GCA_046520405.1 Myxococcus sp. 1LA
CGTCGCGGGCGAGGCCCCGGCGGATGCCGCGCTGGTGGCCACGCTGCGCACCGTGCTCAAGGACGCGCGCCGCTCGGTGGCGCGCGGGCTGCGCAAGCGCCTGGGCGAACTGGACGTCGGCACGTTCGAGAAGTCCGTCGTGAAGATGATGCACGGCCTGGGCTTCCGCGAGCTGAAGGTGGCCAAGCGGTCCAAGGAAGGGCCCTTGCTCACGGCGCGCAAGCGCGAGGGCAGCGTGGAGCTGCGCTACGCGGTGCGCATGCTGAAGGGCACGCCCGGCATCGACCGCAAGTCGGTGCAGGAGCTGCGGCGCGACCTGGGGCACTACTCGGCGCAGGTGGGCTTGCTGGTGAGCGCGGGTGACGTGCGCGGTGACGCGCGCACCGAGGCGCAGGCCAATGGCTCGCTGGTGATGCTGTGGTGCGGTGACGCGCTGGGCGAGAAGTTCCTGGAAGCGGAGACGGCCGTCTCCGTCACGCAGGTCGCGCTGTACGAGGTCGACGAGAAGTTCTTCGAGGCCGCGAAGCTGGATGCCGAGGAGGCCCAGAAGCGCCGCGAGGAGCGTCAGCGCGAGAAGCAGGCCCGCGAAGGCGAGGAGCCCACCGAGGCCGCGGCGCCGGAGCGCGAGCGTGAGCGTCCGCGGGAGAAGCGCCGCCGTGAGCGTGAGGCGCGCGAGGCTCGCGAGGCTGAGGCCGCCGCCGGGGAGACCCCGGAGGAGGCTTCGGTTGCTTCCGCCGGGGAGGCTCGCGAGGCCGCTCTGGTTCCCGCCGCGCCGGTCCAGCAGGGCCGCGAGGATGACGAGGAGGGCGACGACGAGGACGGGGAGGATGACGACCTCGAAGCCGCCAGCGCCTTCGTGGGTGGTGCGCGGCCGGAGGGCGCCGCCGCGAGGCGGGGCCGGAAGGGGCGCG
>JBKGHI010000612.1:0-899 GCA_046520405.1 Myxococcus sp. 1LA
GCCCCCGCCTCCGGCCGCCGCGCCCGCGCCCGTCGGCGGTCCCCGCGGTGGAGGGCGATGACGCCGCCCCGGAGATTCCAGCTCAGGGGCAGCTTGAACAGACCTCGCCCATCCGGCTCTACGGCCGCATCGCCGCGCGCGAGCAGACGGGCCTCCTGTCGATGACGCTGCCCGACCGCGTCGTCCAGATTCACTTCCGCAAGGGCAACCCCGAGTTCGTCGATTCGTCCCATCCCGAGGAGGCGCTCGGACCGTCACTGGTCGCGGCCCGGCTGCTCACGCCCGAGCAGCTGAAGCAGGCCGAGCCCGCCCTGGAGCGCTTTGGCGGAGACCTGCTCACCGCGCTCTTCGGGCTGGGGCTTCTCCAGCCGGCCACGGCCTTCACCATCCTGGCGCAGCGGGCGGGCGGCATCCTCTCCCGGGGCCTGCGAGCGGAGACCGGCACCTTCACCTTCGAGCTGAAGGACCTGCCCGCCCACAAGGCGATGCCGCTGGGCCACCGCTGGGCGGTGCTGAGCGACACGGTGCGCCGGATTCCCTCCGCGGACCTCAAGCGCCGCTTGGGGCCGGTGCTCCAGCTGCCCATCATGAAGTCCGGTGGCGTCGTGGCCGCGAGCGAGCTGCGCCTCACGCCGCACGAAGTCCGCGCGCACACCGTCATCGATGGCGTGCGCTCCGTGACGCAGCTCCTGACGGACTTCGCGCAGGACGCGGACCATCTGCTGCGCCTGGCCTTCCTGCTCAAGGAGCTGGACGCGGTGTCGTTCGCCGGGCAGGCCAGGACGGCACCGGAGCCCGCGCAGACGGGCGCTGGCGCACAGCGGCCCGTGGGCTCTGGAGGCGCGGCGCAGGGCGTGGGCCCACGGAGCGCCCGGGGGGCCTCAGCAAGGTTCCAGGTG
>JBKGHI010000613.1:0-886 GCA_046520405.1 Myxococcus sp. 1LA
GCCAAGCGCGCTTCTTCGGCGAGGCGAGCCTCTTCGGCCAAACGCTCCGCCTCAAGCCGAGCCTCTTCGGCCAAACGCGCTTCTTCGGCGAGGCGAGCCTCTTCAGCAAGACGGCGCTCTTCTTCAAGCCGGGCTTCTTCCGCGAGGCGAGCCTCTTCAGCACGCCGCGCCTCTTCGGCCAAACGCTCCGCCTCAAGCCGAGCTTCTTCGGCCAGACGCGCCTCTTCAGCGAGACGCGCTCTTCTTCGAGGCGAGCCTCTTCGGCGAGACGCGCCTCTTCCGCGAGCCGCGCCTCTTCAGCGAGACGGCGCTCTTCTTCGAGCCGAGCCTCCTCCGCGAGACGCGCCTCTTCTTCGAGGCGAGCTTCTTCGGCCAGACGCGCCTCTTCTTCGAGACGAGCCTCTTCTTCGAGGCGAGCTTCTTCGGCCAGGCGCGCCTCTTCGGCTAGGCGCGCCTCTTCAGCCAAGCGTTCTGCTTCAAGCCGCGCCTCTTCCGCGACACGGCGCTCTTCTTCGAGGCGAGCCTCTTCGGCCAGGCGTTCTGCTTCAAGTCGAGCCTCCTCTGCGAGGCGGGCTTCCTCGGCCAATCGGCGCTCTTCTTCGAGACGTGCCTCCTCGGCGAGACGGCGCTCTTCTTCGAGACGCGCCTCTTCCGGCGAGACGCGCCTCTTCGGCGAGACGCGCCTCTTCGGCGAGCCGCGCCTCCTCAGCGAGACGGCGCTCTTCTTCGAGCCGAGCTACTTCGGCCAGACGCGCCTCTTCCGCCAGGCGCTCCGCCTCAAGTCGAGCCTCTTCCGCGACACGGCGCTCTTCCTCAAGCCGTGCCTCCTCTGCCAAGCGCGCTTCTTCGGCGAGGCGAGCCTCTTCGGCCAAACGCTCCGCCTCAA
>JBKGHI010000614.1:0-874 GCA_046520405.1 Myxococcus sp. 1LA
CGGCGTGCGGAAGCCCTCGTCGTGCGCGCGGCCGAAGGGACCGCCGTCATCCCCCGCGTAGGACGTGGGCAGGGACGGCGCGCTCGCGGGCGCGCGGACCGCGGCCCGAAGCTCGTCGAGCACCAGCGTCGGGTCCTTCAGCACGCACAGCCGGCGGACCATGTTCTCCAGCTCGCGGACGTTGCCCGGCCAGTCGTAGTCCGCGAAGGCGTGCAGCACCTCCGTGGGCAGCTCGGACACGCCGCTGAGGTAGCCGCGGCCGTACCGCTTGAGGAAGTGGTCGGTCAGCGGCACCACGTCCTCGCGGCGCTCGCGCAGGGCCGGCAGGCGGATGGCCACCACGTTGAGGCGGTAGAAGAGGTCCTCGCGGAAGTTGCCCAGCGCGATTTCCTTCTCCAGGTCGCGGTTGGTGGCCACGACGACGCGGCTGTCCACGCGCACGCTCTTCTTGCCACCGACGCGGAAGAACTCCTCGTCCTGGAGCACCTGGAGCAGCTTGGCCTGGAGCCGGATGGCCATCTCGCCAATCTCGTCCAGGAAGATGGTGCCCTGGTCGGCCAGCTCGAACTTGCCGGGCTTCTCCGCGGTGGCGCCGGTGAAGGCGCCGCGCTCGTGGCCGAACAGCTCGCTCTCCAGCAGCTCACCAGGCAGGGCCGCGCAGTTCACCTTGATGAACGGACGGCTGCGCCGCTGGCTGCGCGCGTGAATCTCCCGCGCGATGACTTCCTTGCCCGTGCCGGACTCGCCCAGCAGCAGCACGGGGACGTCGGTGTCCGCGATGCGCTCCACCAGCGCGCGAGCGCGGCGCATGGCCGGCGAGGTGGAGATGAGGACGCGCGGCTCCTGCGTCGTGTCCGCCGCCGGCAGCACCGCG
>JBKGHI010000615.1:0-872 GCA_046520405.1 Myxococcus sp. 1LA
GCCGCGACGCCCCGGTGGCCAAGGCGCTGCTGGTGCGCCAGCGCGGTGAGGTCGTCGCGTTCGGCGTGGACCGGTTGGTGGGCCAGCAGGAAATCGTCCTGCGGCCGCTGGAGGACCCCCTGGTGCGCGTGCCTGGCGTGGTGGGCGCCACGGACCTGGGGGATGGCCAGCCCACGCTGGTGCTGGACCTGGCTTCGCTCGGGCTCGCGCGTGGAGGAAGTTCGCCGCGGCGGCCAGGCGTCCGGGCCCGGGAAGAAGGGCGCCTCATATGAGTGTGCTGCACGTGGTGTTCAAGGTGGACGGGGCCGAGTACGTGCTGCCCGCGGCGGACGTGCTCCAGATGGAGTCCTTTTCCGGAGCCACGCCCGTGCCGGGCGCCGCGCCGCACGTCGCCGGGCTGGTGCAGGTGCGCGGGCGCGTCATCCCGGTGGTGGATGCCCGCCTGCGCTTCGGCTTGCCTCCCTTGGAGCGCACGCTGGACTCCCGGGTGGTGGTGGCGCAGCTCGGCAACCGGGTCGTGGGTCTGGTGGTGGACAGCGCCCGCGAGGTGCTGAAGCTGGACCCCCAGCAGCTCAAGCCGCCCCCTCCGCTGGTCGTGGAGGGGGGGCGGCGGGTTCGTGAAGGCCGTGGCCCAGGTGGGCCCGCGGCTGGTGATGCTCATCGATTTCCCTCGGGTCATTGGGGAGGAGACGTTGGATGGCGACGGACAGCAGCGGTAACGCAGGGGCGGCGCAGGTGGAGGCGCGCACCCTGGCCGAGGACGCGTTGCGCGGCGTCCAGGAGGGCGTGGGGCTGGTGCAGGCGGTGGAGGGGCTCGCGACGCGGCTGGCGGCGGGCGGCAACGAGCAGGCCGCGGCCTCCGAGCAGGTGCG
>JBKGHI010000616.1:0-869 GCA_046520405.1 Myxococcus sp. 1LA
GGTTGCCGCGCGCTACCAACTCGCGGCGTGACCTAACCTATTCGGCGCTCTAGCCGGCCAGCGCGCGGACGTTGGGGACGTGCCGGACGAGCGCGTCCACCACGCGCGCCACGTCCGCTTCCGTCGTGCCGGGCCCCAGGCTGAAGCGGAGGCTGCCCCGGGCCTGGGCCGCCGACAGGCCCATGGCCCGCAGCACGTGGGAGGGTGTCAGCGTGCCGGACGCGCAGGCCGCGCCCGACGACACGCAGATGCCCTCCAGGTCCAGGGCCATCAACAACGATTCCCCCTCCACCGCGTCGAAGCGCAGGTTGCTGGTGTTGGGGACGCGTGGCGCATCGCCACCGTTGACGTGCACGCCGGACAGGCGCGTCGTCACCTCAAGCTCGAACGCGTCACGGAGCGCGGTGAGCCGGGCCGCCGTTTTGGGCAGCTCCTCCACGGCCAGCGTCAGCGCCAGCGCCAGCGCCTCCGCGTAGGGCACGTTCTGCGTCCCCCCGCGGCGGCCGCCTTCCTGGTGGCCCGGCGTCAGCGCCCGGACGTCCACGCTCTTGCGCACCATCAGCACGCCAACGCCCGGCGGCCCGCCGAACTTGTGCGCGGACAGGGACAGCAGGTCGGCATCCACGTCGCGCAGGGACAGGGGGACCTTGCCCGCGGCCTGCACCGCGTCCGTGTGGAACAGCACGCCGCGCTGCCTGCACGCGCGCGCCACCTCCCGCGCCGGTTGAAGCACCCCCGTCTCGTTGTTGGCCCACATCAGCGAGCACAACGCCGTGTCCGGTGTCAGGGCCTCCAACACCTCGGCCTCGCGCACGCGCCCATCCGGACCCGGCGCCACGCGGACGACGTGCGCGCCCTCGCGCTCCAAC
>JBKGHI010000617.1:0-857 GCA_046520405.1 Myxococcus sp. 1LA
TGAGCTCGAAGGGCTCATCGGCTTCTTCGTCAACACCCTGGCGCTGCGCGCGAACATGGAGGGCGACCCGCGTTTCGATGAGTTGGTGGCGCGTGTCCGTGAGGAGTCCCTGGCCGCGTTCTCGCACCAGGATGTGCCCTTCGACCGGCTGGTGGAGGAGCTGGGCGGCCAGCGTGACCTGTCGCGCACGCCGCTGTTCCAAGCCGCCTTCACGCTTCAGAACGCACCCATGCAGCCGCCCTCGCTGCCGGGCCTGGTCGTCGACGTGCTGCGCACGGGCACGGACACCTCTCGGTTCGATGTGACGCTTCTGCTGGTGGAGCGTGGCGGGCGGCTCGAAGGGGAGCTCGAGTACAGCCTCGACCTGTTCACCCCTGAGACGGCGCGCCGCATGGTGGAGCACTTCCAGCGGCTGCTTCGAAGCGTCGTGGAGGACGTGGCGTGCCGCATCAGCGCGGTGCCCCTGTGGAGCGAGGCCGAGGGGCATGAAGTGCTCGTGGCCTGGAACGGCACGGCCGCGCCCTACCCCGCGGAGACCTCCGTCCATCAGCTCTTCATGGAGCAGGCGCAGCGGACGCCGCAGGCGATTGCCGTGGAGCACGCGGGGCGCACGCTCACCTATGCGGAGCTGGACGCACGGTCCAACCAACTGGCGCATCACCTGCGCACGTTGGGCCTGGGCGTGGAGTCGCGCGTGGGCGTGTTCCTGCACCGGGGCCCGGACATGGTGGTGGGCCTCTTGGGCATCCTCAAGGCAGGCGCCGCCTACGTGCCGCTCGACCCGGAGTACCCCGCGCAGCGACTGGCCTTCATGGCCGAGGACTCGGGCGTGGCCGCCATCCTCACCGAGTCCGCGC
>JBKGHI010000618.1:0-852 GCA_046520405.1 Myxococcus sp. 1LA
CGAACATGAGGTTGGCGGGCACCTCCAGCGACAGCAGCGGCGGCAGCATCACCGCGCTGATGCGCTTGCCCTTCTTCTCCGCGAAGAAGGACACGTCCCGCTCCATGGCCGCTTCGGTAATCGGCTCCGTCACGAGCTGGGCAAGCTCCATCTTCGCCAGCGTCTTGGTGTCCTGCTCGATGACGGGCGTACCGGTGGGCCAGTCACGCATGCGCTGGCCGGGCAGCAGCAGGTGAAGCACCGTGTCCGCGTCAAACGTCTGGTTCTCCGCCCAGTAGCCCGGGGTGTCCAGCCACTTCGAGGCCACCTCCTGGAGCGACACCTTGCTGTACAGCTCCAGGCCGTCCACGCGGAACGTCACATCCGTCAGCGCGGACGAGACATGCGCGGCGCTGCGCTCGATGGCGTACCACGTGAGGCCCGGAAGGAAGCGCGCGCTCCGGTTCTCCTCGCTGAACACATGCCAGCGGGGAATGGGGGAAACGCGGTCGTACTTGGACGGGAACTCGTCCGGGATGAGGTCCAGCGACACGGCGCCATCCAGGACGAAGCCGGACGGGAGCGCCACCGACTGCCGCCGCAGCTCCAGCTTAATGGACGCGGCCTGCGTGGGACCGACGCCGAAGAGGGCATCCCCGTCCGGGTCCTTCCAGGTGCCACACAGGTGAATGCGCTGGTACCACTCCACCGCCGTGGCCGTGCTGCCGATGGAGCGCGCGAGGCCGGTGCCGGTGTCCGCGAAGCCCTCCAGCTCCGAGCCCATGAGCTGGCGGATGTTGGTGCGCTCCCGGTTGAAACCGACGTTGGAGCGCGGCTTGTGCTGGAGCCCCGCGCCCCACGAAAGCGTGTAGT
>JBKGHI010000619.1:0-837 GCA_046520405.1 Myxococcus sp. 1LA
AGGTTGCCGCGCGCTACCAACTCGCGGCGTGACCTAACCTATTCGGCGCTCTAGCCACGTTGGCGCTCTGTGTCCGAAAGGTTCATGGGCGCCCCTTCGGGAGCCTCCTTGGACAGGAGGGCGGAGTGCGACTGCGAACCATCGGAAAGGTGGCTGCGGGGACGTTCGCCCTTACAGGGGCCACCACGGGACTGTTCGTGCTCGTCGCCCAGGACGCCTATGCCGTGAACTTCGAGGCCACGCGGTTCTTCATGGCCGTGTTGCTCGTCTTGCTCGTCACGCCCATCCAGTGCGGCTTCGAGGAGCTGCTCTACAGGGGATGGGTGATGCAGGGGGTCTACCGTCTCGTGCCGCGTCCATGGGTCGCGGTGGCGGTGAGCAGCGTGCTGTTCTGGGCGTCGCACCTGTCCAATCCCGAGGCTGCGGGGATGGCCGCCTACTACCTGGTGGTCGGCGCACTGCTGTCGTGGGTGACGCTCCAGACGGGAAGGCTGGAGCCCGCAATCGGGCTTCATCTGGGAATCAACATGTGCGCCTTGCTCGTTGCCACGCCCGCCACGACGGCGTTCCAGCCAGCGGGCCTCTTCCTGGAAGTCCAGCCGAACCTGGTTCGTGAATTCGCGCTCATTGTCATCCTGGCGGCAGGCTCCCTCGTGATGCTTCGTCGGCACAAACACCAGCAGGCGCAGCTTCCGGTGGCCATGTCGTGAGCATAGCGTGGGTTAGCATTGCACGTGATGGCATTCAGTACGGCTTGGACTGCCGTACCAACGTCGGCTCTCCGCGTGGACGGCGGCGACCACCTCGCCCAGCTCCCTGTCCTTCGTCTTTCGCGCG
>JBKGHI010000061.1:0-38911 GCA_046520405.1 Myxococcus sp. 1LA
CCGCCGCCCCGGCGAAGCCCGCCCGGACGCTGACGACAGAGGCCGCCGCGACGAAGCGGCCTCCATCCAAGGGCCCGGGTGGCCAGGGCGACGGCGGCAAGTAGGCCGTGGACTAGAAGCTCTTTCCGTCCACCTTCATCACCGGCAGGCCATCCAGCTCGATGCCGTCCAGGCAGCGGACGTTGATGGCGCGCATCTCCTTGCCGTCCGGCATCGTGCCCTTGCCGAAGGAGCGGACCCCACACGAGGAGCAGAACAGGTGGTGGATGGCCTTCTTGCCGAACTGGTAGTTGGTGATGTGCTCGGCGCCCTTCTGCAGGTTGAACTGCTCGGCGGGCACGAAGCCCAGCAGCATCCCCGTCTTGAGACAGATGGAACAGTTACACGACACCAAGGGCTGACTGAGGTCCAGGCTCACGTCGTAACGGACCTGACCACAGTGGCAACCACCCTCGTAGCGCTTGGATTCGGACATGCGCGCATCCTGCACCAATGTACAGGGGGCAACGTCCCAAAAACGATGACGCCTCGCGGCGCTGCTACAGGCTGGCCAGCGCCACGCGGTACAGCGCGCGGTAGCCCATCCGCGGCGCGGCTTCGAAGCGCTCCGCGTTGAAGATGTCCTTCAGCAGCGCATGGCCGTCGGGCGACGACTGGAGGCTCAGCAGCGTGGACTCCAGCGACGTCACGAGCTGCGGCGGCAGCCCCATGGCCACCGGGACGCCGTCATTGGGGGCCTCGTCGGTGTACGCAATCAGCTCGAAGCGCCGGCCCGCGCCCGCGCCCAGCACGTCCTCCACGCCGGTGGCGAAGGTCAGCCCCGTGGACGCCGGCGGACAGAAGACGCTGGTGACGTCCGCCTTGCCATCCAGCACCGCCTCCAGCGCGCCCTGGTACGAGCCCGCGAAGTGCTGCGCGAAGAAGGCCCGCGTCGGCTCCAGGCCCTGCGTCTTGAGGTAGGCGGTGGGCAGCAGGTAGCCGGCCACCGAATCCCGGTCCACCCACGCGGCGGAGGTGCCCTTGAGCCGCTCCACCGTCAGGCCCGCGCCCGCCCGGCACACCAGGGCGGCCCGGTAGGACGACATGCCCCGGCGCACCCCGCGCACCACCACCCGCACGCCCATGGCCTCCATCCGCGCGCAGACGAAGGGCGGCGCCCAGGCCGCGTCCGCGCGGCCGGAGAGCAAATCCTTGGCGAGCGTCTCGTAGCTGGAGGCGACGCTCACCTCCACCAGCTTGCCCAGCGCGCGTTGCAGGAACGAGGCAAGCCGGTCCGCGCGGTCTCGCGCCGTCTCGCTGCCCAGGGAGGGGGGCAGCCCGAACCGGAAGGAATGCCGGGGCGTCGAGGGGGCTTGCAGGGTCATACGAACCCCTAACTACCCCTCCCTGCCCAGGCGCGCCACTTCATCGTCGGCCAGGCCGAAGGTGGCCTGGAGCATATCCAGGATTCGCTGTTCTGGATGGCTCGGCGTGCCCCCCGCATGGGCAATCTTGGTGGCCAGCCGGAAGGCCTTCACCCGCTGGGCATGCGTCGTCAGGCCGTGGGCCAGCACGTGCAGCCGCTGGGGTAGGCCCTCCGCGGCCAGGGCCGACACGGCCTCGCTGACGAAGCTCTGGGCGCGCTCGGGGCTGACGTTCTCGAAGAGGGGGTCCGCCGCGAAGCTCTCCACCAGCGCCCGGGCCTCCGCCTCCTGGAGCTTCCCGTCCGCGGCGCTCACCAGCACCATGACCTCCGCGAACAGGCGCTCCAGCGGCTCGCCCAGCGCCTCCGCCAGGCTGCCGCCGTTCTCGATGACGTCGATGATTTGCGCCACCTCGTCCTCGGAGATGCCCAGCGCGGCCTGGAACGTCTTGAGCAGGCCCAGCTCGTCCCGCGTGGCGCGCTGGTCCGCCAGGGCCACCGCCGCCGCCAGCCCGAAGGCCAGCATCCGGTTCTTGTGGTCCGGCAGCCGGCGCCGCAGCGACGCGAGCACGTCCTCCAGATTCTTCGCCTCCGACAGCCGCGCGGCGCTGGTCTCCACCAGGGCGTTGAGCTCGTCGGGCCGGGTGCCCTCGAACTCCGGGCGCTCCAGCACGCGGCTGAGCAGCGTCTGCATCTCCCGCTGCGACACACGGCCGTCCGCCATGGCGGCCAGCAGCATGGCCTCCACCAGCGCGCCGTTGCGGTCGTTCCGCGCCTTCACTGCCTGCTCTCGAGCCATGGGCTGGCGCTCCCTTGCGTGTCCTTCGGTTCGGTCGTCGTGGTCCCGTCCTCGCTGGCGTTCAGCGGGTCGGGATTGAGCGTCTTGTCCAGCAGGTGCGTCGGCCGCACGTTCGCCATGGCGTTGAGGACGCTCTGGCGGACGTTGGGAATCTCCTTGCCCAGCTCCTCCATCAGCCGCTGCATGCGCTTGCGCTGGAGGTTCTCCTGGGTGCCACACAAGTCACACGGGATGATGGGGAAGGCCATCAGCTCCGCGAACTTCGCGATGTCCTTCTCCGGCGCGTAGCACAGCGGGCGGATGACCACGTTGCGCCCGTCGTCGCTGCGCAACAGCGGCGGCATCGCCTTGATGGAGCCGGCGAAGAAGAGGTTGAGCAGCAGCGTGTGGATGAGGTCGTCCCGGTGGTGCCCCAGGGCAATCTTGGTGCAGCCCAGCTCCACCGCCGCCGTGTAGAGGATGCCGCGCCGCATGCGCGAGCACACCGAGCACTGCGTCTTCCCCGGAGGCGTCTTCTCCAGGACGATGCTGTAGGTGTCCTCCTTCAGCAGCTTGTACGCGTAGCCCTCACGCTGGAAGTACGCCTCCAGCTTGGCCGCGGGGAAGCCGGGGTGGCCCTGGTCCAGGTTCACCGCCAGCAACTCGAACTTCACCGGGGCGCGGCGCTGGAGCTCCCGCAGGAGGTGCAGCATCGTGTAGGAGTCCTTGCCTCCGGACACGCCCACCATGATGCGGTCCCCGTCCTCAATGAGGCGGTGGTCCGCGATGGCTCGGCCCATGTGGCCAAGCAGACTCTTTTCCAGGCGCTGGACGTCGTTCATCGGCGTGGCCATCCTAGCGGCGGCCCGGGAAAAAACACCTCAATCCCAAGGCCCGGTCCGCTAGCCTGCCCTCCGCAATGCCGACCTACCCTCAAGGTGCTGTTGACGTCGTCGACGCCGCTGGAGAAGAGAGCGCGACCCGCAAGCTGGAACAGGCGCGTGAAATCGCCGTGGACCTGGAAGCGGACTCGATGCACGCCTTCCGCGCCCGGCTGTGCTTCCTCCAGCTCGCCACCGACGAGGAGGTCTTCCTGCTGGACACGCTCCAGCCGGGCGTGGCGCCGGGCATGCTCGCCCCGCTGATGGCCGACCCGGCGCGGACCAAGTTCTTCCACGCCGCCCAGGGGGACCTCCAGTTCCTCTCCGAGGTGGGGGTGCGGGTCCAGGGCCTCTTCGACACCCACCGGGCGGCCACCCTGCTGGGCTGGCCCAAGGTGGGCCTGGCCGACATCGCCCGGGAGCGCCTGGGCGTGGAGCTGCCGAAGGAGCACCAGCAATCCGACTTCTCCATCCGCCCCCTGCCCCCGGGGATGAGGGAGTACATCGCCAATGACGTGCGCTACCTGTGCGAGCTGGGCCGCCAGGTGCGCGACGCCTGCCGCGAGGCGGACATCCTGGAGGAGGTCCTCCTGGACTGCGTGCGCCTGTGCGACGAGGCCGTGGCGCGCCCCGACGTGGGCGCGGACTACAAGCCCAAGCTGCCGCGCGCCGGGCTGAACCCCGTGCAGCTGACGCTGGCAAACGCCATTGCCCACGCCCTGCACCGCAAGCGGCTGGAGTGGGCGGAGAAGGAGAACGTCCCCATGGGGCGGATGCTCTCCAACATGGCCATTGGGGACATCGCGGCGAAGCTGCCCACCAACCCCAAGGAGCTGGCGCGCATGGCCGGCGTGCGGGGCTCCTTCATCCGCGCGCACGGTGACGAGCTGCTGGCCGTGGTGCGAGAGCTGCTGGAGAAGTCGCGGCGGGGCGAGCTGGCCCCGGACCGCGAGCCCAAGGGCCCCAAGGACCCCAACAAGCGCAAGCGCGAGGAGGCCCTCAAGGCGTTCCGCGTGGAGAAGGCCACCGAGCGCAAGGTGACGCCCAGCGTGGTGCTGACCAATCCGCTGATGGACGCGCTGGCCTCACAGCCCCCGAAGGACGTGGAGGCGCTGGGCCAGGTGCCCTACTTCGGGGAGAAGCGGGTGCGGCTGTACGGCGCCGCGCTGGTGCAGTTGCTGGCCGCCTACCCCGTCCTCAACGCCTGAAGCGCCGGGCAAAGGCCGCGACCTGCTCGCGGCCCAGACTCCAGTCGTGGAGAATGTCCGCCCGCGCGCCCCTTCATGCCGCGGGTGGAGACGCTCCTGGTGCGGTGCCGACACTTCCTCCTTCCGCTGCTCGTCCTCTGCCTTGGCGCCTGCGCGGGTGCGCGGCCCCAGGCCGACACCGCTCCGGCCGACGCCGCCCGCCCGGTGGCACAGGCCGTGCCCCCCGAGGACGAGGCCCCCGTCCTCACCCCGCCCGGCCTGCGCCTGCCTCCCGGCGTCCGGCCCGTGCGGCAGACGGTGACGCTGGAGCTGGACCCGCGGCGCGAGGTGTTCAACGGGACGACGGACATCGAAATCGACCTGCCCCAGGCCACCCGCGAGCTGTGGCTGCATGGGGCGGAGCTGGCCGTGAGGGACGCGGCCTTCATCGTGGCCGGCGCGCGGGTGAAGACGTCCACGTTGCCCGTGGGTGACATGCTCGCCTTCCTGCCCCGTGAGGCGGTGGGCCCCGGCACCGTCATCCTGCGCGTGGCGTACACGGGGCGCGCACGGGCGAAAGAGAGCTCGGGCGTCTACCGCGAAGAGGAGGCGGGGCGCTGGTACACGATGACGCAGTTCCAGCCGCTGGCGGCGCGGCGCGCCTTCCCCTGCTTCGACGAGCCCGCCTTCAAGATTCCCTGGCGGCTCACCCTGCGCGTGCGCGACGAGGACGGCGCCTTCGCCAACGCGCCGGTGGAGGCGGAGACACATGGGCCGGATGGCTGGAAGACCGTGCGCTTCCAGACGACGCCGCCGCTGCCCTCCTACCTGGTCGCCTTCGCGGTGGGGCCCTTCCAGACGGTGGACGCGGGCGTCGCGGGCCACCACCGCGTACCGGTGCGGATGCTGGTGCCGCATGGCCGCGCCGCGGAGGCGGCCTGGGCCGCGCAGTCCACGCCTCGGCTGCTGGAGCAGGTGGAGGCCTGGTTCGGCACGCCCTACCCCTACGCGAAGCTGGACGTGCTGGCGCTTCCGGGCGCCCAGGGCGGCGCCATGGAGCATCCGGGCCTCATCACCTTCGGCGCGGCCCTCATGCTGGGCGCCGTGGAGGGCGACTCCCTCTGGCGTCAGCGCTACTTCGCGCTGACGCAGGCGCACGAGCTGGCCCACCAGTGGTTCGGCAACCTCGTCACCCCCGCGTGGTGGGATGACCTGTGGCTCAACGAGTCCTTCGCGGACTGGCTCGCCTACAAGGTGGTGGCGCAGTGGCAGCCCGACTGGCGCGGCGACGTGCGCCGCGTGGAGGCGCGAGGCAATGCCCTGGTGGAGGACCGGCTCGTCAGCGCGCGCAGCATCCGCCAGCCCATTGAAGCACCGGGAGACATCCACTCCGCCTTCGACGGCATCACCTACGGCAAGGGCGCCTCGGTGCTGGCCATGTTCGAGTCCTGGGTGGGGCCGGAACCCTTTCAACAGGGCGTGCGGAACTACCTGGACGCTCACGCGAAGGGCACCGCCACCACCACTGACTTCTTCGAAGCGCTCACGGCGGCCACCGGCAAGGACGTGGCCCCGGCCGTCTCCTCCTTCCTGGACCAGCCGGGCGCGCCCCGCGTCGCCATGACCTTGGAGTGCCCGAAGGACGGTCCTCCCCGGCTGGCCCTGGAGCAGCGGCGCTATCTCCCCCTGGGTTCCTCGGGCGACGGGCGCGACACGCAGCGCTGGCAGATTCCCGTCTGCGCGCGCTACGCGGCCAGAGGCAAGGAAGGCCGCGCCTGCACCGTGCTCACGGAAGCCACGGGCACGCTGCCGCTGGACGACGCGAGGGGCTGCCCGGACTGGGTCCACCCCAACGCGGAGGGCCGCGGCTACTACCACGCGCTGCTCCGGGGTGACGCGCTGGAGCGGCTGGCGCGCCAGGGAGGCCGGGGACTCAGCGTCGCCGAGCGCCGCGTCCTGCTGGATGACGCCGAGGCGTTGGTCGCCAGTGGCGACCTGGACGTGGCACAGGCCCTGACGCTGGCCACGCGCCTGATGCGCCCGGAGGACCCGGACCTCGTCACGAGCGCGGCGACCCTGGTCGCCAGCGTGCGGGATGACTTCATCCCCCAGGGCTCGTGGCCGAACCACGCGCGCTTCGTCCGGAGCCTCTTCGGCGCCCAGGCCCGCCAGTTGGGCTTCGTGCCGCGCCCGGGAGAAAGCGACGACGTGCGCATGCTGCGCGCATGGTTGGTGTGGATGGTGGCCCAGTCCGGCGAGGACACCCTCCTCCGGACGGAGCACGGAAGCTCGCGCTGCGGTGGCTGGAGGACCGGCGCTCGCTCCCCGTGGACGCGGCGCAGGGCGTGCTGGGCGCCGCCACGGCGTCGGGTGACGCGGACCTGCACCAGCGCATGCTGGACGCCCTGCGCAACACCACGGAGCCCCGGGAGCGAGGCCTGCTCTTCACCGCACTGGGGGGCTTCCAGGACGTCTCGCTCGCCGGCGCCAGCCGCGCCTTGCTGCTGGACCCCAACGTGGACACCCGCGAGGCCCTCCCCATCCTCATCCGGCAGCTCGAACACCTGCCCACCCGCGCGGACGCGTTCGCCTTCCTGCGTGAGCACTTCGAGGCGCTCCGGGAGCGGCTGCCGAGGGACCTCGCCGCGTGGCTGCTGAGCACCGGCGGCGTCTTCTGCGACGCCGAGCACCGCGAGCAGTTCGCGGCCTTCTTCACCCCGCTCGCGTCCATGCTCGAAGGCGGCGAGCGCGCCCTGGCGCAGTCACTGGAGCGCGCGGACCTGTGCATCGCCCAGCGCGAGGCGCTGCGCCCCGGGCTGGAGCGCTTCCTGAAGCGCTACTGACCTCAGCGCTTGCGCGCGAGCATCATCCCGTCCCGCACCGTCAGCAGCACGTGCTCCACGCGTGGGTCCGCCGTCACCTTCGCGTTGAAGCCAACGATGGCGTGGTCGCTGGCGGCCTCCGGCTGGAGCACCCGGCCCGACCACAGCACGTTGTCCGCGATGATGAGCCCGCCCTGCCGCACCAGCGGCACCACGGCGTCCCAGTACGCGCCGTAGTTCGGCTTGTCCGCGTCGATGAACGCCAGGTCGAAGGGCCCCTGGAGCGTCTTCAGCGTGTCCAACGCCGGTCCCATGCGCAGGTCGATTTTCCGACCGTGTGGGCTGCGCATGAAGAAGGCGCGCGCCACGTCGGTGGCCTCGGGGTCGACGTCGCAGGTGATGAGCGTCCCGTCCTCCGGGAGCGCCTCCGCCATCATCAACGCCGAGTAACCTGTGAAGGTGCCGATTTCCAACACGCGCCTCGCGCCGGTGAGTGAGACCAGCAGGCGCAGGAAGGTGCCTTCGACGGGCCCGACCTGCATTCCGGGGGAGGACATCCGCGCGTACGTGACGTCACGTAGCTCTTCGAGGAGGGGCGCGGGTGCAGTGGTGTGCGCGTCCGCGTACGCCTCGACTTCGGGAGGAACGAGCGTGAGCTTGGGCATGTCCCATCGATTAGCACGTACCGGGGGCCCCCACTTCGGGTTGCCGTCAGACGCCTCGTGCATAACTTTGTCGTCGCTCTGGATGGAGGAGGCCTCGATGCTGGCAGCCAGAATCGGCGGTGCGCACGCGGATGTGTCCCGGTGCATCACCGCGAGCCTCCAGTGTCAGGTTTCCTGCGAAGAGGGCATGGCCCGCAGGGTGGCGCGCGGAGAACCGCTGTCCAGCGAAGCGGTCCGATTGCTGCGCCAGTGTGCCGAACTGTGCGAACTCAATGCCCGCGCGCTCCAGAAGGAAAGCCGGCTGGCCCGCCGCACCGCGAGCCTGTGCTTCGACCTGGCCAACCTGGTGGCCAGGGCCTCGTGGCTGGACGCGGAGGACCGGGATTCGTACACGCTCGCGCGGGACGCGCTGCAGCTGGCCCGCGCGTGCAGGCCCCTGCTCTTCTCGCACTGAGGTGGCGGCGGCCCCCGCTAGAGTTCGTCGTGGTCACCCGGGAGCGGCTCCCCCGGAGCAAAGAGGTGCTGCGCACGCAGCACCGCGTTGCTGGCGCGCTTCTGGCCGGCACTGAGCTGCTCGCTCAGTTTCCAGTAGTAGGCCCGAAGCGAATCGCATGCGCCGTTGCAGGCATTCGCCTCCTTGGCAGCGCGCAGGTGCACCATCGCCCGCATGAGGCGGTGAAAAGGGACCTGACTGGAGGCGGAGACGGCCTGCCTGTCGTAGAGCCCCCAGAGGCCCGCCGCCACGCGCCCCTCATCGGTGCCATCCACCACGGGGCTGTTGTACGGGTCGAATCGGAACTGGGCGCCGCTGGGGTACCGCATCACCGGCTCGTTCCGCACCGCCAGGGAGAAGAAGGTGGCCCAACCTTCAATCCAGGCACACTGGGTGTCCACGCTGTGGCGGGGGGCATGCCGCGTCACGCATTCGCTGCCTTCGCTGTACCCATAGGCGCCAAAGGCATCATGCATGACCTTGTGCCCATACTCGTGGAGCACGACATCCCGAGGGACGCGGTTCAGGCGTGGGTTGAAGGTGAGCTTCTTGCTGCCGACGTCGTAGGCCAGCCCAGGGACATCGGGCTTCGCACAGATGTCGACGCGCGCCATGTCGAACTCGCCCGGGAGCCGTGCGAACGCGGCCCCGTCCTGGACCGCGGTCCAGATATCGGCCACCCAGTCGCTGTCGAGGGGCAGCCGCTGCTGGGCCGGCACATGCTGAAGGGAGCCCAGGTCGACAAAGATGTCGGAGCCAGCACGCCGGGGCGGCCGCGGCAGTTGGGCCAGCGAGAAGTCAAAGGTGATGGAGGGGTCGTCGCTGAGGCACCCCGGATGGTGGAAGCTGGCCACGCTGCCCTGCAGGAGGACACGGATGCGATACGTCGCGGGCACGGAGAAGTCGAAGTCGCTATTGACCGTGATGGTGAAGTTCCCGTGTCCGTCCGTGCTGCCTTTGCCCAGGATGCTCGTGCTATCGCTGGGGATGATGCGCACGGTGGCATTCGCGATGGGCTTCGCGGTGTGCCACATGAGCTGGCCCGTGAGCGTGGTGGTGCAGTCCCCGGGCTCCTCCTGACGCCGCTGGGCTCCGGGGACCTGGGTGGCGCAAACCGGCGCCTTTGGCACGCAGAGCCCGGAAGTCCGGGAGACTTCCAGTCCCTCACAGCAGGTGGCCGTGGAGACATGGCACTCCCCCCACTGCCAGGGAGGCCACCAGAAGTGCTCCGTGCAGACCCAGACCGGTGACTGGTTCACCCCTCCGCAGGACGCGCCACCCAACGAAGCCGTCCTCGCCAGCGATGAAGGCGTGGAGACCGGCGCATCGAGCGCCAGGAACGCCTCGTCCAGCACGGCACCGTAGGGGTGCCCTCCCCAATACTCGCTGTCCCTGCCCCCGTCCTCCCAGCGCACGTAGCGCACTCCCGAGCCGTAGCCAGTGAAGGTATGGAAGAGCTGGTGCCACGAGTCTCCGCCCCACACGCACTGCCCAGGCCCCAGTTGCTCGCCTGAATCCCAGGAGGTCACCACCTGGCGGTTGGCGTCCAGCAAGGAGACCTTCAGGTAGTACCAGTCCGGGCAGTACTCGCGACGGAACCACTCCGAGGCGATGACGGGTGGCGCGCGGTCCAGGACGGCCGCGGAATAGCCATGGGCCAACAGGTCCACCTCCTGGACACGGCGGCTCCACCCATACGAGGTCCGGAAGGACTGGCTGCCATCGACGCCGCCTCCGAGCACGCGCCAGCCCTCGCCGCCGCTCTCGGTGACGGTCCAGCCGCCCAGGCTGCCCCACGAGGCGTCACCGTTGACCAGCAGGTTCGTGGTGTGAGCCGGGTACCGAACCGACAGCACGGCATTGTCGAGCCAGGCCCCATAGAGCCCGCCCCAAGACTCGCTGGACTTGCCACCGTCCTCCCAGCGCACATAGCGAACGCCAGGGCCATAGTTCGCGAAGACATGGCGCAGCTCATCCCAGGCCTCGCCTCCCCATTCACACGCACCGGAGTTCGTCTGGGTCTGCGAGTTCCACGAGGCGACGACTTGATGGTTCTCGTTCAGCAGCTCGACCTTCAGGTAGTAGCGGTCCGGGCAGTACTCCCGCCGGAACTGCTCCGAGACGAAGATGGGGGGAGCCCCGGCCATGATGCTCGCGTCGTACCCGGCCGCGTACAAGTCCACCGTCTGCGTCCGGCGGCTCCAATCATACGAGGTCCGAAAGGCGCCATTCTGCACGCGCCAGCCGAAGCCATGGTCGAGGAGGGTCCACCCCGCCATGCTGCCCGCGCTCGCGTCGGGATTGACGAGCAGGTTTCCAAAGGCCGGCGCACCGGGCTGGAGCGACTGGGCCCAGGCAGGGGCTGCGTTGAGCTGCAATGCCAACGCGCCGAAGACAAGCGGCGCATGGAGCCACGTCCGGATGCCACGCGTTCGCGTCAACGCCTTCTCTTCCATGAAAATCACACGTCCACTCAAGACAACAGGGGGACGCAATGATTGCCACAGACGCGCAAGACACAAAACACCGGCCAGGGCCGTCTCAACCCACTGGAGCGGCGACAGGGAACGCCCCTTCAGTGAGTCAGGAAAGACAGGCCACACCGGCTGAAACGCCGTGAAGGCGTGGCGCTGCGTCAGAAGCGCAGGTGCGGACTGAGCACCACGGTCGGCCCGGCCCCCGTGCAGATGTTGTCATAGGGCACATGGTTGATGTCGCAGCGCTGGTAGTAGCCGCCCAGGGTGAAGCCCAGCGGACCGGCGATGCGCACGTCCAGACCGGCGCCCGCGGCCAGCGCGAGATGGGTGCTGGAGTACAGGCGAGGGACAAAGGCATCCGTATCGATTTTCGTGGAGGTGCTGGTCCCCACGCGGAGCGCCACCCAGGGCGAGACACGCCGGTCCCGAAGGAAGCGGTAACGTGCCTCTCCGGCGGCGCCCCAGAAGCTGCTCGACGGGTGCCGGGCAAGCGCGTCCCCAGGAATCCAGTGGTCCAGGTCCGCGGCTTGCGACGTCCTGAAGGTCCGGCCCCACTGCAACATGAACCCGAACTCCACATTGAACCGGGTCAGCACGAGCAGATGGGCGCTCAGAAGCCCCCCACGATTGTTGCTGTTGTTCCCAGCGAAGAGACCTCCACCACCGGCGAGCAGAAGCCCCCACTCCTGCGACGTGGACGCCTCTGCCCTCGCGAGGCCAGGCAGCAACAGGCTGAACAACACGGCGGACATCCTCAGGTGCGCGGACATCACAGCATCCTTTCAGACGCGAACGCCGGCCCGGCGCTGTCGTGGGTTTTACAACGGAATCAAGCCGCCTTCTGCGTGGGAAGCTCGGAGAGCAGCTCGTTGAGGGCGTCCACCTGTTGCTGCTCATGCCCCGGCTGGGCCTGGACGATGCCGAGGGCGCGCTCGAGGACATGCCGCGCCGCCTCGGGGGCGTCATGCTGGACATGGAGGCGGGACAGCTCCACGAGCTGCGGCACCAGGTACGGGTCCGATTCTCCCGCCGCCTGCTCCAGTCGAGCCAGGGACTCCTGAAGCAGTGCATAGGCGTCCGCGTGGTTTCGCTCCTTCAAATCGAACGCGGAGCTCTGCACCACGATGGCGCCCGCCATCCGGTCCTGCTCCTCGTCCGTCACGGACACGGGCGCCGGCGCCGCATAGCCTCGCGACTGGAGCGACATCTCGATGTCCTCCAGGACCTTGCCGCCCAGCTCCGCGGCGAGCGCCTCGGGGTCCGCGAACAGGCTCAACGCCGGCTCGTTCTCCGGGGGACGCTGCGCAGGAATGCCGGCGACCCGCGCGGCGCGCTCCGTCGGAGGCGGGTGCGAGTCATAGGCATCCACCGGCCGGGAGAACAGCTCCTCCCGGATGAGGGACTGGAGCACCGGGGGCGTGTGCAGCGCGACCGCGTCCACGGTGCGGAACAAGTCCCGCGAAGGCCGGCCCGCTTCGCGAAGCCGCACCGTCACCATGAGGCCCCGGTCGTAGGCATCGCTGTTCTCCACCACCTTCGTCAGCGCCGCGCCGAAGGCGTCGCCACCGTACGCGAGCGCGGAGACGCGGTCCGCCAGCAGCTCCCGGCGGCGCCCGTGGCCGGCGGTGATGCGCAGATAGATGAAGAAGTACGCGCGCAGGAACCATCCCACCGGGTTGAGGTTGCCGCCGCCCATGGAATAGATGCTCTGGAGCACCTGGATGACCTGCGTCTGGATGCGCGAGATGATGGGCGTCAGGCGCGTCTCGCCGTGCGAGAAGTGGCCATACTCGTGCGCCAGGATGGACTTCAGCTCCGTCACAGTGAGGCCGCGCATCGCGCCGAGCCCCAGGTGGAGGATGCGCTCGCCGCGCCCCATCAGCACCCGGAAGCGGCCGCCCGCCTCCCGCACGCCAATCCCCGTCCCCGCGTCGACCAGGACGCGGTCCACCTTGCGCGACTTCGCGACGTCCGCCACCTCCGCCAGGGCCTTGAACAAGGCCGGCGCCTCCTTGACGGCAAGCACCCGGCCCTCGTCGCCCTGCTTCTGGCTGGTGAACAGGCCCCGAAGGATGGCGAAGAGGCCACCCACGCCAATCACGCCGATGACGACAATCAGCTTCACGGGGATGGCAGGCAGCATGAACACCAGCAGCAGCACGCCGCCAGCGATGGCCACTGTCAGCACCAGCATCATCGGCACGGACACGTAGAACAGCAGCGAGGCGAACCACAGGACACCGGCGTAGAGCCGGTCCACACGGCGCTCCTGGTTCGTCTGCTCCGCGCGCAGCAGGTGGAGGTTATCCGACTGGAGCTGGCCAAGCTGTAGCTTCGAGAGGGCGTAACCCGCGCCCCACGAGAACAACAGCGCCGCGCCCAGGAACAGCGCCATGCCCAGCGGTATCTGCCAGGCGCGCCGCATCCAGAGCTGCCGCGACACTTCCTCTTCGATGGAGGCCGTGAACGGACTGGGCTGTGCGCCCAGCTCCCGTGCGCGCTCGAGCGCGTCCAGCGCCTCATCCGGCGACTCCGTCTCGGCCAGCGCCGCGCCCAGGGCCAGATGCGCCATGGGCAGCTCCGGCGCGAGCTCCACCAGGCGCTGCGCATGCCTCAGCGCGGGCTCGCCCTGCCCGCGCTTCATATAGAGAATCCACAACTGCTGGTGCGCCTGGATGTCATCGGGCGACAGCTCGAGAGCCCTGTTCAGGAGCGGCTGCGCCTCTGCGAGCTGATCCTGCCGGATCCGGATGGCCCCCAACGTACTCAGCACATCCGCCCGGCGCGGGCCGTCGATGCCCTGCTCCATCGCGAGATTCAGGTACTTCACGGCATCGGCGTCATTCTCGAGCGCGAAGTAGTACCGCCCCGCGAGACGCGAGACGCGCGGGTTGTCCGCGGCTTCCTTCAAGAGGCGCTCGATGGCCGGTGCCGCAACGGCGGGGGCCTCGCTGTGCACGGCCTCGAAGGCCGAGCCATAGACGGTTTCGAGTTCCTCATTGAACGGGAAGCGTTCGGGCGCCTTCTGCTCCGAACCAGAAGCCTGGAAGGCGAAAAACAGGGCCAATACGAGCGCGTGCATGCAACCCCCGACGATGTCCTGCCTACTAGCATGACGGGCGACAACACGACCGATGCCACCCGGCATCAATGCGCGGCCAGCGCCATGAACGACGAGGCGCGAGAGGAGACTTCGTCCTCCCGCGCCCCACTATCACGCGCCAGCGTTGTGACTACAGGTCCAGCAGACGTGCCTGGAAGCCAGTACTCCCCGTCGAGGTGAGCAGCACCAGCTGGCCATCATGGACGAAGACCCGCTGGGCCTGGCCCGGGTAATACGCCGCCGAGAGGATGTCGAACTGGCGGTTGAGCACCCGGAGCTGCGTCCTGTCCCCCACGGTGTCGATGAGGTAGAGCCGCTCACCGTGGAACGCGATGTCCACGAACGACAGGCCGATGCTGGTGCGATACGTCAGGTCCGCCGTGTTGAAGAGGAGGCCGCTCCCCGTCACGACCGCGGAACCATCCGGCCACAGCCGCAGCGGCGCCCTCAGGTTGTAGGAGCCATGGTAGGGCGAGTCGATTTCAGCACCCAGCGCGCCCGCCTCCATGTCCACCTGCACCCGGTTCAGGTCCTGCGGCGAGACGAAGCTGTCAGCGAAGTAGATGGTGTTGTTCGCCTCCGAGAACACCAGGCTCACCGCGGAGTTCCGCCAGTCCGCCGCCGCGACCCGCGCTCCCGTGGACCGCTGATAGAGCGCGTGCGTGTCCCAGGCACCCGAGCCATCAATGGTGAACAGGTAGCGGTCCGCCACGACCATGCTCGACACCGACTCAGGCGCCGCGGCGAAGAAGCGAGCCGTGCCACCCTCCGTCGGGGTGAAGGCGTCGATGCGCCCTCCCGTGTAGGCCAGGTACGCGGTCTGACCATCCGGTGCAATCGCCATGGAGGTCGCATCACCCGTACCGACATAGGCGGGCAGGAAGCTCCGGGTCGTCAGGTCGAGCCGCCGGATGCGATCCGCGTTGCCATCCAGGAAGTGGATGACCCCATCGCCCGTCAGCGTCGCATCCTGGTAGGCGAAGGCGAAGGCCGCCCCGCCCAGCACAACGCCCGCATCCGGGTCCACGCCGCCGTCACTGCCACCATCCGGCGTGGGCTCCCCCGTCTCCAGTTGACCCGAGATATCGATGCCACCCGTGGTGGCGCCCGGGCAGTTGACCGGGTTGCGCTGCAGCACGAGGCTTGCCGACACCACATCGCCGGCCACGACATCGACCACGGCACTGCCCGCGTACACCTCCAGCATGGACGCGTTGTACGCGACCACACGCACGGCCCGGCCGGTTCCCGCAGGCACGTCGGACACCTGGCCTCGAATGGCCGTGCCGTCCACCTGGAGCGGGACCGGCCCGATGACCGGCATGCCCAGACCGGAGACAACGGCATCCGCGGACACAACGCCGCAGACGTCCCCCGCCAGGGAGATCTCCATGCGGACGGACTCGGTTCCACCCTCGTTTTCGGGCAGCCCCTCGCTGCTGCACGCCGTCATCAGCGCGCCGAGCGCCCACATCACGCCTACTCGACTCAGAATTCTCATGAATGCTCCCCCTCGCCGCGAGCCCAATACGACAACAGCGGCTTCCATTTCAATGCGTTGCAGTCGTGGACCTGGACATTCAGAGCCCACGGTCGCGCAATGACGGAGGAGCATGCAAAGCCTGACATTCCCAGTGAACTCGCGAAGTGGAGGGACACCCGTCCACGCCGAGGGTCAGTCCCCGTCACACCGGCGGGTCACGTCGGCGTCACGCCTTTCATCACGAGTGGCCGTTGAGGCCACCACTCAGACATGTCTGTGACTGCAATTCCGTAACAAGGGCAACGTGAGCCTGCTGCCGGCGCACCGTTACGAACGCATTGACCGACGGCGGCGCCGAGGACGGCGCCAATCAAAGCCAGACTCCACGGCACGGCGGCGGAGGTGGACTGGCAGCCACACCCACCCCCTGGCGGGGGCTCCCCGGTTCCCGCATCGGGCGCTCCCGCGTCCGTTCCCGTGCCGCCATCGTGTGGGGGCGGCCCCGCGTCCGGCTCGGTGCCCGCATCGAGCTCCTGCCCCGCGTCGAGCTCAACCCCAGCGTCCACTTCAGTGCCCGCATCCAGCTCAGTGCCTGCATCCAGCTCCGAGCCAGCGTCCGTCCCTCCATCCGAAGCGGTGCCTCCATCCACCTCCGGCTCGACGACGAGCCCCGACAACTTGAAGAGGCCCGGGCTCGTTCCATCATGCGCCGTGAAGTACAGGTCCGTCCCCACGACGGTCAGGTTCGCGGGCGAGGAGGACGACGACCCCATGGCCACGTCCGCGGCGAGCTCAGGCGTCCCGGACGGTGAATCCAACCGCCACAGCTCCCGCCCGTTATCGAGCGTCGTCGCCACGAAGACCAGGGGCCCTGCCTCCGACACCAGCACGAGCGAGGCGGGATGGGACGACCCTGGTCCCGGATTCAGGTCCGCCACGCGCACCGTGCCCTCGGGCGTGCCATCCGTGCGCCAGAGTTCGGCGTCGCCAGCGCCGTCCTGCGCGGAGATGAACAGGAAGTCTCCCCACCCGAGCAAGCCGCCCCAGCCGGACGTCAGCTCCGGACTCACCAACTCCGTCCCGGCCAGCGTCCCATCCGACCTGTACAACCGTCCCCACAGCCCCAGCGCCCAGTAATAGACGTGGTCCTTCCAGGGGAAGAGCTCCACGGGGACTGACTCGGAGGCGCCCGGGGCTTCCGTCACGCGAACCGTGCCGTCCGCCGTCCCATCCGACCTCCACAGCTCGCCGCCAATGTTTCGCTCCGTGGCCCTGAAGTACGTGTGGCCCCCCATGGCGACGAACCCATTGGGAAGGGAGCCCAGCGGCCCCGGAACAATCTCCTTCAGCAAGCGAGCCTGCCCACCCGGTGCGGCATCCGCGATCCACAGCTCCGGCTCTCCGGCGAAGTAAGGCGCGTTGAACCAGCCAAGCCCCTGCGACACCGCGAAGCCCTCCACATTCGAGGGCTGCCCTGGGACTTCCTGCGTCCCCTGCGCGGTGCCGTCCGACCGCCAGAGGACCTTGTTGGGCGACTCGCCCACCAGGAACGCGGAGGGCCCCGTGCTCTCCACCCGGAACCAGGCATACGGGAGCGAAGCCACCCATTCCGTTCCCTCAGCCGTACCATCCGTGGACCAGAGCTCGTTCGCGGACGTGAAGAGCACTCGCTCACCGAGCGGGCCCATGGAGAGCCGCCCCTCCTCCGCATGGACGCGATGGTGGATGCGCTGCGTCCCCAGCCCAGTGCCATCCGAGCGCCACAGCTCCAGGTCCGTCGCGCCAGAGGCGAGGCCCATCAGCAACACATCCTGAAAGGCGCGCAGTTGAAGGGGGCGGTCGTCCACTGCGAAGGCCTTCAGCTTCTCCGCGGCGAGTGGAGCCAGCGCCTGGGCCATGGACGGGCACTCGCCGTGCGGGACGCCCCCCAGCGAGCACGCAACCACGGCGAAGAGGTAGGGCCTCCCCATGAACCCCAACCTTCCCTCGCCCGTGGGCCTTCGCATGCCTCCGGCCATATCACAAACACTCCCTGCCTGATGGCGCGTCAGGGTCTCCGGTATGTCTCCTCCGTGCGCCCCTCGTGGGGTGCCGCTCCCCTGAATAAGGGTTTGCTACGATGCGGCATCCCGCATTCCTCGTGGTCGTGAGAACCCTCGCGTGGCCTCTCCTCCAGCCCCCGCCAGTCCCCCGCCCTCCATTGGTATCAATCCGGGGTTCGTGCTCGGGCAGCTCGCTCGCGCGCTGACGACGGTTGAAACGAATCCCAGCTTGGAGACGCGGGGGCGCGCCGCCGCGAAGGCGGCGGACTGGCAGCGGGTGATGGAAGGCCTCGTCTCCGGCGCGCTCGAAGTCGGCTCACGTACGCCCGTGTCAAACATCCCCGCATGGGCCACCCTGAAGGTGGCGCAAGGGGGCTTCGCCACCGGCGAGCTCCTCGCCGAGGGCCCCCTCGCCTCGCACGAGCAGGCCTGGTTGAAGGAGCTCGGGCGCGCGGCCAGCCACAACCCGCGCGCCGCGATGAACGCGTTCTTCCTCAGTGACGAAGGAGTGTCACTGCTCGGCGACATGCTGGCCACCGGGGCCTACCGCATCGACGTGCCCGAGGAGGGGGCCTTCCTGGTCGCCGCATGGCTGCTGCGCCATGGCGACGCCGAGCGAGCTCGCACGCTGCTCCAGGAGCTCGCGCCCTTCTTCTCCCGGCTCCGGTTCTACCCGGTGCCCCATGCCCCCTCCATGGAGGACGCGGGCCACGTGCATCTCCAGTCCGTGGGGGACACCGTGGCGCAGCTCGAGCGGACCCGTCCGCCCGAGGCCATCGAGCAGCAGCGCGAGTCCGCCCAGGTCTGGACGCCGCTGTATGACGCGCTCGTCCTTTTGTTCCTCGAGACGCGCACCACCGAGGGCGTCTGCCAACACTTCCCCTCCGACTGGAGCGCACGCGCCCAGGCGCTGCTCGATGCGGTAGCCCAAGCCTTCGAGAACCACCCGCTGTGCAAGTGGCCGCGTCGTGCGGGGAGCCACTTCGCGAAGCTGCACGAAGCGCTCACCCACGCAGTCCGAGCGCAGGCGTCCCTGGCGCCGGGACAGAAGCGGCGGGTCCAGCACGTGCTCGACGACATCGCCAAGGCGCGTGGGCTGCCCGGAAGCGAGCGGTTGCAGGCGCTGCGCGCGGAGCAGCAACGCATCGCGTCGTTGCCCTTGCACGCCGACCTCGCGGACGTGCTGGTGCAGCGGCTCGGCGCGCATGCTCGCGACGGCGGCCTGGACTCCGTGGAGCAGGTGACGGGCCCCGTCACTGAAGAGGAGGCCTCTCGCCAGGACGTGGCCGAGGGCGTGGCGTTCCCACCCACCCTGGTGCGGAAGGTGATGCGCTGTGTCGACAGCTCGTTGGAGGAGCTGATTGAGCGGAAGACCATCACCTCCAGCGAGGTCCTGGCCAAGGTGCTCCCCCAGGTCTCCGCGCACGTGACGGCGCTGGGCGTGAGTGACCCCGAACTCCGGCGGCTGTACGCGCACGTCTACGCGGCGTTCCGCCGGAGACGCTCCTTGCTGCTGCTCAACCTGGAATCACAGGTCAAGCTCCAGGAGCTGCCCTGGGTGAGCGCCATTGATGCGCACCGGACACCGAACCTGGGCCAGCGCGAAGTGGCGGTCCAGACGCTGGAGCGCATCACCACGTTGGCCCTCTCCGCGTTCCCGGACACCCTCCTTCCCAACAAGCTGCTGCAGGAGCTGGGGGCGCTCGAAAAGGCCGCGGGGTTGGACGCGCCGCTCGTGGAGGAGCTGGCGGCGGACATCTTCATGGGCACGTTCGCGATGAAGTTCCAGGACGTGGCTCGCCGCGCCGCGGCCTTCGTCCAAGGCAGCCTCTACGCGCGTTACTACGACATCCCCGTTGCACAATCGCGAATGCAGTCCAAGTCGCGCGCGTCCAAACAGTTCGACCAGCTCTGCCTGGCACGCGCCCGCGCGGAGGGGCATCAGAACGAAGGGGTCAGCGGCAACGGGATGATTATCGAGCAGGCGCAAATCCTCACCACGCACAACCTGGCCATCCTGTTCGAGGCACTGAACCTGACGCGCACCCTGGGGCCACGGCTGCCCGACATGGCCCGCCGGTGCTTCGTGAGCGTGTGCCACCTGGTGCTGCTCGATGCCCCGCGCTACCAGCACCGGCTCCGCAACGTGAAGAACGCCGCCTACGCCTGGCGGCAGATGGTGTTCTTCCTCTCCCGCCTGCCCAGGTCCGAGCAGGAGGAGTTCGGCCAGTGGGCCCAACAGCACCTGGACGCGCAACCGAACCAGCTCGCGAGCACGTTCGCTCCAGCCTTCACCCGGCTGCTGGCGGTGATTCAGGGACAGGTGCCGCCGCTGCCCGGCCGCGTCTTCCTCGGCTGGGCCGTTGACGGGCACTGGCTCCTGAGCCGCGGGAACTGAGCCGCCGGGCCTCCCGCGCTCCGGACTACTCCCACTCCTTCGCGATATCCGCCTGCGTCGGCGCAGCAGGTGGCGGAGCGAAGTAGCGTGCCCGGTGGTACTTCCAATCTGACCACGTCACACTCTTCCCGAACTCGGCCACCGCGCCGCGAACCTGCGCGACCGGATACTGCCGTTCACTCCCGTCAGAGAAGGCCTCCGCGACGCGCCCATCCTTGAAGACGGCCCGGTAGATGAGCGTGTGCTTGCCGCACCGAATGCCGGTGTAGATGGGCTTGTAGCGGACACCATCGGTACGGAGCAGGTGGTACTCCAGCTTGTTGTACTTCTGATTGGGCTCGAAGCGCCCCTGGCTGCACCGGGCCACCACCTCGGAGACCTCCGTCAGGAACACCCGCGAATTGGCCGCCGCTTCCGGAATCAGCCCAGGGGCATCCGTGGGATTCATCCTCGAGATGGCCGCGTCGATGCTCTCATTGAGCAACTCCGCCAGCTTCGGATTCGCGATGCTCCCTGGCTCCGCGGGTGGCGACAGGAACGGGATCAAGATGAAGAAGGCGCCCACGCCGATGACGCCCACACCCCAGACCCACAGCGCGGCTTTTTTTCCAGGTTGGATTTGCGTCCCCCTTTACAGTGTGGCTCCTCAGCTATCATAGAACGGACAGCCCAGACACGAGGCAGCCTCAGTGCCACCTCCCGACCGAGGCACGCGCTCTCGACCTCTCACAGCGAGACGCCGTAGAGCGCGCCGTACTTCTCCCGCAGGTACGCGAGGAAGTCCGTGTCCGTGAGGCCCTGTCCCGTCACCTGCTTCACGCGCTCCTCCGCGGAGAGACGGAAGCCGTGCTGATGCACGTGCGTGCGCAGCCAGTCACGCAGCGGCAGCAACTCACCGCGGCCCAATCCCGCCTCCAGGTCCGGCAGGTCGCGCTTCGCGGCGCGGTAGAGCGACGCCGCGTACAGGTTGCCCAGCGAATACGTGGGGAAGTAGCCCAGCTCGCCCCAGGCCCAATGGATGTCCTGAAGCACGCCCTGCGTGTCGTCCGGCGGGGTGATGCCCAGGTACTTCTCCATGCGCGCGTTCCATGCGGCGGGCAACTCGTCCACCGGCAGCGCATCGCGCACCAGCAGCAGCTCCAGCTCATAGCGCAGCGCGATGTGCAGGTTGTACGTCACCTCGTCCGACTCGATGCGGATGAGCGACGGCCCCACCGCGTTCACCGCGGCGTGGAAGGTCTCCACGTCGGTGCCGGACAGCGCCTCCGGGAAGGCGGCGCGCAGCACCGGGAAGTAGTGCCGCCAGAACGGCAGGCCGCGGCCCACCATGTTCTCCCACAGGCGCGACTGGGATTCGTGCAGCCCCATGGAGGGCGCGGCGGCCAGCGCCGTGCGGTAGAGCTCGGGCGCGAAGCCCTGCTCATACAGGCCGTGGCCGGCTTCATGGATGGTGCTGAAGATGGCCGGAAACGGCGTGGCCGTGTCCACGTGCGTGGTGAGCCGCACGTCCTGCGGATGCGTGCCCCCGGTGAAGGGGTGGATGCTCACGTCCTGCCGGCCCGCCTCCAGGTCGAACCCGATGTCCTTCAGCAGCCGCAGGGTGAAGGCCCACTGCGCGTCCTTGTCGTAGTGACGGCCCATCAGGAAGGGCGCCACCGGCCGGCGCACCGCGGTGAGCTTGCCCACCATGGGAATGAGGTGCTCGCGCAGCGCGGACAGCACGGGCGTCAGGCGCGCCACCCGCATGCCGGGCTCATGGCCCTCCAGCAGCGCGTCGTAACGCTCTCCGTCATGGCCATACGCGTCCGCCTGCTCACGGCGCAGGGACACCAGGCGCTGGAGCGCGGGCTGGAACACCGCGAAGCGCCTCGCCTGCCGGGCTTCCCGCCAGGCATGGATGGCGTCGCTGATGGCCCCGGCCAGCGCCTTCACCAGGGGCGCGGGGACCCGCACCTCCCGCTCCCGCTCGCGCGTCAGCACCGTCACCATGGCCCGGGCGTCGTCGGACAGGTCCGTTTGGGCGGCGGCCTGGGCCAGGGCCTCGCCCAGCCGGGGGTCCACCAGGCGCTCGTGGTGCAGCCCCTGCAGGGTGGAGAGCTGGTGGGAGCGCGCGGGGCCCGCCTTGACGGGCAGGTACGTCTCCATGTCCCAGGTGGCCAGGCCAATGAGGCCCTGAAGGTCGCGAAGCTCCTGCATCCGGGTCAGCAGCCAGGTATCCATGCCCGGATTCATAGCCCGCTTCGCGGCGCACTATCGCGAAAGACGCACTCGGGGGTATGAGGGCTGCGCGATGGCCAACGTCATTCAGTTCTTCATGTCCCCCGAGGACGAACTCGCCTTCTTCCGCTTCCTGGAGCGCTTCGTCCTGGAGGTGTACCCCCCGCGCGTTCCCCAGGACTGGGAGACCTTCCGCGCGAACATGGAGAACATGGAGCGGCTTCCCCCGGAGGACCTCTACATGGTGGCCTCCGAGCTGGGCGCGGCCATCGTCGACAAGGTGAAGCGCGGGAAGGACAAGGGCTACTGGCGCATCGACGAGGTGCGCTCGCCCGTCATCTTCATGGAGCGCTGCCGCACCAACGAAGAGGGCGAGCTGCTCAGCGGGAAGATGTGGGCCGAGCTGGACATCACCGCCCAGACGGGCCGGAAGAACGCGGCGCCCGACAAGTTCCGGCGCCTGTTCATGGAGGTCGAGGAGTTCATCAAGAAGACGTACCGCAAGGGCGACCCCAAGGGCTTCTTCGTGGGCCCGAAGACGGCGCGCCTCTGCAAGGAAGGGCTGGTGCTGCGCGACTCCGCCTTCCGCGGCGGCACGGTGATACCCTACAAGTAGCCACCGCCCTTCAGGGCGAGGCCACGGGCAGGGTGAAGTAGAAGGTGCTCCCCTGCCCCTCCTGGCTCTCCACGTTGAGCGTCCCGCCATGCGCGGCCACCAGGCTCCAGGCGATGCTCAACCCCAGCCCCGTGCCGCGTCCCGGTGAGTGGCTGGCCCGCCAGAAGCGCTCGAAGAGGTGCGGCGCGTCCTCGGCGGAGATGCCCGGGCCGGAGTCCTTCACCGCGATGCGCACCCACGCCCCCTCCTCCACCGGACCGGCGGCCAGGACAATGGCGCCGCCCGGGGGCGTGAACTTGATGGCGTTGCTCACCAAATTGGCCAGCACCTGGAGGACGCGCTCCCGGTCGGCGCGCACCGGCGGCGTCCGCGGCGCCAGCTCCACCGTGAGCTGCTGCCCCTTCTCCAGGGCGAGCGGCCTCAACACCTCCAGCGCCTGCGACAGCAGCGCCTCCACCGGCTGGGGCTGGAGCGTCAACGGAATGGGCATTCCGCGCAGGCGCGCCCGGTCCAGCAGGTTGCCGATGAGGCTGCTCATCTGCTGCTCGGCGAGGACGATGTTCTCCAGGTAGCGGCGCCGGCGCTGCTCCTTCTCCGGCGCCGTGCCGGTGTTCAGAATCATCTCCGCGTTCATCCGCACCGCGAGCAGCGGCGTCTTGATGTCGTGGGAGACGACGGTGAGCAGCTCGTCGCGCCAGCGCACCGCCTCCTGGGCCTGGAGGAACAGCGCCTCGGCGCGCTCGCGCAGCCGCACCTCGCGGCGCAGGACGTGCTCCTTCGCCAGGGCCACCGCCAGCAGGTTCGCCACCGCGTCCAGGAGGGACAGCCCCTCCTCCTGGAGCCCCACCGCCTCCACGTGGAGCGCGCCCAGGATGCCCTCCTTCGTCACCAGCGGCAGGGTGACGGCCCCCGGCGCCATGGCGGGCCCCGCCTCGAACACGCCCGCGGGGGCGTCACGGCCCTGGAGCGCCACCCGCTCCAGGCCCACGAGGTAGGCGTACGCCGCGGCGGCATGCGCCACGGCCCGGGACAGCGTGGGCGTCCCACCCTCGCCAGGATGCCACGCCGACAGGCAGGGCCGCTCCAGGGCGGGCTGCCCGTCCGCGTCCACGCCCTCCAGCAGCAGGGCGGCGCGCACCGGAAGCCAGCGCGACAGGCGCTCCACCAGGGCGGAGAAGCTGGACGCGATTGCCTCCGAGGCACAGAGCAACTGGCCCATCTCGTGGAGCTGCGCCAGGTGGCGCCGTCCCTGCCCAGGCTTGCGCAACCCCCGGCGCTGCCGGCGGCGAGAGGCGGGGACCTCCAGATGGGGAGGGCCGTTCCCCGCGGGGCGCCGTGGCTCCGTCATCGCGAGCGACCGGGCCCTTCCACCGGGAGCTTCTCCACGGCCAGCAGCTCCTCACGGAGCGCGGCGGAGAGGACCGTGCCGGTCAACGCATCCAGGACTCGCAGCCACTCCTCGACCAGGACCACCAGCGACTCCTCCAGCCGCTCCGGGTCGAGCTCCGCGACGACGGGATGCAGCCTCTCGAAGCGAATCCCCTCCGGCGTGACGGCCAGCGCCGACAGGTGCGGATGGGCCAGGGCCACCCGCTGGAGCACCCGCGCCAGGATGGCCACCAGGGTGACCTCCCCCAGGACCGAACGGCCACGGCGCCAGAGCGCCTGGAAGAGGCGCTCGAACAGGTCCACCAGCGATGGAGGGGATGGACGCGGCGCCCGGCGTTCAAGCCAGGCACGCACGACCTCATGGGGTAGGAGGTTCTGCTCTGACATGCAGGGGGCCGCTGCGGTGCGACGCGCGAAGCCCCCTTCGCTTAATGAAGCCCTCCGCGAAAGTCCACTCGCAGAGGGACGGGAAGGCCCGGGCCAGCGGCGCTCAGGTGCCCGACGCCACCGGGGTGGCATCCCGGAGCTGCGGAGCCTCCGAGAGGAACTTCAGGTCCGGGTGCTTGTCCTCGGCGTGCTGGAGCGCCCAGTCATCCCGGAAGAGCACCAGCGGCAGCCCGTCCCGGTCCTGCACCGTCTGGCGGTTGCCTTCCCAGTCGAACGACTTCGGGTCGAAGTTGGGGCCCACCACCCAGCGCGCATGGCTGAAGGGCAGCCGGTCGAGGGCAATCTTCGCGCCGTACTCGTGCTCCAGGCGGTACTGGAGGACCTCGAACTGGAGCGCGCCCACCACGCCGACGATGGGGTCCTTCATGCCCATCTGAAGCTGCTGGAAGATCTGCACCGTGCCCTCCTCGGAGAGCTGCTCCAGCCCCTTCTCCATCTGCTTGCGGCGGAGCGGGTCCCGGCTGCGGACGACGGCGAAGAACTCCGGGCTGAAGCGCGGCACGCCCTCGAACTCCACGCCGGTGCCTTCCGCCAGCGTGTCACCGATGCGGTACTGCCCCGGGTCGAACAGGCCGATGACGTCACCGGGCCACGCGTCCTCGATGGAGGTGCGCTCGGCGGCCATGAACTGGCTCGGCTTGGCCAGACGGACTTCCTTGCCCAGGCGCGAGTGGAAGGCGCTCATGCCCTTCACGTAGCGGCCGCTCACCACGCGCATGAACGCGATGCGGTCACGGTGCGCGGGGTCCATGTTCGCCTGAATCTTGAAGACGAAGCCGGCGAACTTCGGGTGGGTGGGCTCGCGCGGGCCCTGCGTCGTCGGACGCGAGGTGGGCGCGGGGGCCAGGTCCAGGAAGGCATCCAGGAACGGGCGCACGCCGAAGTTGGTCATCGCGCTGCCGAAGAACATGGGCGTGAGCTGCCCCGCGTCGCTCTTCTCACGGGTGAACTCGTCACCGCCAATGTCCAGCAGCTCGATTTCCTCGTGCAGCTTCGCCAGCTCCGTCTCGGTGAGGACCGACTTGATTTCATCCGAGTCGATGGAGACCGAGCGCTCACCCACCTCTGACTCACCATGGGAGCCCTCGGCGGAGAAGACGTGGACCACGCGGGCCTGCCGGTCATAGACGCCGCGGAAGTCCGGCCCCATGCCGATGGGCCAGTTCATCGGGTAGGAGCGGATGCCGAGGATCTGCTCCAGCTCGTTCATCAAATCCAGCGGCTCACGGCCGTACCGGTCCAGCTTGTTGACGAAGGTGAAGATGGGGATGCCCCGCATGCGGCAGACCTTGAAGAGCTTCTTGGTCTGCGGCTCCACGCCCTTGGCGGCGTCGATGAGCATCACCGCCGCGTCCGCGGCGGCCAGGGTGCGGTAGGTGTCCTCGGAGAAGTCCTGGTGGCCCGGGGTGTCCAGCAGGTTCACCGCGTGGTCGCGGTAGCTGAACTGGAGGACGGACGAGGTGACGGAGATGCCGCGCTCCTTCTCCAGCTCCATCCAGTCGGACGTGGCATGTCGCCGCGCCCGCTTGGCCTTCACGCTTCCGGCCAGGTGGATGGCGCCGCCGTAGAGCAGCAGCTTCTCGGTGAGGGTCGTCTTGCCCGCGTCGGGGTGGGAGATGATCGCGAAGGTGCGCCGCCGGGCGACCTCCCTTTGGAGCTCGTTCGTCATGACCCGGGGCCAACTATCACGGGCGGTGTTTCCTTGCAGCTTGCAAGCGGCGCTTGCCACCCGGCCGGCGCCCCATGCGAGGCTGCCGACCCTCACCTACCCCAGGAGACCGGATGAAGCGCACCCAGCATTCCACTGGAACCCCGTGGGAGCCCCAAGTGGGCTACTCGCGCGCCGTCCGTGTGGGCCCCTTCGTCTCCGTGTCCGGGACGACGGCCACCGACGCACACGGAAACATCGTTGGGGTGGGAGACGCGTACATCCAGGCGCGGCGGGCCCTCCAGAACATCCAGGCCGCGCTCGAGGCCCTGGATGCCCGCCTGGAGGACGTGGTGCGCACGCGCATGTACGTCACGGACATCCAACAGTGGGAAGCCGTGGGCCGGGCACATGCGGAGTTCTTCGGCGACATCCGCCCCGCCACGTCCATGGTGGAGGTCAGCAAGCTCATCTCCCCGGACCTCTTGGTGGAGATTGAAGCGGACGCCATCGTCGCGGACGGAGAATGAGGGCGGGCGAGGGGCGGCCTGCCGGGCGGGCGCCGCCCTTCACAGTCCCTCAATACATCTGCCGCAAGGTGGAGCCCTCAACGCAGCCAGAGGGGGTCTCCCCATGTCGAGCCTCAGCAAGTCGTTCAAGAAGGCCGTGAAGAAGGTGAAGAAGTCGGCGAAGAAGGCGGGCAACGCCGTGGCGGACACCGCCACCCAGGCGGCCGACACCGTCGCCGATACCGCGGGCACGGTGACCAACCAGGTGAGCCGCGAGGCCGAGCAGCTGGCCAAGGACGTGGACACGCTCACCCGCGACGCCGCGAAGCTCGCGGAGCAGGCATATGCGGAGTCCCTGGCCGCCGGGGAGGCCGCTTGGAACGAGGTGGTGGAGCTGTCCACCCGCTTCCTCACGGATTCGCTGAGTGACGTCGCCCAGGCGCTGGCCGAGGACGTCTACCGCAAGCACCTGGCGCTCATCGAGGACATGGCCGAGACGGCCTATGGGCTGTTGCAGGACCCGGTCCGGCACAAGGAGGTGGAGTTCCTCGTCAACCAATCCGCCCAGAAGCGCAAGGACGCGAACACCGACAAGACGGTCGCATCGCTGTCGACGGACGCGTCGTTGAAGCGCACGGGAGACTCGGGCCGGAGCAAGGGACTCATCACCATCTCCATCGGCAGCGGCGGCGCCGCGGCCTATGGCGCGGGCGCCGAGGGCTGCTTCGGCTTCGCCTTCGACCTGCCCGAGCTCAAGCAATTGCGCGGCTACTACGGCGTGGGCGGCGTCGCGGGCTTCGCGAAGGGCGCGTCGCTGGACTTCCAGCTGGGCCTCTGGGCGGACGCGCCCTCCCAGCTCGACGGCCCCGAGCTGTCCGTGAGCCTGGAAGCCAGCATCAAGTACGGAGGTGGCGTCCAGGTCGTCTTCAAGTTGCCGACCACCGAGCGGGAATGGACGGACTTCGTCACGAGTGGCAGGCTCGACCTCTCCGGCATCGTCGTGAGCGTGGGTGTTGGCCTCAGCCCCACCCCCGAGGTGAGCGCCACGGTCGGCTGTGGCTACACCTGGGTGTACTGAACAGGCGAAGCAGCGAACCTTGCGACGAGGCCCGGCTGGGTAGAGCGTCCATGAACCCATCGGCTCTCATCCTGGTCGTGGAGGACGATGCGCCCATCGCCGCGGGCATCGTGCGGGGACTCAAGCTCGCCGGCTTCCAGGTGGCGCTCGCCACGGACGGCGCGCTCGCGCTCGAGATGGCCGAGCGCGAGCACCCCGCCCTGGTGGTGCTGGACCTCAACCTCCCGGGAAAGGACGGCTTCGAGTTGCTGGAGGCCTGGCGCTTCCGGCTCCGCGTCCCCGTCATCGTCCTCACCGCGAGGCAGGAGCTGGAGGCCCGGCTGCGCTCCTTCGGGTTGGGGGCGGCGGACTACCTCCCCAAGCCCTTCTGGATGGAGGAGCTGGTCGCCCGCATCCGCGCGCGGCTGCTGCTCCAGGAGGAGCGCCCGCGCCGCGTGCTGCGCTGGGACGACGTGAGCCTGGACCTCGATGCCCGCGAGGCCAGCCGCGAAGACACCGGCGCCCTGCCCCTCACGCGCCACGAGTTCGACGTGCTCGCGTACCTCGCGGAGCGCCCGGGACGGGCCCTGACCCGCGCCCAGATTGCCCAGCACGCGCTGCCTCCCAGCGAGGAGCGCGATGACCGGACCGTGGACTCTCACGTCGCGCGCATCCGCAAGAAGCTGGGGCCCGCGGGCGCGCGCATCCAGACGTCCTGGGGGATTGGCTACCGGTTCGTCCCCGACGAGGCGCCGCGGTGAGGCTGCGCAACCGACTGGCCCAACGCATCCTCGTGGCCTCGGCGCTCCTGGGCCTGCTGGGAACGCTGGGCGCCTCCATCCTCGCGATTGTCCTGGGCGTGGAGGCCGCGCTGACGCATGGCGTGCGGATGTCCGCCGCGCTCGTGCTCGCGCCCCAGGCTTCGGAGTGCCGGACGACGCCGGGATGGCGCTTCCGGAGTCCGGACGGTGTGGAGGTGGAGGCGTATGACCTTGCCCACGTGGGGGCGGGCTCGCCCGGCGCACGGCCGGACCCCGCGCTGCTCGCGCGACTTGCCCAAGGCGAACGTGAGCCCACCCGCTTCTACCTCCCACTCTTCCATCCGGACTCCGAGTGGGCGGGGGCCTCACTGCTGAAGCTCTCGGAGGCCGGTCCCTGCAGCCTCCTGGAGTTCCGCTGGCCCCTCATGCACGAGCGCGCCACGGTGGGTTGGTGGGTCCTCGTGTCCGCCGTCCTCTTCACCATGCTCGCGGCGGCGCTGTCCACCTTCGCCGTCGCCCATCCCCTTCTCCAACGCCTGCGCGGTCTGCATCGGGCAGCGGGGATGCTCGGGGCGACGCGGTATCGCTCCGCGGCGGATGGCCAGGACGATGAGCTGGGCGAGCTGTCACGGGTGCTCGACGCCGCCCATGCCCGTGTCCAGGCGGACGCCACCCGCATCGAGGCCCAGAAACACGCGCTGGAGCGACACCTGGCGGACGTCGCACACGACCTGAAGACCCCCATCGCCTCGCTCCAATTGTCGCTGGAGCTGGCCTCGACGACGCCCACCGAGCCGACCGCCGCGCTCCTCCGCCAGGGCCTCGAGGACACCGTCTACCTCACCTCCCTGGTGGACAACCTCCACCTCGCCTGCCAGCTCGGAGACGGCATCGACCCGACCGCGGGCGACCCGCGCGTGGAGCTGGGGCAGACGGTGGAGCGCGTCGTGCGCAGGCTCCAGCAGCTCGCGCGGTTGCTGGGGCGGACCGTGGAGTGCGCTCGCCCCGACGAGGCGCTCTGGGTGCGCTGCAATCCCACGATGCTGGAGCAGGCCCTGGGCAACCTGCTTCACAACGCCGTCACGCACGGCGAGGCGGGGGGCCACGTCGTGGCTGTCTTGGAGGATGCGGAACCCGGGCGCTTCCGGCTCACCGTGCTCGACGACGGCCCCGGACTCCCGGCAGAGGAACTGGAGCGCCTGGGCGAACGCGGGTTTCGAGCGCAGGCCACGCGGCGGCGGGCGATCCGGGGCAGCGGGCTTGGCCTGTCCATCGTCCGCGAGCTGTGCCACCGCGTCGGCTTCTCGCTCGCCTTCGCGCCCAACGTGCCCAGGGGCCTGAGGGTGGTCATCGAGGGTCCTCGAGTCTCCGCGAGCGAGCCACGCTGAGCGCCACGAACCATGGAGCAGGCGGCGAGGCAAGCCCTCCACGGCCCGCCCCGCGAGCCCGGCGCCAGGCCGGGCGATTCGCGACAGAGGTGGCCACCGTCTTCGACGCGCCCCACCTTGAAGGCAGCCATGGGCGTTGCCTGGAAGGACAACATCGACGTCGCCGACGCGTTGGAGCGCGTCGCGGACCTGCTGGAGGAGCAGGACGCGATGCCCTTCCGGGTCGGCGCCTACCGGAAGGCCGCGGACACCATCGCGCAGTGGCCCCAGCCCGTGGCGGAGCTGCTGGCCGAGGACGGCGAAGCAGGGCTGCGCAAGCTGCCCGGCGTGGGGAAGAGCATCGCCGCGGCGATGACGGAGCTGATTCGCACGGGGCATTTGTCGCTGCTCCAACGGCTGGAGACGGAACACTCCCCGGAGCAGCTCCTGGCCAGCGTGCCGGGTATCGGCGCGGAGCTGGCCCGCCGCATCCATGACGAGCTGGGCATCCGGACGCTGGAGGAGTTGGAGCAGGCGGCGCACGACGGACGGCTGGAGCACGTGGAGGGCTTCGGCCCCCGGCGCAGCGAGCAGGTGCGCGAGCTGCTCGGCGCCAGGCTCGGCAGGGAGCGGCGCAGCGCCGCGCGACGGAGCGAGGCGCACGACGAAGGTCCCCGGCCCGACGTGGGCGTGCTGCTCCAGGTGGACGAGGAGTACCGCCGCCGCTCGGACGCGGGCGAGCTGCGCCGGATTGCGCCGCGCCGGTTCAACCCTTCCGGCGAGGCCTGGCTGCCCGTGCTCCGCCGGAAGCTGGAGGGGTGGAACTTCCGCGCGCTCTTCTCCAACACCGCGCTGGCCCACCAGCAGAATGCCACCCATGACTGGGTGGTCCTCTACTTCGACCAGGAGGGCGACGAGGGACAGTGCACCGTCGTCACCGCGCATGGCGGGCCGCTCGACGGCCGGCGCGTGGTGCGCGGACGCGAGGTGGAGTGCCTCGCGTATTACGGCGTGGAGTCCGAGGAGGTCGAAGCGCCGCCGCCCGGGGCCTGAGCCGCCGGCGCGTTTTCGGACGTCGCGATGTAGTGGATGAGGGCGGCGTAGAACTCCGGCTCGTCGAAGGCGTCCGGCCCCACGCCCACCACGTCCACATGGTCCTGGGGCACCACGCTGGACATCGACGTGCTCTGGAGGCGGGAAGGCGCGTTCAAATCACTCAGCACGGGAATGGACGTGTCCTCCGTCACCGAGTCGAAGCCGAAGAACGCGTCGTGGTAGCGCAGCCGGCGGCCCATCTGCTGGGAGTTGATGCCCACCATGCCGTCGTCGTCCGCCTCGTTGCGCACACCGTCTCCGCAGCCAGCCGCGCCGTCGTTGTCCCCGTCCCCTTCGCAATAGCCATCACCGTCGATGTCGAAGAGGTACTCCTTCAACAGGTACAGCGCCGGATTCACATTCACCCCGTGCTGCGCGGTGATGAGCGACATGTAGCGCCCCGCGTAGAGGCTGTTCACCGGGTACTTCTCGTTGAAGACCTTCATCCCCGTGACGACGCCATCCGAAGCGGCGTAGTCGTTGTAGACGAGCTGCTTCGCCGCCGCGAAGGCGTCATTCCCCGGTGCATACACGGAGTCGCCGTAGTACCGCGCCAGCGCCGCGATGACGCTGGTGACCCCGGGCTTCCCGTCGAGGATGTACTTGGCCACGGGCGAGCCCCGGTGCGGCGAGGACACGCTCGCCACCACCGCCACCGACGTGACGCCACGCCGCTCACGCAGCACGCGGGCCGCCTTGCGCGCGTCGATGCCGCCCTGGGAGTGGCCGATGATGCTCACCTTCGCCACCCCGGCCGTGGCCATGAAGCCCTCGATGTCGTCCGCCAGGTCCAGCCCTCGGACTTCCGAGGATTGGAAGGCCGCTACCTGCGCCACGAAGGCGCGCTGCCCGGGGGCGAGGTCCACGTTGCAGTCGGTGTCGAAGCTCGACGCACAGGCCTTGCCCACGAAGGTGCCGAAGTCGTTCCCCCAGTAGTCGAAGCCGAGCAGGTCATCGAACCCGCCCATGCCGTGGGCGAACACCACGGGGTACCTCGTCTTCGCCGCGCCCGCCCAGGCCGCCGGGGCCAACCCCAGCACGTAAGCGAACAGTCCCGTCATGACAATCGATTGAAATCCCTTCATGCGCCCCCCTCGTCTGCACTGGTGGGAGGATGGGGGCAGCGGACGCGCGCGGGGTCACGAGAAAGCGAGCCGTCATCACACAGACGACACGCCGCCAGCGCCCTGTCTCCCAGGCCGCATCCGAAACCCCGCCCCGGTGACACAAGCCGCCGGGGCGGGACACGCGCTCAAGGCGCGGGCGAATACAACCCGGCCGCGGACAACGAACCGCTGGGGCTCAGACCGCCAGACACCAGCACGCGGCCAGAGCCCACCAACGTCACCACGCCCGCGTGGGTGAGCGCCGTGGGCAACGTTCCCGCGTTGTGCCACTGGCCGCTGGCCGGGTCATAGACCTCTGCCGAGGCCAGCAGCCCCACGCTGCCGCCCCCGTCACCGCCCAGCACCAGCACGCGGCCGGAGGGCAGCAGCGCGGACAGGGGGCCGTAACGGGGGTGCTGCATGGAGGCCTGCGAGGTCCACGTGCCCGTCGCCGGGTCATAGAGCTCCGCCGTGGCGAGCGCCCCCCGCGCGCCCCAACCGCCCGACACCAGCACCTTGCCCGACGGCAGCGCCACCGCCGTGTGCCCGTAGCGCGTCCCGGACAGGGAGGCCGTGGGCGTCCACTGGCCCGTGGACAAGTCGTAGAGCTCCGCCGTGGCGGTGTCGCCCTCCGGCGTGTTCCCGCCGACAACGAGCACCTTGCCGGACGCCAGCGACGTGGCCGAGTGGTACTGCCGCCGACGGCTCATCGCCCCGGTGGCGGTCCACGTCCCCGTGGCCGCGTCATACAGCTCCGCGGTGGCCAGCATGCCGGAGAAGCTGGAGCTCATCCGGCCCCCCGCCACCAGCACCTTGCCGTTGGGCAGCAGCGTCGCGGTGTGGCGGGCGCGAGGACCCGCCAGCCCGCCCGTGGCGCTCCAGGTCCCCGTGGCCAAGTCGTAGAGCTCCGCCGAGGCGAGATAGTTGGACGAGGTGCTCTGGCCGCCCGTGGCCAGCACCCGTCCGTCGTGCAGCACCGTCACGGTGTGGAGATAGCGCGCGGTGCGCATCGCGCCCGTCTGCGTCCAGGCCCCCGTGGCCTCGGAGTAGAGTTCGGCGCCCACCAGGGCCGTGCTGCCATTCGCGGTGCCGCCGGCCGCGAGGACCACGCCCGAAGGCAACACCGCCACGCCATGCTGGTAACGCGCGGACGCCATGGCACTGGTGGAGTGCCAGGGGAGCGTGGGCGGGACGTAGCGTTCGGCGGACGCGGTGCGCAGGACGCCGTCCGGGCTTCCTCCCGCGACCAGCACCTCGCCCGTGCCCAGCAGCGCGGCGGTGTGCCCCAGCCGGCTGGTGCCCATGGCGACCGTGGAGGACCACAGCGCGTTGACAGGGTCATACAATGCCGCGCTCTGGAGGTAGGGCTCGCTCCCGTCCGAGCCGCCGGTGATGAACACCTCGCCGGAGTGCAGCACCGTGGCGGTGTGGTGCGCGCGCTCGACGGGCATCAGGTTCCCCGCCGAGCCCCAGACGCCCGTCTCCACGTCATACAGCTCCGAGCTGCGCGTCGCGGTGATGTCATCCACCAATCCGCCGGACACCAGCACCTTGCCATTCAACAGCGCCGTGGACGTGTGCCCCGCGCGCGGCGTGGCCATGGGGGCCACGTTGGCCCAGGTTCCCGTGGCGGGGTCATACAGCTCCGCGGTCCGCAGGACGGAGCCCCAGGCGCTGGAGCGCCCACCTGTCACCAGCACCTTCCCGGACGGCAGCAGCGTCGCCGCGTGTCCCAGGCGCGGCACGTTCATGCTGTGGGTGGCGCTCCAGGCTCCCGTGTCGACGTCATACAGACGGGCCGTCCGCAGCGCGCTGCCCGTGCCGTCCTCGCCGCCGGTCACCATCACCTTGCCGTTGAGCAGCAGCGTGGCGGTGTGTCCCGAGCGCAGGCTGTCCAGGCTGCCGGTGGCGGACCAGACACCCGTGGCCACGTCGTACAGCTCGGCGGTGCCGGTGGTCGCCGCGGTGACGTCACCGCCCGCGACCAGCACCTTGCCGTTGGGCAGCAGCGTCGCGGTGTGACGGCGGCGCATGCTCACCATCTGTCCCGCGCTGAGCCATCGCGCGGTCGCCACGTCGTACTGCTCGGCGCTCGTGGAGGACTGGCCACCGGCCACCAGCACGCTGCCGTTGGGTAGCACCGTGGCCGTATGGTCCAGGCGCTGCGTGGACATGCTGGGGGTGCTCATCCAACGGATGGAGGCGAGTTCGACCTCGTGCGTTCGCGTCTCATTCAGCGCCTCTGCAAATTCCTCGTGTGAGCATCCCGCGAACACGAGCGACATCAAGAGCGCGGCCTTCCGGCCGAACCCGACAGGTTCAAACATGAGTGGGGGTCCTTTTTGTGACGGGGGGATGCGCGGCCAAACCGCGCCCGGCGCCTTTACCCCACACATGTACAGAGGGACCATCGCACCACCCAAAAGTGAACACATGAAATACATGGGGCCGGGGACACCCACCATGCGGGGTGAAAGGCAAAGGCCGCCGCACCAGGCCAAGCAATTCAAGCAATCAATGAATTGATAGCAATCAACCGCTGACATGGATTGAGACGCGGCCCGGGGCCATGCGCACCCATCCGCCGACGGCGTGGAGACCAGCGCAAGTCCACCCCACGTGAGGGGCAGGAACACCCGGAGTTGTCAGGGCGGGTGCGGCGCCACGCCCCGCTTGACGATAATGCAAACCAATCTCAAAGTTCAATGCCGCAACCCGTCAGAGCTCCAGCTCGGACGGCGCCGCCGAAACACAAAACCCTCACCACCGTGACCCGCCCCTCTCGCAGTCGAACACCGAAGTGACGTGGCGACTCCGCCGTCACGTCCGCCGGTCTTCGCGGTCACCTTTCGGAGAACACCTCATGCACCGTTTCCACCGCCCGCTCGTCGCGGCGCTGTTCGCCTCCGGCCTGGCCACCGCTGTTCCCGCCCTTGCTTTCGACCTGCCCCACGCGGACGGCACCCTCAGCGTGCCTGCCACGCCTTCCCGTCTCGCCGTCTATGACCTCGGGGCGCTGGATACGCTGAACGCACTGGGCATCCGCGCCGTGGCCGTGCCGAAGGCCACCTTCCCGGCCACGCTCTCCGCCTACAACACCAACCGGGTGAAGCAGGCAGGCAGCCTGTTCGAGCCAGATACGCAGGCCCTGACGGAGCTGAAGCCGGACCTGATTGTTGTGGGGGGGCGTTCGGGGAAGCAGGCCGCGGCCCTGAGCGCCATTGCTCCCACCGTGAACCTGAGCCTCCGCCCGGACCACTTCGTGGAGGACCTCACGAGTCAGGCTCAGTCGCTGGGCAAGGCCTTCGGCAAGCAGAAGGAAGCCGAGAAGCTGGTGAAGGGCTTCGAGAAGGCGCAGGCGGACCTGAAGAAGCTGACGAAGGGCAAGTCGGCGGTGATGCTGTTCACCGTCGGCGGCAACACCCTGGTCCACGCGCCCGGTGACCGCTTCGGCTATCTCCACGCGCTGACGGGCTTCGACGCGGTGGTGCCGCCGGCGGAGCCGAACGCCAATGAAGGGCCGCGCCCGAAGGCCGGCTCGCCCGAGGCGAAGGCCCGTCAGGAGGCCGCGGCCGCGCTGCTGAAGAAGGCCATCGCCGCCAATCCGGACTGGCTGGTGGTGCTGGACCGCGGCGCCGCGACGGGCGGTGGCGAGAACAAGGCCCTGGAGATTCTGGCCAAGCACCCGGAGCTCAGCCAGACGGCCGCCGTCAAGGCGGGCCGCGTGGTCGTGGTGGACGCGCCGAGCTGGTACATCGTCGGCGGCGGTATCGCGAACGTGACCCGAATCGTCCAGGACACGGCCCGCGCCGTGAAGAAGTAGGCCCTGGCAAGCCGCCTCTCTCCAGGGCGTCCGGAGTCGCCGCCCTGGGGAGAGCGCCTCGCTTCAGCTGCTCGCAGACGTGTAGCGGCGGATGGAGCGCAGCCACACCTGACGCGAGCCCCACGCGAAAATCCCCGCGCCCGCCACCGCCCCCAAGAGCGACTGGAGCGGGAGCCGGCCCAGCATGGCCTGCGCGGGGAAGGTGGTCATCAGCGCCAGCGGAATGACATACGTGAACACCATCGTCAGCACGCCGCGCCCCACGCCCTGGAACACGGAGGACGGCCAGCGGGCGAAGTCGAAGATGGAGGTGAACAGGTACGTCAGGTTGTCCACCCGCACGACGAAGAACGCCGCGCTCACCGTCAGAATCCACAGCGAGTAGAGCAGCAGCGTGCTCGTCCCCAACAGCACCACGGAGGCCAGCAGGCCCGTCACCGACGGCCACCGCCCCAACTGCGAGAAGGCGTAGATGAACAGGCCCAGGCCCGTCAGCACATTGAAGGCCCGCCACGGCTGGAAGCGCTGCGTGGACACCAGGAACTGCGCGTCCGCCGGCTTGAGCAGCACGAAGTCCAGCGTGCCCTTCCGGATGTGCTCCACCACGCCCGTGAGGCTGGGGTTGATGGCGCCCTCCAGGATGCCCTGGAGCAGCGTGAACCAGCCCACCACCAGCAGCGCCTCGCCGAAGCTCCACCCTTCGATGTTGGCGCGCTCCCCGTAGACGACGAACAGCGGCGCCAGCGCGGTGAAGGTCCAGAAGAGCGACGTCAGCCCCTCCGTGAAGAAGTCCGCGCGGTACTGGAGCGACAGCAGCCCCGATGCCTTGAGTTGAATGCCCAGCAGCCGCAGATAGCGCTTCAGATTCACTTCAGCCCCCGAACGCCGCGAAGCGCCGCACGCCATGCTTCCACGTCACCGCCGCCAGCACGCCCAGCACGGCCACCCAGGCCCACTGCGCGCCGAGCAGCCGCAGCGACTCCTCCCAGCCATGGGCCCCCGTCAGCATCTCCACCGGGACGCCAATCTGATAACGGAAGGGCAGCCAGTCGATGATGGTGCGCAGCGCGGGCGGCAGCAGCTCCACCGGGTACATGTAGCCGGAGCACACGAAGAAGAGCACCAGCCACACCTCCAGCACCTTCTGGCTGCTCTCCAGGAAGAAGCACAGCGCGCCAATGGCCACGTTCGCCAGGAAGGCCACCGCCCACCCGCCAATCACCGACAGCACGACGAAGCCCCACTGCCACGCGTGCTGGGGCACCGCCTTCTCCCCCACCAGCGCCACGCTCAGCAGCACCACCGGCACCGCGACCACCAGGCGCATCGGGAAGGCGGCGATGCTCTCCACCGCGTAGGCCCACAGCGGTGAAATGGGACGGAGCAGGCGCATGGCCAGCGTCCCCTGCTTCACCTCCCAGTTGATGAGCCACGCGGCCCACGACGTGGCGAGCTGCCGCACCGCGAAGGTGGCCAGGAAGTAGCTGATGAAGTCCGCCTCGCCGAAGCGGCCCACGGGCGCCTCGCGCGACACCGCCATCCACAGCACCATGTTGACCAGCGGCATGGTGGTGGACAGCACCCAGATGAGCATCTCCGCGCGGTAGGCCACCGCCTCCGCGAAGCCCACCCGCAGCAGCGTGGGGAAGGCGCGCAGCACCGTCCGGGCGCTCATGCGGGCACCGGCTCCGACGCCGCCGTCCGGCGCGCCTTCGACTCCGCGAACAGCTCGCTCATCACCTCTTCCAGCGGCGCGTTCTCCACCGTGAGGTCCATCACCGGCAGCGTGGACAGCGCCCGGGTGATGGTGGCGTTGACCGCCTCCTGTTGGACCTGGAGCACCGCCGAGCCCGGCTCGTGCGTCACCACCCGGCCCAGCGGCGCCAGGCGCGCGGCGTCCACTTCCTCCGCCAGGCGCAGCACCACGCGCTTCTCCGGCCGCACCCGCTGCACCAGCGCGTCCAGCCCACCGTCATAGGACAGGAGCCCCTTGTCGATGACGATGACGCGGGGGCACAGCGCCGCCACGTCGTCCATGTAGTGGCTGGTGAGGATGAGCGTGGCGCCGTACTTCTCGTTGTACTCCTTGATGAAGGTCCGCATGGTGGCCTGCATGGCCACGTCCAGGCCGATGGTCGGCTCGTCCAGGAAGAGCACCCGGGGCTGATGGATGAGGGCCGCGGCCAGCTCGCACTTCATCCGCTCACCCAGGGACAACTGCCGGGTGGGCTTGCCGATGAGGTCCCCGATTTCCAGGAGCTCAATCAGGTCCGACATCGTCTTCTTGTACTGGGCCGGGGGCACGTCGTAGATGGCGCGGTTGAGCTCGAACGTCTCCGCCGGAGGCAAGTCCCAGAGGAGCTGCTGCTTCTGCCCCATCACGAGCATGATTTTCTTGAGGAAGGCCTCCTCCCGCTTCTGCGGGACGTGGCCGTCCACCGTCACCTCGCCGTCGGAGGGGTAGAGCAGGCCGGAGAGCACCTTGAGCGTCGTCGTCTTCCCAGCGCCGTTGGGTCCCAGGAAGCCCACCCGCTCCCCGGGGCGGATGTCGAAGGAAATCCCGTCCACGGCCTTCACCGTGGTGTAGCTACGGTGGACGAGCGAGCGGAGGGCCGCCTTCAGGCCCGGCGGGCGCTTATGGACTTTGTAGTGCTTGCGAAGGCCGCGAACGGAAATCATGTGCGCCAAGGGTTTAACGCGGTCTCCCCCTCCATGGCGACCTCCCCGTTGACGCCTTGGCGGGACGACAATTGGTTGGAAACGGCCGCGATGAAGCGCGGCCCCACAGGTGAAGGCTGGGCCGGATGAGCAACGCATACAGCAAGGACCTGGAGCGATGGATGCCGAGGCTCATCGCCGTCTGGCGCGCGTCCCGCGGCCGGGGTGGTGGCACCGGACCCGAGACGCGCCTGACGCCCCAGGAGGTGAAGGAGGTGGCCGCCGGCGTCCGCCAGCTCTCCCTGGGCCTCACCCGGGAGCGGCAGCTCGCGGCGCCCGCTACATGGATGACCCGAAGCTGCTGGGCGCCTACCTCCTCTTCTACTGGCCGGTGTCCTATGCGCAGGCCCGGCAGGTGCTCGGCGAGCTGCCGAGCCGTCCCCGGCAGGTGCTGGACCTGGGCAGCGGCCCGGGCCCGGTGGCCTTC
>JBKGHI010000620.1:0-836 GCA_046520405.1 Myxococcus sp. 1LA
CGGCGGCGGGCGCGCCCACGCGCGAGCTCCAGGCCATCCTCCAGGAGAACGCGCGCCAGCTCCGCGACATGCGCGCGGCCATCCTCCGCCTGCGCATGGTGCGGGTGGGGGACGTGCTGGAGCGCCTGCCGCTGCTAGTGCGGGGCCTGCGCCGCAGCACGGGCAAGTCGGTGCGGCTGGAGCTGGCCGTGGGGGACGCGGAGCTGGACAAATCCGTGGCGGACCGGCTGCTGCCCGCGCTGGTGCACCTGGTGCGCAACGCGGTGGACCACGCGCTGGAGCTGCCGGAGGCGCGCCACGCGGCGGGCAAGCCCGAGGAGGGCGTGGTGCGCGTGGCCAGCCATGGCCGGGCGGGAGGGCTGCTGGACCTCACGGTGTCGGATGATGGCCGCGGCGTGGACGCGAAGGCGGTGGCCGCGCGAGCGGGCGTGCCGGTGCCCGCCACGCCGGACGCGCTGCTGGAGGTCCTCTGCCGCCCCGGCTTCTCCACCCGGGACTCCGCCAACGCGACGAGCGGGCGGGGCATGGGCATGGACATCGTCCACCGCATCATCGTGGACCAGTTGGGCGGGGAGCTGGGGATGGAGACGCGCCCGGGCGCCGGCACCACCTTCCGGCTCCGCGTGCCGCTCACGATTACGCTGCTGGACGCGCTCGTCTTCGAGTGCGCCGGGCTGCGCTACGCCGTCGCGGTGGGCTCCGTGGAGGAGCTCATCGAGGTGGACACCGCCAGCCTGGTGCGGCCCGCGGGCGCGGGGGGCGTATGCCTGGTGGAGCGCCGGGGCAACACGGTGCCCCTGCTGACGCTGGCGCGGCTGCTGGGCCGGGCGGGGCCG
>JBKGHI010000621.1:0-835 GCA_046520405.1 Myxococcus sp. 1LA
GGCCTCGCGAGTGTCCGCCACGGACGCCCATGCAGGGCAGACGCCTCCCCCGGACGCGGCGCCCCCGGAGCCGGCCGCCGGAGGCCGCCGCCGAGGTGCCCCCGGAGCCTGCTGCTTCCTCCGCCACCAAGCCCACGCTGTCGCCCATCCCGGGGACGGTGGCGCGCAACGCCCCGAAACGGAGCTGAGTCCTGAGCCCCCCGCCCATGAACCCCGACTCCGACCTGCGCATGAGTCTGGCGGACCACCTGACGGAGCTCCGCTCGCGCCTCATGCGGTGCACCATCGCGGTGCTCGTCCTGGGGACGGTTTCGCTCATCTTCGCCAAGCCCATCTTCGGCCTGTTGATGCAGCCGGTGCTGGATGCGCTGCCGCCGGAGAACCGCGCGCTCATCTACACGTCCGGCATCGAGGAGCTGAACGTCCTGATGAAGGTGGGCGTGTACTGCGGCATCTTCCTCACCACGCCCGTCATCCTGATGCAGATCTGGGGCTTCGTGTCCCCCGGTCTGTATCCGGAGGAGCGCCGCTTCGCCGCGCCCTTCGTGGCGTTCGGCTCCATCGCCTTCCTCCTGGGCGCGGCGTTCTGCTACTTCGCGGTGCTTCCCTCCATGTTCACCTTCCTCCTCAACGAGGAGGAGACGCTCGCCCTGGAGCAGCGCCTGGACTCGGCGCGGCTGCGCGCGGATGACGCCCTGCGCTTCCTTCGCCTGGGCGAGGCGGAAGAGGCGGGCCGCATCGCGAAGGAGACGAGCACCACGCTGCGCGCGGACGGCTCGGGCCAGGCGCCAGCGCCCGAGGTGGCGCCCGCCGCCAGCGTGGAGATGACCGCGCG
>JBKGHI010000622.1:0-821 GCA_046520405.1 Myxococcus sp. 1LA
CCACCGGCGCACGCCCGGCCCTGGGCGCTCGCCGGCCGCCACCGTCCCGCCCCTCCTCGCCCGCCATGGACGACGAGGACGAGGACACCGGCGGCTCGCAGAACGCCAGCGGCGGCTCGGAGAAGACGCAGATTCGGCCGCCGCCGTCGGAGCGTCCCCGGCGCTGAAGCCACGCCCCGGCCCGGCGCGTCGGAAACGACCCCGGGCCGGTGGGGCGGCCTCCCACCACGCGCGCACCGCCCCGGCGGGTTTCACCCGAAGCACGAGCGGTGATTCCCGACCTTGCGAGGAGGTCCGGTCGGGGGGAAAGTGATTGGGTGTGGATCTCCCTCCTCGCCGCGCTCACCCTGGCCACCCAGGCGCCTGTCGCGGCTCCCCCGCCGCCCCTCTCCGTCCTGGTCGCGCCGCCTGACGCGGCGGGGGCGCCCTCCCACGTCGTCGAGTTCGCCCAGGAGCACGTGGCCGAACAGCTTCGGGCCCGTGGGCTGGTGGTGGTCCGAATCGAGGACATCACCCGCAAGCTGACCGCCTCCAAGCGCCGCCCGCTGCTGCGCTGCAACCGCACGGAGGCCGCCTGCATCCGCTCGCTGGGCGCCGCGGGGAAGACGGAGCTTGTCCTGGTGACGGAGCTGGGCCAGTTGCTCAGCGGCTACCGCACGGGCGCGCGCATCTACACGTCCAATGACGGCGTGCTCGTCACCGAGCACCTCATCCCCGGCGTGCGCGAGGAGCAGCTGCTCGACGCGCTCACCCAGTCCCTGGACGCGGTGCTGCCCGTGGCGCGGACGGCCCTGCGCGGCCCGCCTCCGGCGCCGCCCCCC
>JBKGHI010000623.1:0-816 GCA_046520405.1 Myxococcus sp. 1LA
CCTCCGCCGCGGCCGGCGTAGCCACCGTGCAGGGACACGGGGACGTCCAGCACCAGGTCCGCCTCGTCATACGCGCCGCCCGCGAGGAAGAGGTGGCCGGGGCCGCCGTCCAGCGCGCGCACCATGGCCAGCGCGCGGCCCACGGTGCGCAGCGGCGCCTGCCGCGTGCCCGTGCCCGCGTCGTCATCGCCATCCACCGGGTCGATGAAGAGCCCCGCGTCCGCCTGGCCATCCACGCCGTCACAGTCGGTGTCGGTGAAGGCGTCGTCGGGGAGGTCCACGCCAGGGACGGGCGTGCAGGCGGCGACGTTGGGCTCGCAGCGTCCCTCGTCGCTGCAACGCTGCCGCGCGCCGTCGAAGTCGTAGCACGCACCCGCGGCCAGCGCGACCACGAGCGAGGTGCCCATGGCGCCGGCCATCCTGGTCTTCCGCATGACTCTCCTCGAATTCAAGGCAACGTCCCGGACAGGCCCACCATGCCTCCACCCGGGACCACGGCGGCGGAGGGCTGCACCTTCAAGGCGGGCTCACCGGGCAGCAGGAACAGCACCGCGCCCGCCACGAGCCCCGCGGCGCCCAGGCCAAAGGCCACCCGGCTCAGCGTCTGCGCCCGGCGGCCGGACGACACCAGCGCATCTCCATTGGCCAGCGGCGCGCCCGGCGTGCCGTCCTGGTCCAACCGCGAGTACTTGTCGCCCGCCTGCAGGTAGAAGACGGTGCCCACGCCCACCAGCGCGGCGCCGCCCACGGCGGGCAGCCAGGACCAGCGGCGCAGCGGGCGGATGACCTCCGGCTCCGGTTCGGGGACCAGCGGCT
>JBKGHI010000624.1:0-813 GCA_046520405.1 Myxococcus sp. 1LA
CAGCCGCCGGCGCGCGAGCCGCCCGCCACCAGCGCGCCCAGCATCCCGGAGGCGCAGGCCACGCCCACGACGGGGCCTCGCAGGTCCGGACGGAGCAACCGGTGGATGCCACGCACCACCAGGTGTGCCCCCACGCCCGCGGCCGCGCCGCCCACCCACGAGTCGCTCCAGCGCCACGGTTCCCAGGTTCCCTGCCTGCTCCTCATGACGTTCTCCCGTCGGCGGCTCGCGGCATCGAGGCCCGGGCGCACCTCTTCGGAAGATGGGGTGGCCCGCATCGCCCTGAGAAGCCCCGGCCACTGAGCCCCGCACCGCGCCACCAGGGCAGCCGAAAGGACAGGCGGGCGTTCGGGCGGGCAGGCGCGGTGCCGAGCCAACTGGCACTGCGTTCTCGGGCGCTGTCACCCGGACGACGCGCTCACACCTTCCAAATGACCGGGGTGGGAAACCCCAGGGCCTCGCGCTCGCACGCGAGGCCTCCACCAGCGCCGGGGCCCAGGGTGTGGCCAGCCAGTCCACCCGCCCCGGTCACGAGGAGCCAGCCATGTACCAAAGCAGCGACATCAAGGAAGGGATGGTTGTCCGCAGCATCGACGGCGAGAAGCTCGGCAAGGTCTTCGCCGTCGGCGACCAGGAGTTCCACATCGAGAAGGGCCTCTTCTTCCCGAAGGATTACCTCGTCCGGTACTCGGAGGTCAGCCGCATCGACGGCTCGGAAATCATCCTCAGCCACGGCAAGGAGATGCTGAGCCGGCTGTCGGATGAGGGCCGCGCGGGCGCCATCGCCGGCACGGGCGGCGGGGCGGGCGTGGG
>JBKGHI010000625.1:0-784 GCA_046520405.1 Myxococcus sp. 1LA
CTGGCCCAGGCGCGCGAGGCGGTGCTCGGCACGCCCGGCGAACAGGCGCTGCTGCGCGCACAGACGGAGCTGACGCGGTGACGCTGGAGCTGGCCGCGGACCGGCGGACGCTGGGCGGCGTGGCCACGGGCCTGGATGATGAGGTCCGCCGCGCGCGCACCCTGTCCTTCGAGGAAGGCTGCGAGGGCCTGGAGCGCGCCGCCCGCGACGTGGCGCGCAGCATGGGCCGGCAGGTGCGGCTGGAGATTCAAGGCGGGGCGCTGGAGTTGGACCGCTCCCTGCTCCAGGGCCTGCGCGAGCCGCTCCTGCACCTGGTGCGCAACGCGGTGGCCCACGGCCTGGAGACGCCCGAGGAGCGCCTGCAGTCGGGCAAGGACGCCGAGGGCCGCGTCACCCTGTCCGCGCGCCTCAAGGGCAGCCGCGTCGAGGTGACGGTGGACGATGACGGGCGCGGCCTGGACCTGACGGCGCTGCGAAGGCAGGCGCGCGCCCGGGGCCTGCGGGTGCCCGAGGAGGACGCGGAGGCCGCGCGGCTGGTGTTCCTGGCGGGCCTGTCCACCGCGCCCCAGGTGACGCAGGTGGCCGGGCGCGGCGTGGGCCTGGACGTGGTGCGCATGCACGTGGAGGGGCTGCGCGGCAGCGTGGAGGTGACGACGCAGCCGGGCCAGGGCACGCGCTTCATCCTGGACGTCCCCCTCACGCTGAGCACGCTGCGGGTGCTGCTGGTGTCCGCGGGCGGGCAGGTGCTGGCGCTGGCCAGTGAGAGCGTGGCGCGGCTGGTGCG
>JBKGHI010000626.1:0-780 GCA_046520405.1 Myxococcus sp. 1LA
GCTCGCCGTGATGCCGAAAGGCGTTGAGCACCCTCCTGGTCGACGCCCCCGTGGGAGTGGGCAACTACAGTCCCGCTCGCCGTGATGCCGAAAGGCGTTGAGCACGCCAAGTCCTCCTTGCCGCCGTGCTTGGCAATTTGTCCCGCTCGCCGTGATGCCGAAAGGCGTTGAGCACGGCCAGCACAACGCCAACATGCAAGGGTGGCAGGTCCCGCTCGCCGTGATGCCGAAAGGCGTTGAGCACAACTCGTGGCCGGAGATGGGGCCGAAGGCGCGAGAGGTCCCGCTCGCCGTGATGCCGAAAGGCGTTGAGCACTTGTGTCCAGCAGCTCTGCTTCGACGGTGACCAGCGTCCCGCTCGCCGTGATGCCGAAAGGCGTTGAGCACCGGAGGGGGGGCCGGTACTTCGTGGTGGACAACCTCACAGTCCCGCTCGCCGTGATGCCGAAAGGCGTTGAGCACTTGATGTACGGGACGAACTCGATCATCCCGTGCTGGTCCCGCTCGCCGTGATGCCGAAAGGCGTTGAGCACCCAAGCACGAGGCGGCCGTCGAGCAGGTGCCCGTGTCCCGCTCGCCGTGATGCCGAAAGGCGTTGAGCACATGGCGGTTGGGTGCGCGGGCTCGCAGCAGGTGCCTTGTCCCGCTCGCCGTGACTGCCGAAAGGCGTTGAGCACACGCCCTGCCCGACGTGGCAAGGTGTTCCGCTGCACGGCCCCCCGTCCCGCTCGCCGTGATGCCGAAAGGCGTTGAGCACTGTCGTCCCGCTGGCCGGCCCCG
>JBKGHI010000627.1:0-777 GCA_046520405.1 Myxococcus sp. 1LA
TCCGCGTCCTCCCCACCGTCAGCGTGCGCGTCTGCGCCTGGTGGCGCTCGGCCTCCACGCGCACGGCGACCTGCTGGCCCACCGTCGCTTCGAGCACCACCGGCCGCGCCGACTGACGCAGGCCGTCCACCAGCACAACCGCGTCCTCGGGCTGCGTCTCGATGCGCAGCCGCACCAGCGCGGCGTGGCCTCCACAGAAGGCTGGGGCGCATGGGCGGCGGCTGCAACTCCGTCGGAGCCGCGACGGGCTCCGGCACCGGGATGGCACCGGCGCGCGCACGGCCGACTCCGGAGGAGGCAGCGCCGCCTCGGGCTCGGACGCCCCCATGGACCAGAACACCACGCCCACCGCCAGGACCAGCAGCAGGCCCAGGCCCACGAACAGCCACGCCTTGCCGCCCGAGGCCTCCGGAGCCCCGGGGCGCTTGCCCGGACGCGACATCCCCAGCGACAGCGTGGGCGCGTCCTCCTCGAGCGACTCTCCGTCCCTCAGCGGCAGCACCACCCGCGCGGGCCGGGCAGCCGTCTCCATCATGGCGATGGTGGGCGCGTCCTCCTCCACGACCGTGCCCCCCGCGCACCTGCGAGCGCGAGCCAGCGCGGGCATCCACCGTGGGCGCATCCTCGTCGTCCACCGGCGCGGGCAGATCGAACCGGCTCATCAATCCGGAAGGCCGTGGCGCCCCCCGAGGATCGGTCGGCGCGGCGGCGGCTCCGCCCAGCTTCACATCCGTCCGCGTCATCACCCGCGAGGCGGCGCGCGCGTCCACCCGTGGG
>JBKGHI010000628.1:0-740 GCA_046520405.1 Myxococcus sp. 1LA
CCACCGTGCCGGGCTCGCGGGCCTCACCCGTCCAGGTGCCCACCAGCAGCGCGGCCTCCTCGCGGGCCTCCGGCTTGTCGTGGCCCAGCAGCGTCACCACCTCCGGCACGGGCATGGCGCCGCGGCGCGCGAGCCCCCGCCGCAGGCCCAGCCGCAGCTTCACGTTGTCCAGCGTGGCCAGGCGGGGCACCAGCAGCGCCGGGTCGCCTTCGTTGGCCAGGTAGGCCGCGGCGGGCGCGGAGATGTCCGGGTAGCGGCTGGCCACCGCGTGGAACTCCACCCGCGTGCGCTCGGTGGGGAACAGCACGTCGAGCGCCTTGCGCGCCTCCCTGCGCAGCTCCTGCTGCGGCACGTCCAGGGCGGCGGCCAGGGCCGTCTCCGCGGCGGTGTCCTTGAGCTTCCCCAGCTCCTGGGCCGCCGTCATGCGCACCGGCAGCGCCGTGCCCGTGTCGCCGAGCAGCGCTTCAATCTTCACCCGGGAGCGCTCGCCGCCGATGGCGCGCAGGCCCTTCACGCCGGCCTGCTGCAGCTCCAGCGTGGTGCCCTCCACCGCGGCGGCCTCCACCTTCTCCTCGACGCGGCGGCGCTCGTCTCCGTCCGGCAGCTTCGCGGCGAGCCGGCCCAGGCCCTCGATGGCGGCCGACACCATGCTCGGCTCCACGGGCGCTTCCGCCGTGCCGCCCGCGGCCACCGTCTCCAGCTCGGCCAGGGCCCGCGCGTCACCCAGCGTGCCCAGGGCC
>JBKGHI010000629.1:0-708 GCA_046520405.1 Myxococcus sp. 1LA
GGAGAATCGGACATGACGTACGAGGACCGCATCGAACAGCAGCTGCTGGATGCCCCGCCAGCGTGGGCGTGGTGCGCCTGAGCCCGCTGGAGCCCCTGGGCGCGAAGGTGGCGGCGGCGGACGAGGCCCCCGCGCTGCGGACGATGTTCGCGAGCCACTCCGCGCTGCTGGCGGAGCAGCTCCGCGAGGCGCTGTCGAAGAAGATGTACGGCCGGGGCCCTCACCGGGTGCTGCGCATCGACGAGCCGGAGGGCCCCAGCACCGCGGGCGGGAAGCTGGCGCGGCAGGCCATCTCCCTGGTGCCTCGCAAGGGCACGGGCTCGTCGCTGACGTGCGGCTGGGTGGATGTGTCCAAGCGCGAGGCCCAGCTTCGCAACTTCGAGGCGGTGGCGAAGCGGTACGAGCTCCACCACGGCGAGCCGCTGGAGATGCAGGCGGAGGAGTACGAGCGCTTCCTCACCGACGTGGAGGCGGTGCTCGCCCAGGCCGTCATCAAGGTCCGTGTCATCGTCCCCGAGGAGCCCGGCGCGGTGCGCGTCGCCGGGCCTGCTGCTGCCCGCGGGAAGGGCGTCCCGCCCGTGTTGGCGGGAGCCCTGGCCGTGCTGGCCTTCGTGCTGGGCCTGCTCGCGGGGCGGATGGGCTCCGGCGGTTGAGCTAGTTGGACTGCGCGAGATGCGGGTAGTGCGCTCACGGCGGATGTAGCCGGGA
>JBKGHI010000062.1:0-38713 GCA_046520405.1 Myxococcus sp. 1LA
GGAAGGGCACGGAGCCCGCCGCAGCTGAGGCCACCGCGACGCCTTCCTCCAGTGAGGCGCAGGCGCCTCGCGTCCGGAAGAAGAAGGCTCCCCCGCAGTCCGCGCCCCCGACGCCTGGCGCGGAGACGCCGTAGAGGACATCGGGCCATGGCGGACGTCGCGCTTCCCATCGATCCCCTGTTGCCGGACATCGTGTCCACGCTGCGTGGCGCGCGTTCGCTCGTGCTGGAGGCACCTCCCGGCGCGGGGAAGACGACCCGTGTGCCTCGCGCCCTGTTGGAGGCCGGACTCGGCCAGGGCAAGGAGATCATCGTCCTCCAGCCGCGTCGTCTCCCGACCCGGTTGGCCGCGCAGCGCGTGTCCGACGAGTTGGGCGAGCGCGTGGGCGAATCCGTGGGCTACCAGGTCCGCTTCGAGGACGTGCGCAGCGCGAAGACGCGCCTGTCCTTCGTCACCGAGGGCGTCCTGGGCCGCCGGCTCCTCTCCGACCCGAAGCTCCGGGACGTGGGCATCGTCGTGCTCGACGAGTTCCACGAGCGGCACCTGTCCGCGGACATCTCCCTGGCCCTGCTGCGCCGGCTCCAGGAAACGGCCCGGCCCGACCTCAAGGTCGTGGTCATGTCCGCGACCCTGGAGGCCGAGCCCATCCGGGCGTACCTCGGCGGAAGCCCCTCGCTCCGCTCGGAGGGCCGCCGCTTCGACGTCAGCGTGGAGTACCTGCCAGCGCCCGATGACCGGTATCTGGACCAACAGGTGCTCTCCGGTCTCAAGCGCGTCTTCGCGCAAGGCGTGGATGGCGACGTGCTCGTCTTCCTCCCCGGCGCGGGCGAAATCCGCCGCACGCGCGATGCCTGCGCGGAGTTCGCCGAACGCCAGGGCGCCGACGTCCTTCCCCTCCACGGAGACCTGTCCCCCGCCGAGCAGGACCGCGCCGTGCGACGCAGCTCCCGGCGGAAGATCATCCTCTCCACCAACGTCGCCGAGACGTCTGTCACCATCGACGGCGTGGCCGTGGTCATCGACTCCGGGCTCGCACGCGTGGCGTCCCATTCGCCCTGGTCCGGCCTGCCCACGCTCAAGCTGTCCAAGGTCAGCCGAGCCTCCGCCATCCAGCGCGCGGGCCGCGCCGGACGCACGCGCGCGGGGCACTGCTTGCGCCTCTACACCCAGCACGACTTCGACGGCCGCCCCGAGCAGGACGCCCCGGAGATTCGCCGCACCGACCTGGCGGAAACAGTGCTCTCCCTGCGCGCGGCCGGCATCACCGACCTGGCCGCGTTCCCCTTCTTCGAGCCGCCCCCCGCCGCGTCCCTCGATGCGGCGGAGACGCTGCTCCGCCGACTGGGAGCAGTCGACCCGTCCGGCCGCGTCACGGAGGTGGGCGAGCGGCTCCTGCGCTTCCCCGTCCATCCCCGTCAGGCGCGCATCATCGTCGAGGGGGAGCGCCGGGGCGTGGGCGCCGAGGCCGCGCTCCTCGCCGCGCTCATGGGTGAGCGCGACATCCGCCGCGAGGCCCGCGCCAACCTGGGCCAGGGAGGCCGCCCGGCAGCCATCGTCAGTGGCCCATCCGACCTATTGGAACTGTTCGAACGCTTCCGCGAGGCGGAACGCGCGGGCTTCGCCTCCGGCCGCATGCACTCGCTCTCCCTGGAAGCCGGCGCCGTGCAGTCCGTGGACCGGGTCCAGAAGCAGCTGCGGCGCGCGGTGCGCGGCCAGGGCCCGCGTCCCCAGCGTCCCGAGGACGTGGAGCAGGCCCTGATGCTCAGCGTGCTCGCGGGCTATCCCGACCGCGTCGCCCGGCGTCGGCGCCCCCGTGCGCCCGAGCTGCTGATGTTCGGCGGAGGCACCGCCACCCTGTCGGACGTCAGCGTCGTCCAGGACGCCGACCTCATGGTGGCCGCGGACGCCGAGGAGCGCCCCGGCAAGGGCGCCGTGGTGAGGCTCGCCAGCGCCGTGGAGCCTGAATGGCTGCTGGACCTCTACCCGGACGCGCTGGAGGAGGTGGACACCCTCCAGTGGAACGCCGAGGCCCGGCGCGTGGAGCGGCTCACCCGCCTGTCCTACGGCAACCTCGTGCTGGAGGAGACGCGCACCCCCGCCCCCGCTTCCGAGGCCGCCGCGCGCGTGCTCGTGGAGGCCGCGCTGGCCGCGGGGCCCGGGAAGTTCGCGGACCCGGAGGCCCTGGAGCAGTGGCGCACCCGCGTGGCGCTGCTGGCGGAGGCCTTCCCAGAGGCGAAGTTACCCACCGTGGATGACGCCTTCCTGCGCGACGCGCTGGCCTCACTGTGCTCCGACGCGCGCAGCTTCAAGGACCTGGAGGGCGTGTCGCTGCTGGACGCGCTCTACGCGAGGCTCACCTCGGAGCAGCAGCGGCTCCTGGCCACCCATGCGCCCGAGCGCGTGACGCTTCCCGGAGGACGCGGCGTCAAGGTCCACTACGAGCCGGGCAAGCCGCCCTGGGTGGAGTCCCGGCTCCAGGACTTCTTCGGCATGGCCCAGGGCCCCAACGTGTGCGCGGGGCGCGTGCCGCTGGTGCTGCACCTGCTGGCGCCGAACATGCGCGCGGTGCAGGTGACGACCGACCTGGCGGGATTCTGGGAACGGCACTACCCCGCCATCCGAAAGGAGCTGTGCCGCAAGTATCCCCGGCACTCGTGGCCCGAGGACCCGCGGCATGCCCAGCCGCCCGCCCCCCGGCCTCCGCGCCGCTGAAGGTTCCGTCAGAAGCGCTTGTGCATCTCCAGGTGCTCCATGCCGGCTTCCTCGAAGACGCCGCCCACGGGCTGGTAGCCTTGCTTCTTGTAGAACTCCAGTGCGTAGAGCTGGGCGTGCAGCATGATGCCGTTGACGCCACGCCGACGCGCTTCCTCTTCGAGCGACGTCAGCAACAGGGAGCCCACGCGCGCCTTGCGGTGCGCCTGGAGGACGGCCATGCGGCCAATCTGACCCCAGGTGCCCTCCTGGTTCGCGGGAGGCTGCGGCAACATCACCAGCCGCCCGGTGCCAATGGCGTGGCCGCCCTGGTTGGCGATGACGTGGTAGGCGTGCGCGTCCTCGGCGTCGCGCTCGATGCCCTCGGGAACCGCCTGTTCCTCGATGAACACCACCTCGCGGATGGCGAGCGCCTGCATGAGCTCCGCCTCACTCTGGATTTGAGTGATGGTGACGGGCGCGGATGTGATCCGGGGGAGAGCCATGTCGCGGGCAAGGTACACAAAAGCCCGCGAGGCCAACAGGCGGAAAAAGCACTGTGCCACGCCGGGGTTGCGCCCCATGCCCCGCCTGCCTGCCACCCCCGCCAGGCCGCTCGGCGCGTCCCCGCGCATGGTAGGCTGCATGCCGCCATGCGCTTCAACCGACTGCTCGCACTCGCCCTGGCCTTGTCGGCCCTGCCCGCCACCGCCCAGCCGGAGCTGTTCTTCGGCAACGGCCAGGCCCCTGTCTTCCGCGAGGAGGACATGGACAAGCGCTTCGCCCGGTCGAAGTTGAACCAGGGGCTGAACCGGGGGACGCAGGATGCCGGCTGCGCCCAGTTGCTCGGCGCGATGCTGACGCTGATGGGCGAGACGGGCGTGGTGCTGCACAAGCGTGACGAGAACTTCATGCTGGACCCGGTGCTGGTCAACGCCCTCAACACCCAGCTCGTCAACCCGCGCTTCCCCGGCAACGCCTTCTTCGTCGCCATGGTGCGGCGCGTGCTCATCGACCAGAAGCTGCCGCCGGAGTGGCTGGTGACCGCCCAGGCCCTGGCGCCCTACTACCCCGCAATCGACACGGGCCGGCTGCGCTTCCTCGCCGACGGCGTGAAGCCCCTGGACAGCTTCCTGCTCACCCTGCCCGCGCTCCGGGAGCGCTACGCGCAGGAAGTCCAACGCGCCACCTCCGTGGGCGCCTCCACCGCCGAGGCCCTCTTCCGCGAGAACTATCTGGACCACGAGGTGGCCTTCGGCGCGCTGGAGTTGGTGGACGTCAAGCTCGAGAAGCCGAAGAAGAAGCGCCTCAAGAAGGGTGAGGAGCCCGAGGCCCCCTACATGCTGGCCCGCCTCGTGTGGGTGGAGCCCGAGGCGCCGACGACGGAGCGCTACGAGTTCAACTTCGGAAAGCCCACCAAACGCGCCCGCGTGGAGGTCAGCGCGAAGCTCCAGGAAACGCAGTACACGGACCTCAACAAGCTGCTCAAGGGCGACCGCGTCCTCGTGCGCGGCCGCTTCTGGGAGTACAAGAAGGCGCTGGCGACCATCGAGCTCCGCGACGCGCTGCTCTTCCCGGAGCGGGACTGGGCGAAGACGCCCATGCTGGCGGACCCCAACGCCGTCGCCGCCTGCCCCCTGGCCGTCAATGACTTGACGGGGTTCGCCCCCATCCAGCCCGGCGCCTTCGGCAAGCAGCGCTGACGCACATCCTCCCGCCCGGACGCCCATCCACCCGGCGGTACCGCGCCCGCGTTGATGACCCCGGGGCGCGGTGGAAACCACGACTGGCACGCCCCCTGCTTTGCTCCTCGCGCCCACCGCACGAGGGATGCCATGAAGGTCGACAGTCGCGAGCCCACCAACGGCGCTGGACAGACGAAGCCATCACCCGACGCTGAGCGCTTCAAGAAGGCGCTCGAAGAAGCGGACACCCGAAACGCCCCGCCCCCGCCGCGACGCGTCCCTTCGCCGCCCCCAGCCGCGACGCGCGTCCAGCCCACGCTGCCGCCGCTGGCGCGAGCGACGGGGCTCGTGTTCTCCACCCAGCGTGGCGCGCTCTCCAGCCCAGAGAGCCTGGGGCTCAAGCGGCAGGCAATGCATGTCGAAGTCCAGCGACTGGGCACGGTCCGCGGTGAAGCCCAGGCACAGGGACAGGCGCGCACCGAGCACCGGCTCCACGAGCTCATCGCCCGCGAGCTATCGAAGGAGCTCCGCGCCCCCCTCCCCACCCCGCCGCCAGAAACACGCCCGCATCCGGGGCCTCCGCCGCCGGAAGCGCAGCGCCCGCTCCAGGAGGCTTCCGGACATGACGGCACCACCGCGATGGCCGCGGGCACGGGTGGCGCGAGCGCCCCCGTCGAGGACACGAGTCCCGCCCTGCGCGCCGAGGCCGCGCTGGCGCTCATCGAGCGAATCGAAGTGTTCGTGAAGTCCCAACGGCCCGCGCTCAGCATGAGCCTGCGCGGCCACCTGGACGCCACCGTGGAGGTGGAGCGCACCGGCCCGCGCGAGGTGTCCCTGCGCATCCAAGGGCGGAACCGTCCCGTGGCGGCCGAGGAGCTGAGCCGCCTCCGCGATGCGCTGGAAGCGCGCGGTTTGAAGCTGCGCTCGCTGCGCGCGGAGTAGCGTCCCGCAACGAAGAAGGCCCTCGCGCCGGTGGGCGAAAGGGCCTTCCGGGACACGCGACCGTCAGCGGATTACGCGCCGCCCGCCGGGTCCAGCAGGGAGCGCTTGTCTTCCTTCGTCTTGAACTCTTCGGCCTCGGGCAGCGCGGCCTTCTTCTCCGCGATGTTGGGCCACTTCGTGGAGAAGTCGGCGTTCAGCGCCTTGTACTCCTTCCACTGGTTCGGCAGCTCCGTCTCCGGGAAGATGGCCTTGGTGGGGCACACCGGCTCGCAAGCGCCACAGTCGATACACTCATCCGGGTGGATGACCAGGAAGTTGGCACCCTCGTAGAAGCAGTTGACCGGGCACACCTCGACACAGTCGGTGTACTTGCACTTGATGCAAGGGTCGGCAACGACGTAGGCCATTGAAAAGTCTCCTCTCGGTAGAAACCAGGCGCGTCCGTGGGCGCGCAGAGTAGTGGTTCGAGCTGGCGATGGCACCCTGAATCTGTGTCACCCAGCCGCTGGCGGCGGGGCTCAGCCCAACAAGCCCTGGGCCAACAGCAGCTCGGCCACGAGGATGGCGCCTCGCGCGGCCCCCATCTTGGTGTTGTGCGACACCAGCACGTACTTGAAGCCGTTCTCCAGGACGCCATCCTCGCGGATGCGTCCGACAGTGGTGGCCATACCGCCGTGCGTGTCCCGGTCCAAACGGGGCTGGGGTCGGAAGGGATCGTCCAGCACCTCAATCCAGCGCGGTGCGGCAGACGGCAGGTTCCTGGCCAGCTCGGCGCCCTGCCATTCCCGCAGGGCCTGGGTCACTTCGGCCACGGTGGCCTTCTTGCCCAATGAGACGAAGACGGACTCGGTGTGGCCTTCCATCACCGCCACCCGGGTGCAGGTGCAGGACACGCGCACGTCGTGCGCCGTGAGGCCGTCCCCGGAAGGACGCAGCGCGCCAAGAATCTTCTTCGTCTCCACCTCGACCTTGTGCTCCTCCTTGGGAATGTAGGGGATGACGTTGTCGAGGATGTCCATGCCGATGACGCCCGGCGAGCGGCCGGCGCCGGACATGGCCTGGAGGCTGGTCATCAGCACGGCCTTCACCCCGAAGCGCTCCACCAGCGGCGCCAGCGTCACCGCCAGGCCCGTGGTGGTGCAGTTGGGGATGGGGACGATGAAGCCCTTCCAGCCGCGCCGCCGCTGCTGCTCCCGGATGAGGGGCGCGTGCGCGGCGTTGACGGGGGGAATCAGCAGCGGGACGTCGTCCTCGTAACGGAACGCGCTGGCGGCGGAGAAGACGGGGATGTCCTTCGCCAGCTTCGGCTCCAGCTCGCGCGCCACGTCCGCCTCCACGGCGGAGAAGACCAGGTCGTAGTCCTTGGCCTCGAGCGCGTCACCGGCCACCACCTTCATCCCGGCAATCTCGGCGGGCATCGGCTCCGCGACGAACCAGGCCGTCATGCCGCTGGCCGTTTTCAACGCCTCCGCGTACGTCTTGCCCGCCGAGCGCGGCGAGGCCGCGAGGCCCGTCAGCTCGATGGAGGGGTGGTTCTTGAGGGCGGCGATGAATTGCTGTCCGGCGAGTCCAGTGGCACCGATGAGGGCCGCGCGAAGCCTGGCCATGGGGGCGTGTCTCCAGTCTCCAGAGGAGGAAGTCGCCCGCTCCATACCACCCTTTGACGACGCATCGCATCCACCGAGGTGCTCAGCGGGGCATCGCGGCGACGGGGGCCCGGGTGTGCCGCTCCGTCGGGAAGCCACCTGTCACCCAGGCCAGCAGCCCACCGTCAAGGCAGACGGCCTCGCGGCCCTTCATCCGGAGCAGGCGGCAGACACGGCGCGTGTCCCTTCCGTCCGGTGAGCAGCCACACAGGACGATGAGCTCGTCGTCCGGGAGCATGTGGTGGTCGCGGGCAATCTCCGCGGACGTCATGCGCAAGGCCCCCGGGATGTGCAGGTCATAACGCTCCCAATCCGCGACATCCCGGCAGTCGAGGACGAGCACTTCGTCGTCCCCCAGTCGCATGTAAAGCTCGGCACAGACGATGGTGGGCTCCACGGTGACCTCCGCGGGGTCTCTTCGGGTAACCCGGAGCTCCAAGGACGTCTTCCCACCGTGCCTCCCCGCCTGCCCTCCACGAGGCGAACGGGGCGCCGTGCCGCACCGCGCCCCCGCCCTACAGGCCGAGTTGCTTGGCGATGATTTCGTTCATCACCTCACTGGTGCCGCCGCCAATGGGCCCCAGCCGCGCGTCGCGCCAATGACGCTGGATGTCGTACTCCATCATGTAGCCCGCACCACCGTGGAGCTGGAGGCACTCGTCCGCCACCCGGCAGCACGTCTCGGTGGCCACCTTCTTCGCCATGGAGGTCTGCGCCACCGCCCATTCACCGGCCACGTGCAGGCGCAGCGCGTGGTAGGTGAGCTGACGCGCCGACTCGCGCGCGGTGAACAGGTCCGCCAGCTTGTGGCGCACCACCTGGAACTGATGGAGCGACTGGCCGAAGGCCCGCCGCGACTTCACGTGCGCCAGCACCGTCTCCAACATGTCCTCCATGGCCCCCACCGCGCCCAGCGCGAGCGACAGGCGCTCCCACTGGAAGTTGCCCATGATCTGCGCGAAGCCCTGCCCCTCCACGCCGAGCAGGTTCTCCGCGGGCACGCGGCAGGCCTCGAAGAACAGCTCCGCGGTGTCCGAGGCGCGCCAGCCCAGCTTGTCCAGCTTCCGCCCCACGGAGAAGCCCGGCGTGCCCTTCTCCACCACCAACATGGACAGGCCCTTGTGGCCCGCGGCCGGGTCCGTCTTCACCGCCAGCACCACGAAGTCCGCGCGCACGCCGTTGGTGATGTACGTCTTCGAGCCATTCACCACATAGACGTCGCCCTCGCGCCGCGCGGTGGTGCGCAGACCCGCCACGTCCGAGCCCGCGTCCGGTTCGGTGATGCCCAGCGCGCCAATCTTCTCGCCCTGGATGGCGGGTGCCAGCCAACGGCGCTTCTGCGCGTCCGTCCCGAACAGGTGGATGGGCCCCGTGGAGATGGTGAACTGGGCGCCCAACCCCGCCGAAACTCCGCCCGAGCCGCAGCGCCCCAGCTCCTCCAACAGCACCGCCTCATACAGCTCCCCCGCCGCCGAGCCCCCGTACTCCACCGGGTACTTCAAGCCGAGGAAGCCCAGCTCGCCGAAGCGGGTGAACAGCTCCCGGGGAAACGCCTCCCGGGCCTCCCACTCCTTCACGAAGGGAAGAATCTCCTTCTCCACCACCGCACGCACCGTGCGACGAAACGCGTCATGCTCTTCCTGGTACAGCCCGTGGCCGTGAAGCATCGTTCGAGCACCTCGTCCTGTCGGGCACCCGTCCGCACGCGCACCCGGGGTGGAACCTTCTGGTGACGGCATGGTAACGGGACGCATGCACACCGGGCAGCTGTTGCATCCTTGACCGCGCGGTGGCGGGCTGCGTATAAAGCCGACCCCATCCTCTCGGCGCCATAGCCAAGTGGTAAGGCAAAGGTCTGCAAAACCTTCATTCCCCGGTTCGAATCCGGGTGGCGCCTCAAAGACACAAGGCCCGGTGCGGAAGTCACTCCGCATCGGGCCTTGGCTTTTTCTGAGGCTGTGAAGCGAGGATGGGGCGTCAGCAGCCCATTTCCACCGCGCCGAGGTCCGGCCCGCCGCCGCAGAACGGGATGCCGATGTCCACGCCTGTGTCCAAGGCCATGGGCCCCGGAGCGAAGGCCGCGCCGAGGTCGGCGGAGCCCAGGCGGGACGTCGTGTCCCCCGAGGCGGATTGATAAACGGTGAGGTCCACCGGCTCGCCGTCCTTCTTGAACTGGGCGCCGGCCGGGAAGAGGTTGTTGCCCACCTTCATGCCCGGGGCCATGGGGCCCATGTTCACCGCGATGGGCGCGTCCGCGAAGATGTTGTTCTGCACCACCGGGGACTCGGTGGGCCCGCCGGTGCCGTGGCCGATGATGAGCGCCGTGGCCGCGCGGGTGACGGTGTTGTTGACCACCGAGGTGCCCTTCGAGTTCTCCAGGCGGATGCCCGTGCCCTCCCCGCCGCCAGCCTCGGAGATGTCGTACACGCGGTTGCGGCGGATGACGACGCCGGTGGGCATGGCCCCATCGTGGTTGCCGCCCACCGCGATTCCCTTGGCGCCGTCGTAGATTTCGTTGTCCTCCACCAGCACGTTGCTCGCGGAGTAGTGGACGACGACGACGTCACCCCGCGCCGTGGAGCTCGGGAGGAAGTGGTGCATCCGGTTGTTGCGAATGGTCACCCCGTAGCACGTCTTGATGTCCACCGCGTTCTCCCGGTTGGCGTAGAAGTGGTTGTTCTCCACCAGCAGGTTCTCCGCGGGCGGCAGGTTGCTGAAGCCCTCGGGGCCCAGGCACTGCACGGAGTCACCGGAGTTGTCGTGGATGTCGTTGTTGCGCACGGTGATGTCGCGCGAGGTGGGCTGCACCACGACGCCGTGTGAGTCCTCGTTGCCGGTGGTCTTCACGAAGTCGTGGATGTGGTTGTTCTCGATGGTCGCACCGGTGGCGTTGTTGAACGTCGTCACCGCGCCGCCGCCCGTACCACCGTGCAGGTCCGAGTTGACGAGCATGGAGCCCGTCACATCGCCCTCGAAGGTGACGGCGAAGGGCGTCTGACCCTCCAGGTCGATGTCGAAGCCGTCGATGATCCAATGCGGCTGGCGCACCTGCACCAGGCCGTGCTCGCCCGGGCCCAGGACGATACGCGGGTTGCCCTCTCCCTGGAGTGTGATTTTCGCGTCGGCCGTGCCCGGCTTCGCGTTGTCACCGATGATGACCCGCTCCGCGTAGGTGCCGGGCAGCACGCGGATGAGCGCTCCCGGGCTGGCCACGCTGATGGCCTTGTTGAGGGTGCGCAGGGGCTGCGCGGCGCTGCCGTCACCCGCGTCGTTGCCGGACGCGCTCACCACCCACTCGCGGGTGTAGACGGGCGCCTCCGCGGCGGTGGACATCGCCGTGGCGTTGACGGCCGGCTGGGGCGACGGGTCCTCGATGTTGGCGTGGTCCTTGTGGTCCGGCAGCACGGCCACCGGCGTCCCCGCCACCGCCTGCACGCCCACGGGCGGACGTGTCGCGAAGGTGCGAGTGGGCGTGGGCGACTCCGTGGGCGCGGGCGCCGGCACCGTGCGAGGGGTCGGGCTCGGCAGGGGCACGGGCGTTCCACCACTGTCGGAGCCCGAGCAGGCCGCCGAGCTCAGCAGGAGCATGCTCGTGGCCAGGAACGTCAGCGTCAGCCAGTTGCCGTGTCGGATTTTCATGAGCAGGGCCAACGCCGAAGGCCCTGTGCGCTATTCACCCCCTCGCGTCACGGCACGTCTCCGCCGGCCTGCCTGGCGGGCGCCCGGCGAACGGTCCGTGACACCTTGGAGGTGCGACAGTACGGTGTCGCCCCCCGTGCGCCACGCCGTCACACAGCTTCTCGCCGTCGTCCTGTTCTCCGCCTGCGTAGCCTCGAAACCCGCCGCCGATGCGCCCCGTGCGTCCGCGACCGGGCCGGCCGTGGTGTCCTCGTCCGAAGTGCCCCCTGGCGCCTCCGAGGATGAAGCGGGCCCTTCCGACGGGGACAGTTCGCCCACCGGGCCCACGGACGAGAGCACCCCCAGCGCGGAGGGCAGCGCACCGGCCGCCACGCCCCGTGGCCCCTCGACGAGCGCTGGCGACGAGGCACGGGCCTCGCTGGCGGAGGGAGCGTCGCCGGGCGCCCCACCTCGACACAGCCAGGCGGCCCACGCCCCGCCCTTGGAAGACCCGTTGGCCCAGGGGATTCCCACGCCAGGGGACCTCAAGCGCCTGGACTTCCGGGGCGGCGAGCCGCGCGTGCCGGTGCGACTGATGGAGGGCCGCAACGAGGTCGCCTTCTCCCCCCGAGGCCGGATGCGCCTGCGCTTCGGAGGGCCTGACGAGAAGATGCTCGACGCGGCGGCGGGCACGCGGTGGACGGTCCGCGTGACGCAGGGCACCCCGGCGGTGCTGTCCGCCCGCGTGCAGTTGGCCGAGTTCCGCATGGCGGACCGCGAAGGCCTCCAGGCGGCGCTCGCGTCCTGGCGTGAGAAGGGACTCGCGGTCCGGGCCCAGGTCCTGGGCTCCGTCTATGGCATCGCTGGCAAGGTCATCGACAACCGGCGCACGCTGCTGCTGCTGGACGAGGTCCTCACACCGGAGGCGGCGGGCCGGAAGCAGGCGGAGCTGCTGCGCGGCCATGGCGTGCAGACGACGCTCTTCGAGGAGGTACGCACACCCTCCAAGGCCATCCTGGAGGTGCGCGACGAGGCCGGCGTGGTGGTGGGCATGGCCCAGGACCGGCTGGACGCGGAGACGCCCGACGGCGCGGGCTTCGACGTCCGCCAGGTGGAGTTCGGCGTGGGCTACGACTTCCACGGCTTCGAGGACCGCACCTTCCGGGGCGCGCTCCAGCTCGTCGTGGACCGCTCCGGCCGGCTGGCGGTGGTGAACGTCGTCCCGCTGGAGGACCTGCTCAAGGGCCTGGTGCCCGCGGAAATCTTCGCCCGGGCCCATTCGGAGGCCCTCAAGGCCCAGGCTGTCACCGCGCGCGGCGAGGTGCTGGCCAAGGTGGGCATCAAGCACCTGGCGGACCCCTACCTGCTCTGCTCCGAGCAGCACTGCGCCGTCTACCGGGGCCGCACCGGCGAGGCCGCCAGCACCACCGCCGCCGTGGAGGCCACCCGGGGCGAGGGGCTCTTCAGCGAGGACGGCCGGCTGGTGGACTCCGTCTACAGCGCCGTCTGCGGCGCCACACCGAGGACAACGACGTGGTGTGGGGCGGCCCCCCGGACCCCAGCCTGCGCGGCCGTCCGGACGTCATTGGCCCCGTGGGCGCCCATCCCCTGCCCGCCAGCCTGGAGCGCTGGCTGACGGCCCCCAACCTCCAAGCAGCCTGCCGGCTCTCCAGCTTCGCGCAGCCCAGCAAGTTCCGGTGGGAGAAGCGCTTCACGGCCGAGCAGGTGGACGCGCGCCTGAAGAAGCTGGGCGTGGGGCGCGTCCAGGCCCTGGCGCTGACGGACCGGGGGGTCTCCGGCCGCGCGGCCGTGTTGTCGGTTTCTGGCGACAAGGGCGCTACCCAGGTGCGCGGCGAGCTCAACATCCGCCGCCTGTTCGGCATGCTCAACAGCAGCATGGCGGTGGTGGAGGCCGAGCGGGACGCCGAGGGGCGGCTCACCGGCTGGCTTTTCCGTGGCGGGGGCTGGGGCCACGGCGTAGGAATGTGCCAGACGGGCGCCATCGGCCGGGCGGAGGCCGGGCAGCGCTACCAGGACATCCTCCGTCACTACTTCAACGGTGCCGAGGTGGCCCCCATCTATTGAGGCTGGGAGGGGTTATCCTTCAGACCCGTGCGCGGCCCGCGAATCGATCAGCCCCTTCACCTGTTCAGCCGCGAACGCGACGGGACTAGTCCGCCCGTTCGGAGGTTTATCATCCCGCCGTGAGCACGGGTTCTCCAAACAACTGGCGCCGCCGGAAGCGGCAGGGGTCGTCCGCGGGGCGTTTCGCCGCGGCGATTGCGTTCGCCCTGCTCCTCCATGCCGTCTACGTGGGGGGCCTGCTCCTGACGAGCACGTTCCAGGGCGAGCCCACGGGCCGCAGGCCGTCGAAGCAGCCCTCCTCCGTGTCCGTGCGCCCGCTCACCGCCGAGCAGTGGGCGAAGAACCGCGGCCAGGCCTCGCCCCAGACGAAGTCCCAGACGTCGGAGCGCCCCAAGGCCCAGGAGAAGAAGCCGGACGAGAAGAAGCCCGAGGAGGCGCCCAAGGGTCAGGTGGTGGACGTCGCGCCCGGCAACAACGAGGTGGACCCGAACGCGAAGTACCTCGCGGAGAGCAACAACCGCGTCCAGAAGGAGACGCGCGCTCGGGAGCAGACGCCCTTCTACCGCAACGCCATGCCCCAGCGGACGGCGCCGCAGAACCAGGAAGGGCAGAACTCGGACGCGCGGTCGCCGCCGCAGATGGCCGGCAACAACGGCATGGGCAACGACGAGCGGCCCATGGCCCAGGGTGGCCAGAAGCCCGCCTTCGAGATTCCCGACGCCCGCAAGAAGAACGAGGTGGCGATGAAGACGGACCCGACGTCGCCGGGTCCGGGCGTGGAAGTGAACAACCAGAATGAGAGCGACGAGATTGTCGGCAACTCCAAGCGCCTCAACATCCAGCCTGGCACCGGCGGCGAGGAGGCCGGCTCCGCGGGCCGCGCGGGAGCCCCCGGACTGGCGACCCTGGCGCCGTCGCGCGCCGTCATGGACAAGATTCTCGGCGCGGCGCCCAATGACCACCTGCAGGACGCCGAGGAGGGCGATGGCACCCTCCTCAACACGCGCGAGTGGAAGTACGCCAGCTTCTTCAACCGCGTGAAGCAGAGCGTGGGCATGCACTGGAACCCCAACGAGCAGCTGCGCCGGAGAGATCCCACCGGCGGCATCTACACGGGGCGCGACCGGTACACGCTGCTGGAAATCACGCTCGACGAGCGCGGTCAGGTGACGGACATCCAGGTGGAGAAGAGCAGCGGGCTGGACTTCCTCGACTTCGAGGCGGTGTCGTCCTTCAAACGCGCGCAGCCCTTCCCCAACCCGCCCCCCGGCCTGCTGTCGGACGACTCCAAGGTGAAGTTCCAGTTCGGCTTCTTCATGGAAATGGGCGGCGGTCCGAAGATGCGGCTGTTCCGCGCGCCCAACTGAGCGCGCGCTGAAGTACCGTGCGCCGCCGTGGAAGCGACGACGCTCACCGACAGAAACCTGGCGCAGCAGGAGCGGAACCGGAAGGTCCGCAAGGTGCTGCTGGGCATCCTCGTGGCCAACTGGGTGGTGGCCGGCGCCAAGCTCCTCTTCGGCATGCTGAGCCAGTCCGCGGCGGTGACGGCGGACGGGCTGCACTCGTTCATCGACGGCGGCTCCAACGTGCTGGGGCTGGTGGCCATGGGCGTGGCGTCACGCCCGGCGGACGAGGACCACCCCTACGGCCACGGCAAGTTCGAGGCGCTCGCCTCGCTGGGCATCGGCGCGATGATTGGCGTGGGCATGCTGGAGCTGGGGCGAATGGCGCTCGACTCGGTGCTCAACGACAAGCACCCGCAGGTGACGGGCACCATGGCGGCCGTCATGGCCTTCACCCTGGTGGTGAACATGGTGGTGACGCGGGTGGAGCGCTACTACGGGCGCAAGTACAAGAGCACCCTGCTGCTGGCGGACGCGAGCCACACGATGTCCGACGTCTACGTCACCCTGGCGGTCCTGGGCTCGCTGGCGCTGGTGTGGCTGGGCTACCCGCGCGCGGACGGGCTGATTGCGCTGGCCGTCATGGTGTTCGTGGCCTGGGTGGCCTACGGCATCGTCCGGCAGGCGGTGGGCATCCTCTCCGACACGGCGCGGTTGGACCCGGACGAGGTGAAGCGGCACACGCTGGCCGTCCCGGGCGTGCGCTCCTGCCGCGACGTGCGCAGCCGCGGCATGGAGGAGAGCGTCTACGTGGACCTCAAAATCGAGGTGGACCCGCAGCTCACCACCGCCCAGGCCCACGAGCTGGCGGACCGGGTGGAGCGGACGCTCCAGGCCGCCTATCCCCAGGTGGTGGACGTGGTGGTCCATGTGGAGCCCGCCCGCGGCACGGCGGCCGCCTCCGCGTAAGAACGAAGGCCGCCTCCCCAAGCGGGAGACGGCCTTCAGTCACGACTCAGACTGCCCTGCGCGTCAGGCCGTGGCGGCCTTCGGCTCCGGCGTCATGTAGTCCTCGATGGGCGGGCACGAGCAGACCAGCTTGCGGTCGCCGAGCACGCTGTTGAGCCGGCCCACGGAGGGCCAGAACTTGTTCTCGCGGACCCACGGCGTGGGGAACACGGCCTGCTCGCGCGAGTAGGGACGGTTCCACTCCGGCGCGGAGACGACGCGCGCGGTGTGCGGGGCGTTCTTCAGGACGTTGTTGTCCTTGGGCGCCCGCCCCTCCTCGATGTCCCGAATCTCCTGACGGATGGCGATCATCGCGTCGCAGAAGCGATCCAGCTCGGCCTTGGACTCGCTCTCCGTCGGCTCAATCATGAGCGTGCCCGCCACCGGGAAGGACACGGTGGGCGCGTGGAAGCCGTAGTCCATGAGGCGCTTGGCCACGTCCTCCACCTCCACGCCGGCCGTCTTCTTCAGCGGGCGCAGGTCCACGATGCACTCGTGCGCCACCTTGCCGCGCTTGCCCCGGTACAGCACCGGGTAGTGCGCGTTGAGGCGCTCGGCCACGTAGTTGGCGTTGAGGATGGCCAGCTTGGTGGCCTGGGTGAGGCCCTCCCCGCCCATCATCGCGATGTACATCCACGAGATGAGCAGGATGCTCGCGCTGCCCCACGGCGCCGCGGAGATGGCGCCGATGCCCTCCGAGCCGCCCGTCTGGATGACGGGGTGTCCCGGCAGGAACTTCACCAGGTGGCTGGCCACGCAGATGGGGCCCATGCCCGGGCCGCCGCCGCCGTGCGGGATGCAGAACGTCTTGTGCAGGTTGATGTGACACACGTCCGCGCCAATCAACCCCGGCGCGGTGAGGCCCACCTGCGCGTTGAGGTTGGCGCCGTCCATGTACACCTGGCCGCCGCGCTCGTGGACGATGGCGCAGATTTCGCGAATCTCCTCCTCGAACACGCCGTGGGTGGACGGGTACGTCACCATCAGCGCGGCGAGCGCGTCCTTGTGCGCCTCCGCCTTGGCGCGCAGGTCAATCAGGTCGATGTTGCCGTTCTCATCGCACTTGGTGACGACGACCTTGTAGCCCGCCATCACCGCCGAGGCCGGGTTGGTGCCGTGCGCGGAGGACGGAATCAGGCACACGTCCCGGTGCCCCTGGCCGCGGCTCTGGTGGTAGGCGCGGATGACCAGCAGGCCCGCGTACTCCCCCTGGCTGCCCGCGTTGGGCTGGAGCGAGCAACCGGCGAAGCCCGTCACCTGCGTCAGCATCTGCTCCAGCTGCTCGAAGATGACCTTGTAGCCGGCCGCCTGCGACGTGGGCGCGAAGGGGTGCAGCCGCCCGAACTGGGGCCACGTCACCGGAATCATCTCCGCGGTGGCGTTGAGCTTCATGGTGCAGCTTCCCAGCGGAATCATCGAGTGCGTGAGGGACAGGTCCTTCGCCTCGAGCCGCCGGATGTAGCGCAGCATCTCCGTTTCGGAGTGGTAGCTGTTGAAGACGGGGTGCGTGAGGTACGCGCTGGCGCGGCGCAGCTCCGGCGCCACCGGGCTCTCCACGCCCTCCCCCGCCAGCTCCGCCAGCGACGGCGGCGCGCAGGACTTCCCGGTGCCCAGGATGAAGGCGCCCAGGATGTCCTCCACGTCCGAGGGCTTCGTCGTCTCGTCCAGGGCCACGCCCAGCGTCTTCTCGTCGATGCGGCGGAAGTTCATCCGCGCGGCCTCGGCGGCCCCCAGCACCGCGCGCACGTGCGGCGCCGTCAGCTCCACGCGCAGCGTGTCGAAGTACTGCTCGTGCTTCACCTTGAGGCCCAGCTTCGTCATGCCGCGGGCCAGCAGCACCGTGAGCCCGTGCACGCGCTCGGCGATGGCCTTCAGGCCCTTGGGCCCGTGATAGACGGCGTACATGCTGGCGATGACGGCCAGCAGCACCTGCGCGGTGCAGATGTTGCTCGTCGCCTTCTCGCGGCGGATGTGCTGCTCGCGCGTCTGGAGCGCCATGCGCAGCGCGCGGCGGCCCTGCGCGTCCTCGGACACGCCGATGATGCGGCCGGGCATGACGCGGGTGTACGCGTTCTTCGTGGCGAAGTAGCCGGCGTGCGGGCCGCCGTAGCCCATGGGCACGCCGAAGCGCTGGGCGCTGCCCACCGCCACGTCCGCGCCGAACTCGGCCGGCGGCGTCAGCAGCGTGAGGCTCAGCAGGTCCGCGGCCACCACGAGCAGACCGCCCGCGGCGTGCACCTGCTCCGCGAAGGCGCGGTAGTCATGCACCGCGCCGTCGGTGGCCGGGTACTGCACCAGCGCGCCCACGAACTTCTTCGAGCCCAGGTCCACCGTGCGGTGGTCGCCCACCACCACCTCCACGCCCAGCGGCTGGGCGCGGGTGCGGACCACGTCCACCGTCTGCGGGTGGCAGGCGTCGGAGACGAAGAAGGCGACGGCGCCGTCGGCACCCGTGACGTGCAGCGCCAGGGCCATGGCCTCGGCGGCGGCGGTGCCCTCGTCGAGCAGGGAGGCGTTGGCCACCTCCAGGCCCGTCAGGTCCATGACCACCGTCTGGAAGTTGAGCAGCGCCTCCAGCCGGCCCTGCGCAATCTCCGCCTGGTAGGGCGTGTACTGGGTGTACCAGCCCGGGTTCTGGAAGATGTTGCGGAGGATGACGTTGGGCGTGTGCGTATCGTGGTAGCCCATGCCGATGAAGGACCGGAACACCTGGTTCTTCGCGGCGATGGACTCCAGGGCCGACAGCAGCTCGTGCTCGCCACGCGCCGCAGCGAGCTTCAGGGGCTCCTTTGCGCGGATGGCGGGCGGGACGGCCTGGTCGATGAAGGCATCGAGCGAGTCCACGCCCAGCGCGGACAGCAACTGCTTCAGCTCGGTGTCATCCGGACCGATGTGACGGCCGGCAAACGGCTCCTGATACTTCCAGTTCAAGGACATGGCGTTGTGGCTCGCGGGCGAGTCGTGAGTCGAGAAGTCGAGGACCGTCCCTAACAGCCGGTCCCCGCGGCTTCACTCTCAGGCGTTCTTGAGCAGCTCGGCGTACGCGGCGGCGTTCAGGAGGCCGTCCACCTGCTTGGGGTCCGACAGTTCGATCTCCACCAACCAGCCGTCGCCGTACGGCGCGTCGTTCACCTGCTCGGGGCTCTCCGTCAGGGTGTCGTTCACCTTCACCACGGTGCCGGACACGGGGGAGAACAGCTCGGAGACCGCCTTCACGGACTCGATGGTGCCCACGGAGGAACCCGCCTCCACCTTGGCGCCCACCTTGGGCAGCTCCACGTACACCACGTCTCCCAGGGAAATCTGGGCGTGGTCGGTGACCCCCACCACCACCACGTTGCCCTGCACGCGGGCCCACTCGTGCTCCGCGGTGTACTTCAGGTCGTCAGGAATGTTGGCCATGTCGGTGCTCCAGTCTGGAACGAGGATGCTTCAGGGCTTCTTGTAGAAAGGCGTCTTGACCACCACCGCGGGCACCGCGCGGCCGCGGATGTCCACGTCGAAGGTGGAGCCCTCCGTGGCCAGCTCGGCGGGCACGTAGCCGATGCCGATGGCCTTCTTCACGGAAGGCCCCAGGGTGCCGCTGGTCACCTCACCCACCGGCGCGCGACCTTGAGGATGGCGTAGCCATGGCGAGGGATTCCGCTGCCGGTCAGCTCGAAGCCCACCAGCTTGCGCTTCACGCCCGCGGCCTTCTGCGCCACCAGCGCTTCCTTGCCAATGAAGGCCGTCTTGTCGAGCTTGACGATCCACCCCAGCCCGGCCTCCAGCGCGGTGTGCTGGTCGTCGATGTCATTGCCGTAGAGCGCGTACTTCATCTCCGTGCGGAGGCTGTCGCGGGCGCCCAGGCCGCACGGCTTCACGCCGTCCTGCTGGCCCTCGGTGAGCAGCGCGTTCCACAGCGTCACCGCGTCCGCCGCGGCGCAGTACAGCTCGAAGCCGTCCTCGCCGGTGTAGCCGGTGCGGGAGATGATGCTCTTCACGCCGGCGACCTCGCCCTCGGCGAAGCGGTAGGTGCCAAGCTTCGACACGTCCGTCTTCGTCAGGCGCTGGACCAGGCCCGCGGCCTTGGGGCCCTGCACGGCGATCTGCGCGTAGTCGTCACCGCGGTCCACGGGCGTCACGCCCTTGGCGTGCGTCTTCATCCACGCGAAGTCCTTGTCGCGGTTGCTGGAGTTGACGCAGATGAGGATGCGCTCGGGGCTGAAGCGGTAGGCGACGACGTCGTCGACGAAGGTGCCCCGCTCGTCCAGCAAGCCCGCATACACCGCCTGACCGTCCGCGATGCGGGCCAGGTCGTTGGAGATGAGCGCGTTGACCGTCTCCAGGGCGCCGGGGCCGGTGAACTCCACCTCGCCCATGTGGGAGACATCGAACAGGCCCACGCCGGTGCGCACGGCTTCATGCTCGCCGATGATGGAGGTGTACTGGACGGGCATGTCCCAGCCAGCGAAGTCGACCATCCGGGCCCCCAGCTTGCGGTGAGCCTCGTTGAGGGGCGTTTGCCGGGCCATCTTCTTCTCCTGGAGGGGTGTGGAAAACGGCGCGGACTATAGCCGCGAGACTTGCCCGATCAAGGACGACGCAGAGCGTCTACACTGGGGGCGACATGAAGATTCGTAATCGGTTGAATCCCTCGGACCCGTGCTTCTCCTTCGAGTTCTTCCCGCCCCGGACGGAAGAAGGCGAAGCCAACCTGCTCAAGGCGCTGGAGGACCTGGCGGCCCTGCAGCCGGGCTTCGTCTCCGTGACGGAAGGCGCGGGCGGGAGCACCCGGACCCAGACGGTGGAGCTGGTCCTGCGCATCAAGCAGGAGACGGGCATCGAGGCGATGGCGCACCTGACGTGCGGGGGCCACTCACCGGCGGAGCTGCGCACCCTGCTGGAGCGGCTGTCCGCCGCGAAGGTGGACAACATCCTGGTGCTGCGCGGAGACCCGCCGAAGGGTCAGACGACCTTCGAGCCCGCGCCCGGGGGTTTCCGCTACGCGTCGGAGATGGTGCGATTCATCCGAGAAGAGGATTTCAACTTCTGCCTGGGAGGGGCGTGCTATCCGGAGGGCCACGTGGAGACCCCCTCCCGTGACGACGACCTGCGTCATCTCAAGGCCAAGGTGGACGCCGGCCTGGACTTCGTGGTGACGCAGCTCTTCTTCGACAACGCGTTCTACTTCGACTTCGTGGAGCGGGCGCGGCGCGCGGGCATCAACGTCCCCATCGTCCCCGGCATCATGCCCATCACCAACTACGAGCAGATTCAACGCTTCACGCGCCTGTGCGGAGCCACCGTGCCCATGCGCCTGGCGTTGCAGCTCGAGCGGGTGAAGGACAACCCCGAGGCCATGGCCCAGCTCGGCGTGGCACATGCGACGGTGCAGTGCATGGAGCTGCTGTCGCGCGGCGTGCCTGGCATCCACTTCTACACGCTCAACAAGTCCCCGGCGACGCGGATGATCGTGAGCGCACTGCGAGCCCGTTCATGACTGGTCCTGGCCTCCAACTTCCTCCAAGCGACCCGCGCAACAAGGTCCTCAACATCATCCGGCCGCCCGCCTTCTTCCTGCTGTGCGTGGGCGTGCTGAACGTCATCTACAACCTCGCGGGCTTCGTGCTGGCGGCGCTGAAGGTGACGTCCCCCTTCGTGCCCGCGGGCGCGGAGGCCACCACGCTGGAGCTGTCCCCCACGCTGGCGCTGATGCTCGTGGTGGGCATCCTCTGCGGGGTGCTGTCCGCCTGGGGCGCCATCAGCGCGCTCAACCTGAAGGGCTACGGCCTGGCCACCGTGGGCGGCATCACCGCCCTCTACATCCTGTCTCCGGGCTGCGTCATCGGCGTGCCCGTGGCCGTGTGGATGCTCTTCACGCTGCGCCGGGACGGCGTGCGCGAAGCCTTCCAGGCCTGAGCGTTCACTACGCGGCGGTTGGAGCATCCACCCACCGCCGTGAATTGATGCGCAGGTCACACCGCGCGCCGCCGCGCATCCCCGCGCGGCAAGCCCGCCGCTCCCTCTGACGCAACGCCCGCTCTGTTCACCAATGGCGCTCCCCCTGCCCTGGGGTTGCAGCCGTGCGGGCTTTCACTCTTTCTCGCTTTCCCTCACTTTCATAGCCACACGAGGAGGGGCGTGTCCGCAGAGCGCCGCCTCCCAGCGCGGGAGTGGCCATGATTGCGTTTGAGGTCGAGCGGGGAACGCCTGACCCTTTGACGGAGCTGGCTCGGCGACTGGGGCGCGCGGAGGACAAGGACCGCGCGCGGGGCATGTTCTTCCTGGGCGCGCTCGACGTGGTGCGCCGGGAGGCGGGCGAGGCCGCCGCGGCGCGCTGCCTGGCCGCGTCACGCGAGCGCGCCTTCGTGCCCTTCTTCCTGTACCCCATCACCAGCTTCCTACGGCTGTCGTTCAGCGCCGCGGGGCTGCTGGCGCCGCGGCTGGGCGGCTTCGAGGCGGCCATGCGGACCATTGGCGCCCGGTCCGCGCAGGACTTCCTGAGCACCGTCGTGGGCCGCAGCTTCCTCGCGCTGTCCGGCGGCTGCCCGCGCCGGCTCGTCAGCAACCTGCCGTCCGGCTACAGCACCGCCGTGAGCTACGGCGAGCGGGACGTGGAGTGGCTGGCCGAGCGCCAGGGCCGCCTCAACATGTTCCGCGACTTCATGCCGCACAGCTACCACGAGGGCGTGCTGCGGGCCGCGCTGGACGCCATTGGCGCCCGCGACACGCACATCGACGGGCGCGCCACGGGCCTGCTGGACGGCGAGTACCTGGTGTCCTGGAGCTAGAGGGCGACTTCGGCCGAGGGGCAGCCCGCGGGGAGGCAGAGGGTGAAGACGCTGCCCTCCCCTTCCCGGCTCTCCACGCGAAGGGTGCCGCCGTGCTGCCGCACCGTGCTGGCCACCACCGACAAGCCCAGGCCGGTGCCCGCGGGCTTCGTGGTGAACAGGGGCTCGAAGATGCGCTCCTGCATCGCCTCCGGGATGCCCATGCCATTGTCGGCCACCCGGATGATGAACGCGCTGCCGCCGCCGCCCTCCGCGCTCACCTCCACCCGGCCCAGGCGCCCCTCGGGCATGGCCTCCACCGCGTTCTGCACCAGGTTGATGAGCACCTTGCGCAAGAGCTCCCGGTCCACCCATGGCGACTCCAGGGCCAGGGGGACGCTGTTGTGGATGCGCACGCCCTCGCGGCCCGGCACCACGTCCAGCACCTCCTCCATCAGCGCGTGCAGTGAGCACGGCCGAAGCTCCAGCGGACGCTCGCGGGCGAAGTCCAGCAGCTCGGAGGAGATGCGCGAGCACACCGCCAGCTCGCGCTCGATGATTTCCAGGAAGCGCTGGAGGCGCTGGTCCGCCAGCGTCACGTCCAGCTTGCGCAGGTGACGGACGACCACGGCGTTGGCGGTGCGGGCCGCGGCCAGCGGGTTGCGCAGCTCGTGGCTCACCGTCGCCGTCATCCGCCCCACCGCCGCCAGCTTCTCCACCCGCGCCGCCTGCTCGCGGTACGAGCTGAGTTCCCGGCGCACGCGCGCCAGCGCATGCTCGTGGTCCACGCGCTCGTTGGCGTACGCGCCCTCCAGCAGCACCTGCTGCACCGCCACGCGCCGCATCTCGCCCAGCGTCTCCCGGCACGCAATCACCAGCACGCCGTTGACGAACACCATCCAGAAGGAGTGCTCCAGGAAGCGCCACCATGCGGGGTTCGCCACGCCGAAGATGGACTCCGGCCACCAGATGCCCCGCAGGCAGTGCTCCAGCACCGCCGTGACGGTGGCGGTCGCCATCACCGCGGGGTCCCGGTAGAAGGCCAGGAAGGCCAGCGAGCCGAACACGTAGAAGTGCGTTTCGATGCGGCCACCCGTCAGGTGGATGAAGAGCGCCGCCCAGAGCATCTGCGCCACCGCCACCACGTGCCGGGTGATGACGTCCCCGGCCCGCAGGCGCACCAGCAACAGCGGGAAGGCGGACAGCAGGCCGCCCAGCACCACCGCCACATGAAGGTGGGGGTGCACCACCCGCGACGTCCCCTGCCAGGCGAAGGGCGACAGCACCGCCGCCACCGCGATGGCGACCAGCCACTGCCCCACCATCAGCACGGCGAAGCGCGAGTCCACCCGCCGCCGGACCGCTTCCAGGTGCTCGCCAAGCAGCGCGTCCACCCTGCGTTCGAGCGCGTTGACCTCACGCACGGGCACCATGCTGTCGGAAGTCTCCGCTGACACGGTACCCTCCGCACGCAGGTCCTCCACACGTGTATGGCCAAATCGCCCCCGAAGCACAGGCGCGCCCACATCCTGGTCAATCATTGCGTGACTCACCCCGGCCATACCGGCCCCCCCGGATGAGTCGCCATCCTAACCCCTTACATACCCCTGGCAATCCAAACTTGTCGGAATAAGCGGACTGTTCCGACAGAAACATGCAACTTGCCCTCGGGGCTCGTTGATGACGGCGTGAAACACACCGTCACACCGCCGGTCCATCAACAGGGATTGAACAAGCGTTGAACATCCATGCATGTGTCAGGGGGTAGGCATGGCGACCATCAGCATCTGCTCCGGCGGCGACAGCGAGACACGCACCGGCTGACACGTGGCGGGCGCGGGTGCGGGCGCTCCCGCGTCCGACCCCTGCGTACCGGTGGTGGGCGCCGCGCTCACACAGACCTGGTAGGTCCCTGGCACGACGCTGGCGAAGCGCGCGGGCTCGCTCAACGTCAGCGTCTGCACCTGGGACGGCGTGGCCGGAGTCCCCGCGGTGCCCTGGGCCAGGAGGATGGCGCGCGCGGCCTCCGCACTGGGTCCTTGCGCCGCGGGCTGAGCGCGGACCAGCAACGTCACCTCGCCGCGCGGCAGCGCCAGGTCCACACGCGCCGTCTCACCGGGACGGATGGTGACGGTGGCGCGCTCCACCTGCTGGCCCGCGCCGGAGTCCACCACCGCCAGCACCGTGTACGTGCCGGGTGTGAGGCTTTCGAACTGGAAGCCGCCGTCCGTGCCGGTGGCGCTGCTGGTGCCCCCCGACGGTGCGCCCGGGCTGGTGACGACGACCAGCGCGCCACTCACAGGCTCGGCGCCTCGCCGCACCGTGCCCTCGAGCTGGCCCACCGCGGCGAGCTTCAACTCCACCGCGCGGTCCTGGACGCCCTCCTCCACACGAAGGAAGGCGGAGCGGCCCTCCACGGGGTGCTCCGCGCCCAACTGCAACGCGGAGATGGCCAGCCCCTCCAAGGCGAAGCGGCCCTCCGCGTCGCTGCTCACCTGCTGGAGGCCATGCTCCAGCTCCGCCGCCGAACCCACCACCACCGCGCTGCCCCGCACCTGCTGTGACACGGTGACGACGGCGCCCTGCACGGGCGCGCCGGCGGCGCTCACCACCCGGCCCGTGACGCGTCGCCCGCGTGAGAGCGACACCGCGCCCAGGTTTGTGTCCTGGTCCTCCTCGACCCTGAGCGCGGGCAGCGGCTTCGTGAGGAAGCCGGGGCCGGAGACGAACACCGTGTATTCCCCCGCGGGGATGTCCTTCACCTGGAAGCGGCCGTCACCTCCACCGAACGACGTGCCGGAGCCCCCGCGCAGCGTGACGGTGAACGACGCCGGCACCGAGCCGTCCTCCCCTCGCACCTGGCCCGACAGGCTGCCACCCCGGCGCATCTTCAGGACGACCTCGGAGCCCCCCGTCTCCGCGCGGACGGGCGCCCCCATCCATGCCACTCGCTGGTGCAGGGGCGTGCCGGGCGCGGCCGCGCGGAGCTGGTAGGTGCCTTGAACGAGTCCACGCAGCTCGAAGCGCCCCCCCGGGTCCGCGACAGTGACGTGCTTGCCGCGCAACGTGCCCTCCACCCGGCCCCGCACCAGCGCTCCGGCGGGCTCGGCCAGGATGACGGCTTCGCCCACCGGCTCGCCGCTGGCGAACTCCACGCGGCCCCGCACCACGCCGGTGGCGTCCAGCACCAGCTCCACCGCGTCACCCGCGCCGTCCCGCGCGAGGTCCACGTAGCGCGTGGACGACGACGCGCCGTCATGCACCGCCACCACCGCCACCCGGCGCCGGGGCAGGTCCTCCATCTGGAAGGCGCCGCGTGCGTCCACCGTGGCCTGACGCGCCAGCGTACGGCCCAGGCCTTCGTCCAACACGACGCGCACCACGGCGCCGGGCACGGGTCTGCGTTGCCGTCCACCACGGTGCCCGCCAGCCGGGCCGCATCGCCCAGCGTCACCACCACGCCGTCCACGGGCCGAACGCCGTCCACGCGCACCGGCCCCGACGTCCCCGGCGCGTGCCGCGAGCCAGCGGCCGTGAAGCGGTAGCTCCCGGCCTCCAGGCTGTCGAAACGCCAGCGTCCCTCCGCGTCCGCCACCACGCCATCCCACCGCGCGTCCGTCAGCGGCATCATGGAGCGGGCCTGCGGCGCCGGGTGACGCGCGCGCCGCACCGGAGCCCGCGTGAATCCACCACGGTGCCCGACACGGCGGCGCCGCCCCCCAGCTCCACGGTGAGCTGCTGCGGCACGGCGGAGGCGGCCCCCACCTGCACGGCGCGCCAGACAGGCGAGAAGCCCGGGGCCGTCACCCTCACCGTGTGGCGTCCGGAGGGCAGCGCCTTCACCAGCGCACGGCCCGAGACCTCCGTCTGCACGAGGCGCGGCTGGGGCACGCGGACCTCCACCTGCGCGCCCGCGATGGGCTCGCGAGACCCCTGCTTCACCACGTCCACCTGGAGCGTCGCCGCTGGCAGCAGGTGCAGCACCACAGGCTCGGTGTTCGCCTTCAGCCAGAAGGACACAGGGCCGGCCATGGCGCTCTCGTGGAAGGCCTCAATCTGAAACGCCCTGGCGGGCAGGCCGGTGAAGAGGAAGGTGCCGTCCTGCCCTGTGCGGACAGGGCTCACGGACGTCGAGTCCAGGCGCACGAGCGCCCCCGCGACGGGCAGCTCCTGGGCATCCAACACCAGGCCCTGGAGCTGGAGCGTGCCGGTGGCATCCGCGTCCGGGACGACAGGCAGCGAGGGCGCCTCGCCCGGCCCTCCCCGAGTGCGAGCCCCTGCGCCGGAGCCAGCGGTGTCGGTGCGCACCACGACCCGGCTGCCCGGAGGCGCGGCCGGTGGGGGCCCCCGGGTGAGCGGCTCCGCGGAGAAGCCCTGCCCCACGAGGAAACCCACGACGACAACCACCACACCAATGGCCAGCAACAGGAATCGCTTCATCACGGCTCTGGGTCGGGCAGGAGGAAGATGAAACAACAGGCGCGCGGCGTGCCGGTAAGCACCCCGCGCGCCTGTCAGGCACGGCGAACGACTAGTTGTCGAACGTGGCGTCGTTCAGCGCCGTGGCCGTCGCGTTGGCGACGGGAGCGAACTCGCCGTACTCGTAGATGAGGTAGATCTCATTCTCGGTGATGATGATTTCGTACTCGTAGTAGCCCAGCTTCTCCTGCTGCGGGGCCGTGGGCTTGGCGGCGGCGGGCATCGAGTAGGACATGCCGGCGAGGCCCGCGAGCAGACCGAGCAGGCCGAAACGAGCAAGCGTCTTCTTCATGTGACGTCTCCTGGTGGTGGGGGGTTGCGTGGGTGGGCATGACGACAGAATCCGGACACACGCCGGACACCTGCCTTCATGAGCCCCGTCTGGCTTACGCCAGCGGGGGTTCCGAGGGCTGTTCCTGGAGGGCCTGTGCCGCCGCCGGCATGCGCGGGTCCCCTCCCGGGAACCAGCGACTTCGCAGACGCGTGAGCCACCTCCCCAGGGCGCGGTACTCGTCGTCGTCGATGAGTGCCAGGTCCACGGACGCCATGAAGAGGGAGAAGGTGATGAGGCCGAGGAACAGCGCGATTCCGAGATGAAACGTGAGGCCCAGCGCCACCGCGAAGCGGCGGGTGTGCCGGTTCAAGAAGAGCAGGAAGGGGAACGCCACCTGGAAGGCGACCGTCCCATGGGAGAGCAGCGTCACCACGACGGCGTTCTGGTAGAGCAGCTCCGCGAAGCCGGGCCAGACGAACTGGCCACCGCGGAAGGCGTGGTAGATGGCGGTGCCGTCCTGCCAGACCTCCCCCTGCACCTTGTAGAGGCCCGCCACGCCATACACGAGGCTGATTTGCAGGGCGAAGGCGAGGATGGCCGTATTGTGAAACATGCCCCCAAGCCGGGTGCCCAGGCCCCGCGGGTCCGCCGGCTTCAGCGCCCGGCGCTTCGCGTCCAGGGAGAACCAGGCACCGACGTCCGCGAACATCGCGTACACGAGCACCAGGTGCATGAGGTTGTCGCCCCCGTCCCAGATGCCGGGGAAGCGCTGGTGCAGGGACCAGAAGAAGACATACGTCAGCGGCGTGGTGAGCCGGGTGCGCCAGCCCACCAGCCACAGCAGGGAGACGGCCAGGCCCAGGTGGAAGCAGAGCTCGAACCAGACGACGGAACGGCTCCAGGCATAGACAGAGAACGTCGCCGAGTTCGCCATGCCCGCGGTGAACGTGTCCCACGGCCACAAGCCGTCTGGACCGAACAGGTATCGCCGCTGGGCATGATTCACCAGGTATTGGATGACAATGGCGAGACCGGCGCAGATGCGAAACAGGCTGGCCCCGATGAGGAACCGAGGCTGGCTCACGCGCGCGACAATCCCATCCCAGGCACCCATGGGCGCCTGGCTTTCATTCGATATGGGCTGGCTCACAGTGTCTCCGTTGCCTCGTACGGGAGCCAGGGCAGGTCTGAGAACGTTGTCTCACCTGCTTCCTCGGGCTCCATGCGCCGTGAAAACGGCGGGGCCTTCAATGTCGCGACGCGGACTCCGACCTCGACGATTTTTTCATCCGGATGGAGGCCGCGACATGCCGCCGAGGCGACCCGCGCCAGCAACCGTTTCGCGTGCTCCCGGCGCTGGGTCCGCTCCTGCTCCACCGCCGCCACGGCCTCTCGATAGACAGGCGTGTCCTCGGGTTTCATGAGCAGACGGCGGGCGGCTTCGTCATCCTGCGCATGCAGCATGGTCACCCCCGTGACTTGCGCCCGGTCCAACCGGTCCGCGGGGGTCAGCCGATAGCGGCGCTTGAGGTCGCGCAACGGCTGGGTGATGTCGACGAAAGGATGCTCATGCCGCATCTGCCGCGCGTCTTCCGTCCGGCAGGCCACCAGCAGCGTGCGCGACTGCGCCACCACGTTCGGCGCGAACAGCGTCCAGCGCTGGGAGAAGAAGGGCTCCATGTAGCCCTTCACCGGTTGAAACACTCGCAACTTCAGGGGGTTTATCGGAGTCAGATATGCCAGCGTGACTCCGAAGTGGAGCGTGACGAGCAACGCCAGCCCCACCGGTGTGACACGAATGAACCACTGAGCCAGGAGACGCCTGCGCTTGTCAGCCAATGCCGCACCTCCCGCTAGGGGTTGCACGTTTTGTGACGGCGAGGTGTCACTTGTACTGTCTTCGTTAAACCGTAGTCAATGGCACCCAAGAAAAATCGGATCTGGTTGCATTTTGCGACACCGGGTCAATCTCAACTCACGGCGCACTTGAGCAGCTTTTGTAACATGGGATGTAACAACTCACTCCCGCGTAACATTTTACGCCACGGCACAGGGATGCCGTTCACGCCGTGGATGAGCCCGGCGATACCTCCCGCCACCGCCGCGGTGGTGTCGGTGTCCCGGCCCAGGCGCACCGCCGCCTTCACCACCTGTTCATAGGTGTCGTGCTCGGCCACGCACTGGCGCGCGGAGCGGAGGCAATCCACCACATACCCCGTGCCGGTGCCGCGGACTGTCTCCCAGCCCGGCGGTAGCACCTGGGTGTCCAGCTCGGTCCGGGCTTCGAAGCCTTCGGGATACAACTGGCGGAAGGTCTCCACGGCATCTGTCCACCCCTCCGAGGCACCCGCGCCCTGGAGGATGCGACGGGCCCATAGGCAGTACAGCGCGCAGCACACCTGGGAGCGCATGTGTCCATGCGTGACACGCGACTGGGTCATCGCGTCCGAGGCCAGCTTCGCGTCCGGGCCGGAATGCCAGAGCGCCAGCGGCAACACGCGCATCAGCGAGCCATTGCCGTTGTCTCGCTCCCCCTTGGGTCCGGCCAGCAGCGCGGGCGTCCCCGCGTGCACGGAGGCCAGGGCCGTGCGGGTCTGGATGCCCACGTCGAACACCTGGCCGTCCACCGCCAGGTAGCCCCACTCCAGCCAGTTCACCAGCCGGCGGCCCAGGTCCTCTGGATCCAGCCGTCCGTTGTAGAGCAGGGAGTCCAGCAAGCACAGCGCATGCGCGCCGTCATCGGACCAGGTGCCCGGCGGCACGCCGTCATGCGCGCGGTGGAAGGCCGCGGGAGGCTGGAAGTCGATGTGCTCGGGCGGAGGTATCCGCTCCGGCTCGTGGAACTCGTAGGGAACGCCCAGCGCGTCCCCCACCAGCAGCCCGTAGATGCCACCCTCGATCCGCGCTTCGCGACTCGGCATGCCGTTGACGCCCCCGTGAGGGCCACCACGTTAGGCCGGGGCCCGCGGGGACGTACAGCGGACGCCCACCGCTGAACGCCTGGAAGTCCGCGCAACCGCAACGAAATTGCGCTTGCGCACCGGGCCATGCAGGCTTCCCCGGGTCAACCGGGCCATGCCGAGCCCCCTCTCCCAGGAGCCCCCATGTCCGCCGTGTCGCCGCTCGCCCAACCCGAGGCCTGGAACCTCGTGGCGCCGGAGTACGTGCGCGAGCTGCTGCCCACGTTCGAGACCTTCTCCCGGGACGCCCTCCGCCGCGCGGGGGTGGCGCCGGGGACGCGCGTCGTGGACGTCGCAGCCGGGCCGGGCACGCTCGCGCTGCTGGCCGCGCGCGACGGCGCCCGCGTCACGGCGGTGGACTTCTCCGCGGAGATGATCGCCGCCCTGCGCGCCCGGGCCGCCGAGGCGACGCTCGACGTCGACGTCATGGAGGGTGACGGCATGGCGCTGACCTTCGAGGACGGTGCGTTCGACGCAGCCTTCTCCATGTTCGGCCTGATGTTCTTCCCGGACCGGGCGCGCGGCTTCCAGGAGCTGCACCGGGTGCTCAAGCCCGGGGGGCGGGCCGTCGTGTCCAGTTGGACGCCCTTCGACCGCTCGCGGGAGATGCGCGCCGTGTACACGCGCCTCTGGGAGACGTTCGGCGCGCCGCCGTCACAGCCTGGCGCCATCCCCCTGTCCGACCCGGACACCTGTCAGCAGGAGATGGCCAGCGCGGGCTTCACGGACGTCACGGTGCACGAAGTGGAGGACACCATCGACTACCCATCCACGGCGGCCATGGTGGACGCCACCACCCGCTCCAGCGCGCCCGTCGTGCTGGCGCGCCGGGCGCTGGGCGCGAAGTGGGAGCCGCTGCTCTGGTCCATGCACGAGCACGCGCAGGCGGAGCTCGGCCCCGGCCCTCAGCGCGTCACCCTCACGGCCTATTTGACGACGGGCTCCAGGCCGTAGCGCACGGCCGCGTCGAGCGTGTTGCGCATCAGCATGGCGATGGTCATCGGCCCCACGCCGCCGGGCACGGGGGTGACGAACGACGCGCGCTCCGCGGCCGCCGCGAACTCCACGTCGCCCACCAGCTTGCCGTCCGGCTTGCGGTTCATCCCCACGTCAATCACCACCGCGCCGGGTTTGATCCACGCCCCCTTCACCAGCTCCGCCACGCCCACCGCCACCACCAGGATGTCCGCGCCCTCCACCTCCCGGCGCAGGTCGCTCTTGCTGTGGCAGAGGGTCACCGTGGCGTTCTTCTGGAGCAGCATCAGCGCCATGGGCTTGCCCACGATGTTGCTGCGCCCCACCACCACGGCCCGCTTGCCCGCGGGCTCGCAGCCAATCTCCTCCAGCAGCCGCATCACGCCGTAGGGCGTGCAGGCCCGGGTGGCGGGCCGGCCCAGCAGCAGGTTGCCGGCGTTGAGCGGGTGGAAGCCGTCCACGTCCTTCTCCGGCTTCACGGCGGCGATGATGACGTCCGGATCGATGTGCCTGGGCAGCGGCAGTTGCACCAGGATGCCGTGCACCGCCGGATCCTGGTTGAGCTGGTGGATGAGGGCCAGCAGCGCGTCCTGGTTGATGTCCGCGTCCGGGTGGTGCTCCCAGGAGTGGAAGCCCACCTCCTCGGCGGCCTTCTTCTTCCCGTTGACGTAGACCTTGGAGGCGGGGTCCTCCCCCACGCGCACCACGGCCAGCCCCGGCGTCAGGCCGCGCTCGTGCTTGAGCCGGTCCACCTCCGCCTTGACCTCCGCACGCACGCGCGCCGCGACTGCCTTGCCGTCAATCAACTGGACATTCACGCGTGGCACTCTATGCCAAACTCATCCGCCGGGAAGGGAGCCGGAGCTCACTCATGGGCGCAGGAACAGTGCTGGGCGCAATGCTGGGGTTGATGGCGGGGCTGCTGGTGGGCAGCCCCTGGGCCATTGTCCTGCTGCTCATCGCGGGCGGCTTCGCGGGGCGCTACTACGACGCCCAGAACGCCCTGCCGCCCGAGGACCCGGAGGCCCTGTCCGACTTCTCCCGCGCCCCCTACGCCTCCGCGTACGACGCCACGTCGGAGGCGGCGCTCACGCCCCGGGAAGAGGAGCCCTATGAGCGGCTCGCCAGCGACTTGTGCGCCGTGTTCGTGGAGGTGGCCCACGCCGACGGAGAGGTCCGCCGCGACGAGGTCCGCGTGGTGCGGCGCTACTTCCAGAAGACGCTGGGCTACGGGCCCGAGGCCCTGGATGTCGTCCGCAGCCACCTCAAGCGCTTCCTGGCCCACCCGCCCGACCTGGACGCCGCCGTCGACGCCTGCCACGCCCAGCTCCCCGCCGCTGAACGGCACCAGTTGCTGGACACGCTCTACGAGCTGGCCTTGGCGGACGGCGGCATGCAGCGCTCCGAACGGGAGGTCCTCCGCCGCGTCGCCGAGGGCCTGGACATCCCCGAGGCGGACGAGCAGGCCATCATCGCCCTGCACCTGGGCGCGGGAGATGAGCACTTCGCCGCGCTGGGCCTGACGCCGGACGCCACGGACGTGGAGGTGAAGCGCGCCTTCCGGCAGCTCGCCGCGGAACTCCACCCCGACAAGTCCGCCCACCTCGGCCGTCAGGCCGCCGAGCAGGCCGCCCGTCGCTTCCAGGAGGTTCGCGACGCGTATGAAGAGATTCGGCGCCTGCGCGGCCTGTAGCGCCGGATTACATCCCCCACAGTCGCCCACGACGAGGACGCACTTCCCGCCATGAGTCAGCAGCGCAACGGTCCCAAGAAGAAGGAAGCGGCTTTCAGCAACAACCCCTTCAAGTCCGCCATCCAGGGGATCAAGGACCAGGAGAAGAAGGAGGCGCAGGACAAGGCCGTGGCGGAGGCCGCGAAGCGCAAGGCCGCGGCGCCGCCGCCCCGGGCCGCGAAGGCGCCCAAGGTCCGCGAGGAGGACGAGGCCTCCCTCTTCTTCTCCGCCATGGACGGCGTGCAGCAGCTCACCCACCGCGGGGAAGCCCCGACGCCCAATCCGAGGCTGCCGGAAATCATCGACGAGAACGCGGAGGCGCTCGCGCAGCTCTCCGAGCTGGTCGCCGGCCAGGGCGACTTCGACTTCTCCGGCACGGATGAGTTCATCGAAGGCGCGGGCCCGGGCGTCGACCGGAACCTGCTGCGCGCGCTGCGCCGGGGCGACTTCGCCATCCAGGGACGGTTGGACCTGCACGGGAAGACGCAGGCGGAGGCGCGCGACGCGCTGGAGCGTTTCCTGAGTGACAGCCGCCGCGCGAAGCAGCGCTGCGTGCTCGTGGTGCACGGACGCGGTTTGAATTCCAAGGACCAGATTCCCGTGCTGAAGGAGCGGCTCAAGGGTTGGCTGTCCGAGAAGCGGATTGGACGGATGGTGCTGGCGTTCGCTACCGCACGCCCCCAGGACGGCGGCACCGGCGCGGTGTACGTCCTGCTCCGGCGGTAGTCTTTACGCGCGCCCGGCACTGTGCATACATGCCGCCATGGCACGCGATCTGATCGACCTGCATATCCACGTGGGTGGGGCGGTGGCGCCCCACATCCTCTGGTCCATCGCCCACCAGCAGGGCTTCAAGCTCCCGGTGAAGAACTACTTCGACTTCGTGGAGCTCATCACCTCCCGTCCGGGCAAGGTGGGCAGCCTGGACGACTACCTGAAGATTCTCCACACCTGGACGGAGAAGATTCAGTCCTCCCCCAGCGCGATTGAGCGCTCCGTCTACGAGGTCATCGGCAAGGAGTACCGCGGCAGCCGCGTGACGCAGATGGAGCTGCGCTTCAACCCGATGAAGCGCAACCTGAACTCGGAGCTGGACCTGGACCACATCATCCACGCCGCGCTGCGCGGCATGGACCGCGCGGTCTTGGAGTACGGCGTGAAGATGGGCCTCATCTTCTGCCTGGCCCGTGAGTTCGACCACCGGCTCAACAGCATCATCGTGGACAAGGCCATCAAGTACCGCACCCGCGGCGTGTACGGCATCGACCTGGCCGGCACGGAGACGAACGCCATGGAGCTCAAGCCGGAGGTCGTGGCCCAGTACGAGGAGCTCTTCTCGCGGGCGCGCCGCGCCGGGCTCAAGTGCACGGTGCACACCGGCGAGACGCGCGGCACCGGCGCCGAGGGCGTCATGGCCGTGGTGGAGAAGCTCCAGCCGCACCGCATCGGCCACGGCATCCGCGCCGCCTACGACGAGCACGCGATGAAGGTGCTGCGCGAGCGAGACATCGTCCTGGAGCTGTGCCCCACGTCCAACCTGCACACCAAGGCCGTGGAGGGCGTGGAGGAGCTGCGCCACATCGTCCGCACCTTCTGGGACCGCAAGGTGAAGTTCACCATCAACACCGACGGCCCCTACCTGCTGGAGACGGACATGCGGCGGGAAATCGACATCATCGAACAGAACGGCATCCTCACGCCCGAGCAGGTGGATCAGACGCTCGCCTGGGCCCGTGAGGCCTCGTTCATCCCCGCCTGAGCCCGCGCCATGTACGGACTCACCCGCTCGCTCCTCTTCCAACTCTCCGCGGAGCGCGCGCACCGGCTCGGCATGGCGGGGCTCCACTACCTGGGCCGCTCACGGGACCTGTGCGAGTCCCTCCGTGAGAAGGCCCTGGAGGGCGCCCCGCCCGGCCTTGCCGTGGAGGTGGCGGGCCTGCGCTTCGCCCACCCCGTGGCGCTGGCCGCCGGCCTGGACAAGGACGCCGAGGCGGTGGACGGCCTCTTCGCCTGCGGCTTCTCCGCGGTGGAGATTGGCACCCTCACGCCCCGGCCCCAGCCCGGCAACCCAGCCCTCGCCTGTTCCGCCTGCCGGAGCACCGCGCGGTCATCAACCGCATGGGCTTCAACAACCACGGCGCCGCCCGCGCCGCCGCGCACCTGCGGATGCAGACGTGGCGCCCCGGCCCGCTGGGGGTGAACATCGGCAAGAACAAGGACACGCCGCTGGAGCAGGCGGTGGAGGACTACGTGGCCTGCGTGGACGCACTGGCGCCGCTGGGCGACTACGTGGTGGTCAACGCCTCGTCCCCCAACACGCCGGGCCTGCGCAAGCTCCAGGAGCCCGAGCAGCTCAGCCAACTGCTGGGCGCGGTGCAGGAGCGCCTGGCCACCGTGGCCCCGGGCAAGCCGCTGTTCCTCAAGATTGCCCCGGACCTGACCCCCGAGGCCGTGGACGAGGTGGTGGACGTGGCGAGGGCCCAGAAGCTCGCCGGCCTCATCGCCACCAACACCACCATTGCCCGCCCCTTCGAACACCCGCTGGCGAAGGAGGCCGGGGGCCTGTCCGGGGCGCCGGTGCGGGAGCCCGCCAACGCCGTCATCCGCCGCGCGTACCTGCGCAGCGGGGGCGCGCTGCCCATCATCGGCGTGGGCGGCGTCTTCACCGCCCAGGACGTCTACGAGAAGCTGCGCGCCGGCGCGTCGGTGGTGCAGGTGTACACGGGCTTCATCTACGAGGGCCCCGGCATGGTGGGGAGCATCCTCCCCGCCCTGGCCACCCTGCTCGCCCGTGACGGCTTCAAGCAGGTCCGCGAAGCCATTGGCGCCGAGCACCGGCACACCGGCGCGGCCGCCTGACGCAGCGCATCAATCCGCGGACAAAAAATGAGCGCTCGCCGGCGCCTTGGAGTTTCACCGGCGAGCGCCCCGGGCCCAGTGCTTGACGGGCCTCGAAAGCTATTGCTGCACGGAGAGCGAGCCGCCGACCGTGCTGACATCCACCGCATGGGTCCCCGCGCCGTACGTCTGCTCGCGGCCGCCCAACTTCGCGGGACTGTCGTTGAAACGACCACCGACAGTATTGAATTCCAATCTCACATCCGCCTGGGCCGGTAGCTTCAGCCGGACATCCCCATTCACCGTGGACACAGAAGTAGTCACGACCTTCCGCGGTGCCAATGCCACGGCCCCATTCACCGTGCTGACGTTCAACCGCTCCGTCGAACCGTTCACTTCCACACGCCCGCTGACCGTCGCCAGCGTCTGTGCCCCCGCCACGCCCGACACCGTCACCGGACCGCCCACCGTCGCCACTTTCAAACGCGCGTCCTTCGGGACCTTCACCGCGAACCGAACCGCGCCCACGCTCCGACGGCAAGCCTGCATTCCTTCTTCACAGGGACCGCAACAAACCCGCGCTCGGATGACGTCCCCTTCTTGGACGACTTCCACCTCGACTTCGTTCCGGGATTTCTCCGCGCCTTCCCGAACAACCTCGAATAACACGCCATTCCCGTCTACCGCATCTACGCGCACCGCGCCATCAACATTGGCGATGTGAACCTCAGGCGTACCGTCCGTGTTGAAGTTCCACGTCTGGGTAGAGGGCGCGGCGGCAAGGACAAGCAGCAAGGGCAGGACCATTTGCGGGCTCCGGAAGAGGTTTTACGCACCCTTCCCTACGCACGGGTCCCGCCCTCATTGCGGCCCGTGGAGACGAAGTATCCACGGGGCTCTGACATGCCTCAGGCGTCCGCGCCCCGGGCAATCCGCTGGTACAGCGCATCATGGCGCCGGACCATCTTCTCCAAAGACAGCTCGCGCGCCACGAAGTCCCGCGCCGCCTGCCCCATCTCCTTCGCCTTCTCAGGATTTGAGAGGAGTTGACGGAAGGCCTGGGCGAGCTGTGCGGGGCGCTCGGGCTCCACCACGAGGCCGCGCTCGCCGTCGCGGACCAGGTCGGTGTTGCCGCCCACGCGCGTGACGACCATGGGCAGCCCCGCGGCCATGCCCTCCATGACCGCGTTGGACATGCCCTCCGCGGTGGAGCAGAGGACGCCGAACGTCGCGCGGGCGTAGATGGCGGGCACGTCCGTGCGGTGCCGCAGGAAGTGCACGGTATCGGACACGCCCAGCTCCCCTGCCAGCTTCTCCAGGCCTGGCCGGCGCGGGCCGTCTCCCACCAGGAAGGCGTGCAGGCGGATGCCGGCGTGGCGAAGCTGGGCCAGGGCCACCAGCAGGTCCTCCTGGCGCTTCACCGGGTGGTTCATGTTGGCCACGTGGACCACCACGGGCGCATCCCCCGTGTCGGGAAGTGGGCCGCGCAGCCCTTCGCGCCTGCGGGCCTCGAACCGCGGCAGGTCCAGGCCGTTGTGGATGACGGAGACGCGCGAGGACGGCAGGCCCTCCTCGGTGATGAGCTGTTGGCGGATGGCCTCCGCGTTGCCAATCACATGGTCCGCCATGCGGCACAGTTGTGACTGCACCGCGCGCCGCGCCTTCCCCTGCCAGTGCGCCAGGTCCAACCGGCCCACGATGACCTTGGTGCCCGCGAGCTTCGCCGCCGGCACGGCCACCATCGTGGAGTAGAAGTCATGCACGTGCACCAGCTCCACGCGGTTGGCTCGGAGCCAGCGCGCCATGCGGTACACCTGATACGCGGTGTTCGGCTGCACCACGGAGCCCTTGAGCGGGAAGGCCGCGGGCGCATGGCCCAGCTTCCACACCGCGCCAATCAGCGGCCCCGAATCATCCAGCACGGACACCTGCAACCGGTAGCTGGCGGGCAGTCCCCGCAACAGCTCCAGCACCTGCACCTCGGTCCCTCCAATGTGGAAAGACCGGGTGAACTGAACCAGGCGGAGGGGCTCCTGCCCCATCCGCGCCTCCTCACGCCGCATGTCCGGACCCCTCCCACGTCGCCACCACCGGCCCCTGCGGAGCCGGAACCCGTTGAATGTCCGCCGCCTCGGACGCGCGCGCCACCCGGTGCGCCGCCGCGGCCAGGCCAAAGAGCACGTAGCAGTGCGCGGACAGGATGTAGCCGGAGAACAAGTCACACACGAGGTAGCCCACCACCGACGCGGACAAGGCCCGCGCCAGCCACCCCACCTCCTTGTCCCGCGATGCCTGGAAGGCACCGCCCGCGGCACCGCCCGCGAACACCATGAAGAACAGCAGGCCCACCCAGCCCAGCTCGCCAATGACGTCCAGGAAGATGTTGTGGGCCACGTACGCCCGGCGCGCCTCGGGCGGCGCGTACATGGGCCACGCGTAGCGGAAGCCGCCCGCGCCCACGCCCAAGAGCGGCTTGTCCAGGCTGATGCGGCTGGCCACCTGCCACGCGTAGACGCGGCCCATGGCGGACGCGTCCTCGTGGAACTCGGCCACCGTTTCGTTGCGCTGCCAGAAGCTCTGCGGCGCGAAGATGAGCAGGCCCAGCACGAAGAGCGAGCCCACCACAATCGCCTGGATGCGCCGCTTCTCGCGGATGGCCCACAGCCCCATGGCCGCCGACAAACCAATGAAGCCGCCGCGCGAGTGCGAGACGACGATGGCCGCCACCGCGAGCACCGCCGCCGTCAGGCAGGCCACGCGCCACAGCCAGCCGCTGCCCTTGCGCGCCACGAAGGCCACCGCCAGCGGCACCACCAGCGCCAGGTTCATGGCCATGTGGTTCGGGTCCGCGTAGACGCCCACCCAGCGCGCGCGGAAGCCTTCCACCAGGTCCTCGCCCACCAGGTACCAGTTGATGGCGCCAATGGACGTCACCACCGACGCCAGCACCATGGCCCCGCACACCACCGCCAGCCGGCGGCCGGTGGTGATGACGTTGACGAAGGTAAGGTAGATGGCCGTCAGCTTCAGCAGCTCGATGCCCGTGGTGCTCGTCACCTCCGGACTCACGGACCAGCCAATGGACGCCACCGCCAGCGTGGAGAAGGCGATGAGCGCCAGCCCCCGCGAGCCGTCCACGTAGAGCGGCTCCGCGCGGCCCAGCCGGCGAATCACCATGAGCCCCGCCGCCACCCCCGACGTCACCAACGCGAGGCGCAGCGGTGCGAGCGCCGGTATCCACTCACCCGGCGCCGCGTACATCACCGCCGCGAAGGCGGTCAGCGAATAGAAGGCCCACACGTCACGGCGCTGCCCCTGCTCTCCCAGCACCATTCACTCCACCTCCCGGCAGTTGCGTCGCGCACCAATACGCGTGCCTGGGCGAAAGCAGAGGACATGCCAGGGGCCCTGTCGGGCAAAGCCCTGAATCTTCTAAGACGGGACGGCCGCTCCGGCCCCGAGGACCGCCCCGGACTGAAATTCCTACGGGACGGGGCTGCTCTCCATCGGAAGGATCGCCGAGGCCACCGGCTCCAGCCGGCCCTCCTGGAGCCACGGCGTGCCCAGCTCCTCCAACAGCCGCGTCAGCGTCAGCCCCACCAGGCGCCGCAGCTCCGCGTGCGCCTCCGGGGCCACCGCCGGCTCCAGGCCCTTGAGGGCGCGCTCGGCCGCGGACGCGCGCAGG
>JBKGHI010000630.1:0-708 GCA_046520405.1 Myxococcus sp. 1LA
CCGGTGCCTGCGCCGCGGCGGGCGGGATGACCTGGTTGAGCTGCGTCCTCACCGCCAGCTCGTCGTCCTCGGCGGGCTTGGGGGCGGCCTTGGCGGGGGCGGCGGCCGCGGAGGTGGACTTGCTCTTGTACCGGGCCAGCTCCAACTCGGCGACCTTGAGGGCCTTGCTCTTCTCCTGCACGGACTGCTGCAGGCGGGCGACCTCCTGGGCCTTGATGGTGTCGCGGCGCTCCAGCTCCGCCTTCTGCTTGGCGGCGAGCTCCTCCTGCTCCTTGGCGTGCCGCGCCTCCAGGTCCTTGCGCTCCTTCTGCGCGGCGGCCAGGCGGGTGGCGGCCTCGTGGGCCTTGGCCTCCGCCGCGGCCACCTTGGCGTTGAGCTCCTTCTCCGCGCGGGCCTTGGTGCCGTGCGCGTTCTCCACCGCCAGTTCCAGGTCCTGAATCTTCTTCGCCCGCGTGCTGAGCTGGCCCTGCAGGTCCTTGGCCTTGGCGTCGTGTTCCGAGGCCTGCGTCTGGGCGTCCTGCGTGAGCTGGGCAACGCGCTGCTCGGCCTTGGCCAGCTTGGCGGCCAGTTCATCCGCCGCGCGCTTGGCGTCGGCGCGCTCCTGGGCGGCCTGCTGGGCCTGCTGCTGGAGCCGGGCCTCCGCCTGCTGGAGCTGGCCCGCGAGGCCGTCCCGTTCGGCGGTGAGCTTCTGCTGGGCGTGCCCGCGGC
>JBKGHI010000631.1:0-690 GCA_046520405.1 Myxococcus sp. 1LA
CGCCGCGTCACCGTCGCCGCCAGAGAGCAGCAGGGCCACGCCGCCCGCGAGCACCAGCACGCCCGCGAGCGCCACCAGCGCCTTCGGGACGCGCCGGTCTCCCGCCGGTGGGGCGGCGGAACGATGGATGGATTCTGGAGTCATGGCGCCTGGGCCTGTGAGGGGGTCCACTCCCCCTGAGGGCCCGGCGCCCGCGCCGTCTCAGAAAATCATTTCGCGCGGATTTTCCCGCGCGAGGCTCAGCGGCCCGTCTTGATGCCCAGGCCGCCCTGGTTGGAGCCGGTGGGCCGCTTCGTGCCCGCGGCCGGTGTGCCCGTGACGGTCGGCTTGCTTCCCACCGCGCGCCGCAGCTCCAGGCGCAGCTCCTCGTCCGTGGCGGACACCTGCCGCGTCACGGGCTCGTAACCGCTGAGGGCCAGCGTCACCGATACGGGCGCGGCGCCGGTCTCCAGCTCCAGGCGCAGCGGCGTCTCGCCGCGCTCCTCGCCGTTGACGCTCACCCGGGCCCCAGGGGGCTCGGTGATGACGGGCAGCGCCACGTGGCGCGCCGGCTCCGGCTCGATGCGCGGCGGTGGCTGCACGTCGGGCGGGACTTCCGGCTGGTGCGGCACGGCCACTTCCACGGGGGGGGCGCACCGGCCGTGGCGTCCGGCGGGCGAGCGGAAGAAGACGATGCCCACGCCCGCGATG
>JBKGHI010000632.1:0-683 GCA_046520405.1 Myxococcus sp. 1LA
CGCCGTGGCGGCCGCGCCCACCTGCCCGGAGACCATCGCCGTGGCCGTCCTCGGGTCCAGGGTGGCCACGCCCTCGGCGTAGGCGGTGGCCGAGGCCTTGGCCTCGCCCTTCACGTAGCCGCCCACGTGCCGGTTGAAGTCGTGGCTCGCGCTCGCCGCGACACCCACGCCCGTCTCCGCCTTGGCCGTCAGCGCGGCCGTGTAGGCGTGGTCGTTCCGGTCGAGCGACACACCGGCCTGGGCCTGCGACTTGAACGTGTTCGCCTCGGCGGAGAGCTGGCCGCTCGTCACACCGAACCGGCCCGCGTGCGTCTTCTGCAGCTCGTAACCAACGCTGGGCCCGTTCAGCTCGGCCTGGGCGGAGTAGTGGTTCACGCCGCCGCCGCTGTAGCTCGTGGTGGAGGCCTGCATCGAACCCACGTTGCCGCTCAGCTTGCCGCCGCCGAAGGTGTCCTTCTCGAAGGGGCGGCCCGGCTTGTCCAGGTACATGGTCGGCTTGGCGGCCGCGGGCGCCGTGAGCTTGTTGTCACCACCGCTCACCATCACGTCCGAGGCTGCGCCCGTGCTCAGCTCCCAGGGGCTGTAGGAGGGCTGCCCCTCGGGCATCCCCGGGTGCTTCAAGGGCTTGGACTCAGGGGCCGCCGGCGCGTTCGCGGCCGTCGGGGTCGCCGTGGGCCGGGGGG
>JBKGHI010000633.1:0-676 GCA_046520405.1 Myxococcus sp. 1LA
CCACCGGCTGGCCCTTCGCGTCGACGACGAAGCCCTCCAGGGTGCTCGCGCCCCACAGGCCCACCACGACGTCGCCGGCCTGCGGCACCTGGAGCAGGCGCAGCGTGCGGCGGCTGAAGCCCGGCGCCTCGGCGGTGAGCTCGTAGCGCCCGGGCGCCAGTTGCGTGAAGGTGAAGTGGCCCTGGGCGTCGCTCGTCGTCTCCGCCGCTTCCTCGGGCAGGCTGGTGGGGAGGGCCCAGGCGGTGGGCGTTCCGGGGTAGGGCCGCAGCGTCAGTGTCGCCAGCGGCACTGGCTCCTCGCGTCCCTCCACCACGGCGCGGCCGCGCAGCGTCGCGCCGTCAGGCAGGCGCAGCTCGACGGCCGTCTCCGCCTCACCCAGCGGCCGGGTGGCTTCCAGCCGCGCCGGGCCGTGCCCCGGCGCCTGCGCGGACAACAGGTAGGCGCCCGGACCGGCGGGCAGGCGCAGGACGCCGCCTTCCGCCGTGGCGCCTTCCCCCGCACGGCGCCAGGGCGTGGCGCCGGTGCCGTCCGCGCCCACGCGCAGGTAGGCCCGCACGCGCGCGCCTTCCACCGGACCTCGCGCATCCACCACGCGCACCACGAAGGCGCCCAGCTCGGCGGCCGGTGCCTCTTCCAGCGAGGGCGTGGGCGGCGCGCTGGCCCGGGCCGGGGTGCC
>JBKGHI010000634.1:0-659 GCA_046520405.1 Myxococcus sp. 1LA
CGCGACGGGACCCGTTGGCGCGACGGGGCCCACGGGGCCCAGTGGTCCGCAGGGCCCGGCCGGCCCGCAGGGGCCCACGGGGTCGCTCGGTGCCTACGGTGACGGGTCGGGTGGTGCGTTCAACGTCCCCATGGGCAACACCGTCGATTTGACCACGGCCTCTGGCTACAGCTCGCTGGCCGGCCGGCAGCACCTGCAGTTCACGACCGTCACCATCAGCGGCACGCTGATTGTCCCCAGTGGGACGGTCATCCGGGCGACTGGCGACGTCACCGTCAGCGGAACCATCATCGTGGACCCCAGCGCCGAGGACAACGGCACCGGGCCCGCGGAGGCGGGCGTGGCGCGTTCGGCCGCGGGCGAGCCGCAGGGGGGACGGGGGCTGCTGCTGCTTCAGTCCGCGCAGCTCCTGCGGCCCGGCGGTCTGGGCGGCGGCTCGGGTGCCAAGCAGGCCGGTGTGGCGGGTGGCAGGGGCGGTGGCTCCCTGGTCATCCTCGCGCAGGGCGCCATTCGCGTTCCTCCCGGGGGCGGCATCAATGCCAACGGTGAGGCCGGCGGAACCGCCAGCAACCTGCCAGGCGCGGGTGGTGGCGCCGGCGGCGTCGTCGTCCTCGCGGGCAAGGGCTCCATCACCGTGGGCGGAGCCGTCCGGGCGGTGG
>JBKGHI010000635.1:0-655 GCA_046520405.1 Myxococcus sp. 1LA
CTGGCAGGCGCCAGCGGCCGAGCGTGACGAACGAGGCGCCCGGGCCGCGCCCTTCGCGCTGCGGTGGTAGCCCGCCCGGCCGCGCAGCCACAGCTCCAGCGCGAGCACGCCCACCGTCACGGACACCAGCGCCAGCCCGAGCAGCGCCGCGTAGCTGCGGTCATACGCGCCCTCGTACTGCACGTAGATGGCGCGCGAGAAGGCGTCGTACTGCAGCAGCGCCACCGCGCCGAAGTCGGAGAGGACGTACAGGCCCACCAGCAGCGCGCCGGACGCGAAGGCCGGGCGCAGCAGGGGCACGGTGATGCGGAAGAAGGCTCGGGCGGGCGAGAGGCCCAGGCTCCTCGCGCCCTCCAGCCACGCCGGATCCTGGGACAGCAGCCCGGCGCGCAGGGCGAGGAAGAAGTACGGATACGTCGACACCGTCAGCGCCAGCAGCGCTCCGGGAAAGCCATACACGGGTGGCACGGGAAGGCCCCAGCGCGTCAGGGGCTCCTCCAGCGCGCCGCCCACGCCGAACGCCGCCAGCAGCACGTAGCCGCTGACGAACGTGGGCACCGCCAACGGCACGCACAACAACACCGTCCACAGACGGCGCCCCGGCAGGTCCGTGCGCGCGGTGAGCCAGGCCAGCGGCAGCGACACCAGCCGCCGC
>JBKGHI010000636.1:0-640 GCA_046520405.1 Myxococcus sp. 1LA
AGGGGCGAGAGCGCGCCATCTGGGCGCCGGACGCCTTGCTGCGCGCCTTCCTCGACGCCACCGTCGATGCCTTCGTGCGCGCCACGCGCGGCGCGCCCGCGCTCCCGTCCCGGCGCCCATCCTCGTGGGACGAGCGCTGGCGAGAGGCCCTCACCAGCGCGCGCCGGGACTTCGCCCCCGAGGGCTTCGCCGAGCGCTCCGTCGTCGACGAGCTGACGCGCTGGAGCGAACCCGCCCTCGCGCCCGGGACAAGCTGCGCGCGTGCTTCCGGCTGGAGCCTCCAAGCGCGGACGGCGAGCCCTTCGCGCTGAGCTTCCACCTCCAGTCCCCGGACGACCCGAGCCTGCTCGTCCCGGCCGCCGACGTCTGGGAGACGCGCGGGCGCAGCCTGGAGAAGCTCGGCCGCGCGTTCCGGGACCCGCAGGAGTCCTTGCTGGAGGCGCTCGGCCGCGCGGCCCGGCTCTTCGCCCCGCTGGCCCTCGTACTGGAGAGCCCTCGGCCCCAGGCGCTGCTGCTGGAGCCTGACGCCGCGTGGACCTTCCTCTCCGAGGGCGCCCGCGTGCTCTCCGACGCGGGCTTCGGCGTCATCGTCCCGGGCGAGCTCACCTCCTCGGGGCGGCGCCGCCTGCGCCTGCGCATG
>JBKGHI010000637.1:0-631 GCA_046520405.1 Myxococcus sp. 1LA
CGGCCTCGGCCACCGCCGTGCCCGCGTCCTCTGGCGCCGCCACGGCCACTTCGGCCGGTGGAGGCGGGGGCGGCTCGGCGACGGGTTTCAACTCCGCCGTGAGGGGCTTCACCAGGTTCGACGTGGGCGTGAAGCGCTTCGTCCAGGGCAGGTGCCCCGGCAGCGTCAGGGCCAGCGTGTTGGCCTCGCCAATCTTGACCTCGACCATCATGGGCGTGACGCCCTTGAGCACCTGGTCGTTGAGCCGCACGGTGGCGCCCGCGGGCTTGGAGGCCAGCCACAGCGTGGTGGTGGACGCGTACGCGTCCTCGAACGTGGACTCGCGCGCGATGACGAGCTTGTAGAACACGCCGATGAGGAACAGGGCGGCGGCGGCATAGATGATGCCCATCGTCACAATGCGCGCCTTCTCCTTCCCCTTGGCCACGCGCGCGGCCTCTTCACGCGCCAGCGTGTCCCGGGCCTCGTCCACGGAGGTGCGGTAGCCCTTGCCGCCCCAGGTCCCCACGGGACGCGCCTCGGTGGGGGGCGCCGCGCCCTCCGTGACGGCGGGCAGCTCGACGGGGGTGTCGTGCGCCGCCGCTTGCATGGGGATGGCCGCTTCGGTGCGAGGCTCGTCGGGCAGCTCCGG
>JBKGHI010000638.1:0-631 GCA_046520405.1 Myxococcus sp. 1LA
GTCGCCAGGGAGGCCGCAGGTTCGTGCTCCCCGGCGGCCGGGCCCGCGTCCAGCGCCCGGCGCTCAAGTCACTGGCCACCAGCTCCACGCCTTCGAGCACGCCCGCCTCGGCGAGCATCATCGCCAGCGTGAGGGGCTCCTCTCCGGTGGAGCAGGCCGCGCTCCACACCCGGGGCCGCCGGCCGGCGCGCACCGCGGGCACCAGCACGTCCTCGGTCAGCACCCGCAGCGGCTGCGGCTCCCGGAAGAAGTACGTCTCGTGGACCAGCAGCGCGTCCACCAGCGCGTCCAGCGCCTCGGAGCCCGCCGGGTCGTAGCGGAGGAAGTAGTAGTAGTCGAGCAGCGAGTCGAAGCCCGCGTCCAGCGCGCGGGGCACCACCTTGTCGGCGAGCAACTCCCGGTCCTCGGGGGCGTAGTGCAGTCCGGACCGCTGCTCGATGAGCGCGGCCAGGATGGCGAACACCTGGGGAGACATGGGCAATGAGAACATGGCGGCGGCTTCAGCGGCTCAGCACCAGCCGGCATGCCCGCCGGACCTCGGGGTCCTCGTCCTGGTTGGAGGCACGCTCCAGGGCCTCCCGGGCCTCCAGCGTGCCCAGCGCCGCCACCGCGGGAACCGCGGCGCGCCGGC
>JBKGHI010000639.1:0-625 GCA_046520405.1 Myxococcus sp. 1LA
CCCTGCTGGCGGCGGCGCTCGCGGCTCTGACGCGGAAGCTGTCCGTCCAGGCCGAGGAGTCGAAGCTGGCGCTGGTGGGGCACCGCGCCACCGTCCTTGCCGAGGGCATCGTCCGGGACATCGAAGTCACGATGAAGCTGGAGCTGGAGGCGGCGGCAGCTGACGGCATCCTCACCGCCGAGGAACTCCACCGCCTCAAGGCCACGGCCATGGACCGGCTGATGACGAGCCTTGGCGAGCGCGGCCTGGCGGAACTGCAGGAGGTGCTGAAGCTGTCGGCTGGCAGCGTGGGCGCGTTCCTGAGCGGCCTCATCGAAGCGGCCCTGGACAAGATGAAGGCGAGCCGGGGCTCCCCCGTCGTCAACCTGGGCCCGCGGGAGCTGGGCGCGTCCGGCGTCAACGCGGTGCTGGGGCAGTCAGCCATCCAGGTTCCGAGCGCGGCGGTCCCTCAGACGCCCCGCGGGTAGCAGTGTCCGCGGGGCTCTCCCGTGTCCTCACGGACGTCCCGGTGAGGAGCGGTTACCTGGAGGCCCAGGCCGGCGTGTCCTCGCTCTCCGGCGCATACGCGCGCCTGGAGGCGGGGGCGCGGCTCCGGTCCAACCTCGGGCTATTCGCCTTCGGTGAG
>JBKGHI010000063.1:0-38639 GCA_046520405.1 Myxococcus sp. 1LA
CGCAGGCAGCCACGCGCGGCGCGCGCCGCTCTTCGCGGGCTGGGCGCGGCGGTGGTGACGGCGTCCGTCGTCTGCGTGCTCCTCCTGGAGGCGCGATGAGCACGCCCCCGGACACGCTCTCCCTTGGCGTGCTGCTGCGCGTCTTCCTGCGCTCGCTCTTCCTCCAGGCGTCGTGGAACCCCAAGGGCATGCAGAACCTGGGGCTGGCCTACGCCGTGTACCCCGCGCTGGCGGCGCTGTACCCCCCGGGGCCCACGCGCGAGGAGGCGGTGCGCCGGCACCTCGTCTTCTTCAACACGCATCCCTACGTCGCCGCGGCGATTGTGGGCGGCGTCATCAACCATGAGCAGCGCATTGCCCGGGGTGAGGAGACGCCGGACAAGGTGGTGGCCTTCAAGGCCGCGCTCATGGGGCCGCTGGCGGCGCTGGGGGATGGCTTCTTCTGGCTGTCGCTCAAGCCCGCGACGGGGGCGGTGAGCGCCTCGCTGGTGCCGCTGCTCGGCGTGTGGGCGGTGCCCCTGTTCCTGGTGCTCTACAACCTGGTGCACCTGATGCTTCGGGTGCGCCTGTACTGGCTGGGCCTGACGCTGGGTGACAGGCTGGTGGAAGCGGTGGCTCGCGCCAACCTCCCCGCGCGGGGGGCCCGGCTGCGGGCGGTGGCGGCGGCGAGCGCGGGCGGCGTGGCCGCCTGGCTGGCGGTGTCATTTGGGGCCAATGCCGGAGGGCTGTATGCGCCCTTGCTGGCGGCGGGTTGCCTGGCCCTGGGGGTGGCGTCCTACGTGCTGGTCAGCCGTCGGGTGCCGAACTACGTGGTGCTCTATGTCGCGGCGGGCCTGGCCTGCGTGGCGGGAGCATTCCTCTAAGGAGAGTGGGAGTCGCGATGGCAAGCGTGGTCGAAGGGACGTACGAGATCATCAACGCGCTGGGGCTGCACGCCCGGGCCGCGGCGCAGATGGTCAAGGTGGCCAACCGGTTCAAGAGCGAGGTCACCATCGAAGCCCAGGGACAGCGGGCCAATGCCAAATCCATCATGGGCGTGCTGATGCTCGCCGCCGCCCAGGGCACCCAGGTGAAGCTCACCTGCAAGGGCGACGACGCGGACGCCTGTCTCCAGGAGCTGGCGAAGCTCATTGGAGACCGTTTCGGCGAGGCGCAGTGACGAGTCGTTCGGACAACGCGGTAGACGGACAGGAGCGGAAGGAACCGTGAGCAGCCAGGCCACCCCCACTCTGAGGTTATCGGGCATCGGCGCCTCTCCCGGCGTGGCGGTGGGGCACGCCTTCATCCTGGACCGCAAACGCATCCGGACGCCCAAGCTGCGTCTGGCGGAGGCGGAGGTCGAGCCCGAGCGGATGCGGATGAAGACGGCCATCGACCTGTCCGACCGCCAGCTCGCCGAGCTGAAGGAACAGATTACGCGCACCGAGGGCAGCGACCACGCCCTCATCCTCGAGGCGCACCGGTTGATGCTCCACGACCCCATGCTCGTGGACGAGGTGAACCGGCTCATCATCGAGGACCGCATCAACGCCGAGTGGGCTGTCCGGCGCGTGGCGCGCAAAATCAAGCACCTGTTCGACAACATCCCGGACGAGTACTTCCGCGAGCGCCGCTCGGACGTGGACTACGTCGCCGACCGCATCATCCGCAACCTGATGGGACAGGTGGTGGACGAGGAGGTGGAGGTCCCCGCGGAGGCCATCGTCGTCGCGCATGATTTGTCCCCCGCGGACGCGCGCTGATGGCGCGCAGCGGCCGGGTGGCGGGCTTCGTGACGGACCTGGGCGGCCAGACGAGCCACACCGCCATCGTCGCCCGCGCGCGGGAGACGCCCGCGGTGGTGGGCGCCGGCCGGGCCAGCGAGCAGATTTCGCCGGGCGACCTGGTGGCCATGGACGGCATCCGGGGCGTGGTGCTGGTGAACCCCTCCGAGGAGCAGATTGCCGTCTTCCGCGAGGAGCAGCGCCGCCATCAGGAGAGCGAGCGGCTGGCGCTGGCCACCAAGGACCTGCCGGCCATCAGCACCGACGGCTTCCAGATTCGCCTCAACGGCAACATCGAGTTCCTGGAGGAAATCCCCTCGCTGCTGGCGCACGGCGCGGAGGGCATTGGCCTGTACCGCACCGAGTTCATGTTCCTGGACCGGAAGACGGCGCCCACCGAGGAGGAGCACTACCGCGCCTACCGCCAGGTCCTGGAGGCCATGGGCGGCCGCACCGTCACCATCCGCACGCTGGATTTGGGCGGCGACAAGGTGCCGGGCAAGACGAAGCACGAGAAGGAACCCAACCCGGCCATGGGCCTGCGGGCCATCCGCTACTGCCTGTCCAACCGGGAGCTGTTCCGCACCCAGCTTCGCGCCCTGCTGCGCGCCAGCGTGCACGGCAACCTGCGCCTGATGTTCCCCCTCATCTGCGGCGTGAGTGAGCTGCGCGAGGCCCGCAGCGAGCTGGAGGCCTGCCGCACGGAGCTGGGCCGCGCCGGGGTGCCCGTGGGCAAGCGCTTCCCCGTGGGCATCATGGTGGAGACGCCCAGCGCGGCCACCATCGCCGACCGGCTGGCCCAGGAGGCGGACTTCTTCTCGGTGGGGACCAACGACCTCATCCAGTACTCGCTGGCCATCGACCGCCAGAATCGCGAGGTGGCCTACCTCTACCGGCCCCTCCACCTCTCCGTGCTCCGGCAACTGCGCGGCATCATCGACGCGGCCCGGGCGGCCAACATCCCCGTGTCCATGTGTGGGGAAATGGCGGGCGATCCGCTCTACACGCTGGTGCTGCTGGCACTGGGCTTCGACGAGCTGTCCATGACGTCGGGCCAGATTCCGGTGGTGAAGCGCTTCCTGCGCCGGGTGAGCCGCGCGGACGCCATGGAGTTGCTGCAGAACGCCATGGAGCTGACCACCGCGGAGGAAATCGAGCGCTACGTGCGCACGGAGATGGACCGCCGCTTCAGTGAGACGATGGAGCCGGGCGCGCCAGGTGTAGGGAACGTGGAGCCCGCGGACCACGAGCCCTCGGGGCGGAACACGGCCTGACGCCCCCGCCCGTGAGGGTGGGGCGGATGGCGGTGGCTTGCCAACACGCCTACCGGACCCGGAGGGGATTCCGGACGCGAGCCGGCGTGTGCAACTTGCTGGGACGAGCACACGGGCTCGCCCCAGGAGCAAGCATGTTCAATCCCGCCAACATCCAGATGGGCATGACCGCGAGAGACCGGGACGGTGAGAAGGTAGGCACCATCATCGCCGCGGACGCGGCGGGTTTCTTCATCGGCAGGGGGCGGCTCTTCACGCGCGACTGCCGGATGTCCTTCTCGGACGTGACGGACGTCGACGGCGATGATGTCTACCTGCGTGAGGAGCTGTCGCACCTGCCGGACTTGAAGCCGGAAGCCCTGGCACCCGCGCGGCGGACGTCCACCACCGCGGGTCTGCCGCTCCAGCATGATTTGACGGGCGGCCTGGGCTGGGCGCAGGAGAACGAGGACGAGGAGTCCCTGCCGCACCCGGCGGCGCGGCTGTCGTCGGACGGCATGCCGCGGCAGTGGGCGGGCGCGGAGGAGGAGGCGGCGCCCCGTCGCGAGGCGCCGTCCCCGGATTCACGGCGGCACGCGCGCCACTGAGTGGCCGCCGCCGTGCCTACCAGCTCGATTTGACGACGCCGGGAATCTCTCCCCGGAGCGCCTTCTCGCGGAACGCGATGCGCGACAGGCCGAAGCGCCTCAGGTTGCCCCGAGGCCTTCCCGTCAACGTGCAGCGGTTCGTCACGCGGTTGGGGTTCGAGTCACGGGGCAGGGACGCCAGCGCGTCCTGCGCCGCGCGCCGCTCCTCGTAGGAGATGGCGGTGTCGCGGATGCGCGCCTTCAGCGCCGCGCGGCGCTTCGCGTACTTCGCGACCCGTGCCTTGCGCTGCTCATTGCGCGCGACCTTGCTCTTCTTCGCCATGGCGGTGTCTTTCTCGCTGCGAGCCGGCCCTCAGGACACGGACTCGCTCAGGGGTTCAGGGGAGGGCACGACGTTCAGGTGGGACGCCAGCGCGGGGGCCTCGGCCTCGTCGTCTCCCGCGACGTCGACGAGGAGCGGAGGCGCGAACTCGCGGCCCTGAGGCCGGTGCCGCGCGGCGGCCCGGAGCCGGAGGGGGTGGGTGGGGCGTCCATCACGGCGGCGCATCAGAGCTTCACTCCCTCTGCGAGCAGCTCCCGCACCACGCGCTCGATGCCGCGCTGGTTGATGATGCGGATGCCGTGCGTGCTCACCCGCAGCTTCACGAAGCGGTTCATGCTGGGCACCCAGAAGCGGTGACACTGGAGGTTCGGCAGCGAGCGCCGCTTGTGACGGTTGTTGGCGTGGGACACGGTGTTGCCGACGAGCGGCCGCTTCCCGGTGACCTGGCAGACCTTCGACATGGATGGGTTCCTCTAGTGTGCTTCGTGGGCGGGTTGCGTCAGGCGTGCTCCTCGGCCTCGGCGGGCGCGTCCGTCCTTTGCACCTGCCATTCGGGGAACGGGTCCTCCAGCCGCGTCCAGCGCCGGGGGCCCTGCGCCAGCTCCTCGGGCGTGAGCAGACAGGCCTCCAGCAGCCGGGCCATCTCCTCGTGGTCCGCGTCCTGGGTGATGAAGACGATTTCCTGGCGCCGGTCGCCATGCGGGCCCACGCACTCGCGCTCGATGTCGGCGCGCGCCTGGGCGTCGTCCGGCCACTCGGCGCGGGGCATCGCGTCCCACCACACGCCGCCGGGCTCGAAGCTGCACGCGCCGCCGGCCTGGGCCCACACGCCCGCGATGTCCATCCGCGTGGCGAGCCAGAAGAAGCCCTTGGAGCGCAGCACGCCCTTCCAGCTCTCATGGATGAAGTCCCACAGCCGCGCGGGATGGAAGGGCACCCGGCTGCGGAAGACGAAGCTGCGGATGCCGTAGGTCTCCGTCTCCGGCGTGTGTTCGCCCCGCAGCTCCTTGAGCCAGCCCGGTGCGCGCCGCGCGCGCTCGAAGTCGAAGCGGCCCGTGTTGAGCACGGCCGAGAGCGGGACGCGGCCCCGCTCCGCCGTGACGAGGTGCGCCTCCGGGTTGAGCTTGCGCAGGATGTCCTTCAGCCGGGCCAGCTCCTCTGCTGGGACGAGGTCCGTCTTGTTGAGGACCAGCACGTCCGCGAACTCCACCTGCTCCACCAGCAGGTCCACCACGGTGCGCTCGTCTTCGTCCGCGGCGGCCAGTCCACGCGCGGCGAGGTCATCCGCGGCGGTCCAATCCCGCAGGAAGTTGAGCGCGTCCACCACCGTGACGAGCGTGTCCAGCCGCGCCACGTCCGACAGGCCCTGGCCCTGCTCGTCCGTGAAGGTGAACGTCTCCGCCACGGGCAGCGGCTCGGAGATGCCAGTGGACTCGATGAGCAGGTAGTCGAAGCGGCCCTCCCGGGCGAGCCGGGAGACCTCCAGCAGCAAGTCCTCCCGCAGCGTGCAGCAGATGCAGCCGTTGGACAGCTCCACCAGCTTCTCGTTCACCCGGCTCAGCGCGCCGCCCGTCTTCACCAGCCGGGCGTCGATGTTCACCTCGCTCATGTCGTTGACGATGACCGCCACCCGCAGGCCCTCCCGGTTCTGGAGGACGTGGTTGAGCAGCGTCGTCTTTCCCGCTCCCAGGAAGCCGGAGAGCACCGTGACGGGCAGCAGGGGCCGCGTCACGGCTTGCCCTCCACGAACAGCACATGCTTGCGCGCGCGCGGGTCGTACTTCTTGAGCTGGAGCTTCTCCTGTCCGGTCCCCGCCGACGACACGAGCTGGATGATGGTGCGGTTTCCCTTGGGCATGGTGGGCTCCGGCCGCGCGGGCATGACAGGGCCTGCGGCGGCGATGCGCCGCGCGGAAGTCACGCCGGGACGGTGGTGAATGGTTTCCTGGATGTTGTTGTAACCAAGTTGCTTTATCGGCGCAAGCCGTAGCGCGAGCCGTCCGTCCGGGGAGCGGGCGTGGCTAGGCTCCGGCGTCTTCGTCCTGCTCTCGGGACGCGCCCTTGCGTGTCCGGTAGCGCTTGATGGCGCGCTCCAGGGGGCGCAGGCCCGCAAGGCACAGCAGGGCAATGGCCATGGTGGTGACGGCGGCGAAGTAGAAGCCCAGGCCGGCCGCCAGGCCCACGGACGCGGTGAGCCAGAGGTTGGCCGCCGTCGTCAGGCCCTTCACCTGGCCGTTGTGGCGCAGGATGACGCCCGCGCCCAGGAAACCGATGCCCACCACCACCTGGCTGGCGATGCGGCTGATGTCGCCCCGGGTGCCTTCGGGCGTGTCGGGGCCCAGCGCTACTTCAATGAAGACGCTGGCCAGCGTGAAGCAGCACGCGCCCAGGGAGACGAGGATGTGGGTGCGCAGCCCGGCCGCCTGGCCACGCACTTCACGCTCCAGGCCCAGCACGCCCCCAAGCAGGGCGGCCAGGGCCAATCTCAAGGCGACGGTCCGTTCATCCACAAGGGATGAACCTACTCACCCAGCTCGATTTTCTCGTCCTTGTCCGCGTCGTTCAGTTCGGGATTGGGCAGGGTGTCCAGCGTGGCCGTCAGCAGCTTGCTGGTGGGCACGACGTAGGGGGCCACCTCTTCGCCCAGCTCCTGGACGTACTGGCTGATGCGCTGCTCGTAGTCCTCGTCCTTGGAGCTCCAGCTCCCGGCGGCCTCGGCGGCCCAGACCTCTTCGCCGTCGCGGCAGCGCACCAGCTTCGCCACCACGGCGGCCTCGGCGCCGCTGCCCTTGAGCACAATCTGCGGAGACAGCCACAGCACGCCCTCCAGGCCCTCCACGCACAGCGCCTTGAAGGTGCTGTCGGTAGGCACGTCCGGGAGCGCCGCGCTCTCCTTCACCAGGAAGTCCCGGTTCTGGTTCACCCACTGGCGGGCGATGAGGCTCCACAGCTCGCCCACGGAGACCTTGCCGTCGGGCAGCGGCTGCGTCACCACCACCAGGCGCTTCACCTGGTGCTTGTCCACCGTGTCGTAGTCGGAGCGGAGCCGCTGGCTCTTCACCGCGGAGCATCCGGACAGCAGGCCCAGCCCGAGCACGGGCAACAGTCGCTTCATCATGATGTCCCTCTCCCGGCCCCCTTCCGCGGGAAGGGGGCCTCCTTCAGATGCACGCCCGGGCCAGACGGCTCAGGCCGCCTTCGGCTCGGAGTCCTTGCCACCGCCAGCCGCGCCGCCCTCACCGGAGGACGCGCCCGACTCGCGCTGCTTCCGGTCGTACATGAGCTGCATCACCGCGGCCAGCACGGTGAAGGACACCACCAGCGTGGTGATGAGGCCAATGCACGCTACCAGACCCATGGAGCGCAGGCCGTTGTGGGCCGCGGCCAGCAGCGCCGCGAAGGCCACCACCGCCGTGAGCGTGGAGGACGCGACGGCTGCGCCCACGCTGCGCAGGGCCACCAGCGGTGAGGTGCCCTCCAGGAAGCGGTGGAGCAGGTAGAGGCCGTGACTCACCCCGAAGCCCAGGAGGATGGGCAGGATGATGATGTTCATGAAGTTCAGGCGCAGACCCGTCAGCGCCATGATTCCCAGCATCATCGCCACGCCCACGCCCAGCGGAATCACCGACGCCAGCGCCAGCTTCACGTTGCGGAAATCCAGGAAGTGCATGGCCAGAATCCACAGCGCGGTGAGCACCACGGTGACCTTGCCGTCCCAGAGGACGATGCGCGCCAGCCGCGCGTAGAGCTGCGTGGCGCCCGCGGCGCGGAACTCCTTCTCCACCGAGGGGGCCTTGGGGTCCCACGCGTCCTGGTCGAACTTGCCCGGCGAGTACGTGGCCTTGATGACCCGCGTCTCGTCGGAGAACTTCAGCATCTTCTGGCCGTCCAGCAGGTCCACGCTCGCGTAGATGAACGTGAGGTAGCCGTGGTTCTCCGGCTTCGCGGTGGGCAGGTTGCGGAACTGGACGGTGTAGTTGGCCGGGACGCCGTGGACGTCGAAGGGCTTGGCGTCCAGCACCTTCTTGAAGAAGTCCGCGTTGGGCTGCATCTCCGGCGGCAGCGCGGCGACGGAGAAGCCCTCGGCCTCGAGCTGCGCCATCTCCGCCTTCCACTCCTCCAGCACCTTGGCGTTGGCCGCGGCCGTCTCCGGCGGGGGCACGAAGGTGAAGATGCTCACCACCTGGTCGATGGAGGGGTACTTGTCCGCGTTCTGCGTCAGCTCCCGGTACACACCCTCGGCCTCGTCCAGGTCCTTGGTGTAGATGGCCATCGGGTCGCTGGAGATGTTGAAGCGCTCGTTGATTTCATCCTGGAGCAGCACGGACGACATGCCGTCGGGGATGAGCGCGCGGGTGTTGTAGTTGAAGCTCACGCCGTACTTGAGGCGCTCGAAGAAGCTCAGCTCCACGCCCTTGGGCGGCTCCTCCGAGCCGGCCCAGGGCACCGCGGCGGCGCAGATGAGCGCGACGATGGTGGTGCTGATGCCCAGCACCAGCTTCGGCTTGGGGATGCGCAGCTCCTTGCCGGTGACGGCGGAGTTGGTGGGCGGCGGCTTCATCACGCCGATGAGCTTCTGCGGCAGCTCCGGGTTGATGCGGCCGGCCAGCACCAGAATCGACGCGCTCCAGCAGAACAGCGTCAGGCCCAGGATGAGCGTGCCCATGCCGGCCAGGAAGCCGAACTGGCTGAAGCCGCGGAACTCGCTGACCATCAGCACGAAGAAGGAGCCCGCCGTCACCACCGCGGCCACCGCGGCCGGGCGGCCCGCGTTCATCACCGCGTCGCGGATGGCCACGTCGTACGGCTTGCCCGCGCCCAGCTCCAGCCGGGTGCGGAAGACGAAGTGGATGCCGTAGTCGATGCCGAAGCCGAGCAGGATGCCGCCCAGGATGGACGTAATCATGTTCAGCTCGCCCACCGTCGCGTAGGTGAAGCCGAGCGTGTAGAGCGTGCCCACCACCGTGCCAATGACCACCAGGAAGGTGGGCGCCAGCTTGCGGAAGAAGATGATGGTGATGAGGAAGATGGCGGCCAGGGCGATGAGCGTCACCGGCTCCAGCGACTCTTCAATCGCGTAGGAGTCATCCACCGTCGTCTTGTAGGAGCCGGTGAAGCCGTAGGCGATGGTCTTGTCATCGCCCATCCGCTTGTAGTCCTCGACCAGCTTCACCTTGCCGGGCTGCGCGGAGTACGCGTCAATCTGGCCCTTGAGCCGCTCCAGGTACGCCTTCGTCTTGCCGATTTCGGTGTTGTCCCACATCGGCTTGACGAGCAGCATCAACATCTTCTTGTCGTTGGAGATGTTGTAGTCGTCGCGGATGCTCTTCTTGCCAATGGAGGAGTACTTGTCGACCAGGTCCTGCATGTTCAGCTCGACGGGCTTGGAGCCGCCCAGGTCGATGAAGAACGGGTTGCTGCGCTTCAGCTTGTCGCGCAGGAACTCCATGATGCGGCGCTTGCCCTCGACCAGGTCCTCCGTCTTCACGAAGAGGACCATGTTCTGCTGGATGAACTCGACGGGCAGCTTGTAGGAGACGTTGCGCACGTTCTCCGTGTCTGCCTGCAGGATGGCCGCGAGGTCGTCCGCGGTGCGCTTCATCGCGGCCTCGTCCGACGAGCGCAAGGCGACCATGAGGAAGCCGCTGCCGCCCACCATGTCGATGACCTGCTTGACGTCCTTCACCTCTTCCAGGTCCTGGGAGATGAGGTCGAGCTGGTTGGAGTTGATGTGCAGCTTCGACGTGCCCCACAGCGACACGGCCAGCAGCGCCAGCATCACCAGGAGGACGGACCCAGCCCTGCGGACCAGCAGTCCGGCGAAGGCTTGGGCGAAACGGGAGTGGGAGTTCGGATTTCTATCGCCGCTCATGCGGCGGCGACCCTACCGGCAAAAGCCCTGGCCCGAAAGGCAAAGCCCGGCCGCCAGGCCGCTGCCCTGCCGCGGACGCCCGCGTCATGGCGGGAGCCCGCGGGACGGTGTTCAGGGCGCTGGCGGCGCGGACACCCGCAGCGTGTCGTTTTCCGGTTCCTTGGGAGGCAAAACGAACGAGCGCGGGGCCTTCACCAGGTGCGCGAGCACGGCGCGCAGGAAGGGCAGGGCCTCGCGGGTCGGCACGTCCCGGGCGCGGACGGCCACCCCCAGCGCCAGGGAGAAGGACACGACGAAGTTGAGGATGCCGGTGAGCGCCATGCCCACCAGGGCGGCCAGGAACTCCGGCTGGAGCACCGCCCCAGGCCCCAGCGCCGTCCCCGCCAGGGAGAGCGAGCCGAGCACGAAGGTGACGTGGCGCACGTCCAGCGTCAGTCCGAAGAAGCGCCCCACCACCGGCCCAAGGGACAGCAGGAAGCCCAGCGTCACGTTGGCCCCCAGGCCGGAGGCCGCGTGCTGAAAGCCCTCCGCCAGCCGCTGGGCGCGCGCCTCGCCCAGGAGCCGCCGCAGCACGCGGTGGTGGGCCAGCGCCTCGGGCAAGCGGCGGTACACCACGAAGTTCTCCAGCCACCCGCCCGCCACGCTGCTCATCCACAGCATGACGCCCGTCACGACGGCGAATATCAGCGTGCCGCTCTTCCAGGGGTGCAGCGAGGCCACCGTGGCCTGGGCCTTGGCCGGGCTCATGAACGCGTGGCCGGTGATGAACTGGTAGCCCAACGCGAACGCGACGGCCGCCGGGGCCACCACGCCCAGGTTGCCCGCGAAGGCCGCCAACTGGGAGCGGGTGATGCGCGGGATGAGCTCCACCAGGCTGGCCAGCCGCTCGCCCCGGGCGCCTTCCCCCACCGCCCCCGCCAGCGTGGCCGCCGTCACGGACGGCTGCTTGGTGGCCAGGGTGAAGCCCAGGAGCTGGATGAGGAGGAAGGCCAGGGCGTAGTTGAGGCCCACGGCCATGAAGGCGAAGAAGGGCGCGAGCATCAGGCCCGACAGGAACGTCTTGTTGGCCACCGCCACCGCGGTGACCAGGCCGCCGCCCGCCGCGGAGTGCACCATGGCGTGGAAGCCCTCGCGGGTGCTGGTGATGTAGTGCTCGCCGGAGTGCCCCGCGCGCTCGATGATTTTGCGCGCCAGCATCCGCATGTTGCGCTTCACCAGCTCCACCACGGAGCGGTCCGCGTGCGCGCGCCGCAGCAGGTCGGACACCAGCGCCATCGCCTCGCGCCAGCGCGGCTCCCCCCGGGGGGCGCCCAGCACGCGGGCAATGGCCTCCATGCGTTCCAGTCCCCGGCGGATGCGCTCCAGCCGGTACACCAAATCCACGCTGACGCCCGCCGCCTCCAGGTGGCGTGACACGCTGGCCACCACCTGGCGGCAGTCCGCCACGCATTGGGACAGGTCGCGCAGCGTGTCCGCCGCCGCGTCGCGCGCCAGCACCGTGTCGCTGACCCGCCGCAGGCTCAGGAAGGGCGAGGCGCGGAAGGACGTCTCCGGGTTGCGCTCGCGCACGTCCTCGGCGGTGCCCAGGGCCGCCACCTGCACCGCCAGGTACAGCAGCGCGTCCATCAGGTCCGCGCGCACGCGGGCGGCGGGCGGTATCTCTGGCGCCGCCGGTTCCCCCACCAGCGCCGCGAGCCGCGCCAGCTTCACGGGAGACAGCCGGGCCAGCCAGTCCGCGTCACCTGGCGCCGGGCACAGCCGCAAGAGCAGCTCGGACAGCTTGCCGGGCTCGGGAGGGGCGGGCAGCAGGGTGCGGGCCATCCGGTCCGACGCCTCGGCGAAGAAGCCCAGCCCCGCGGGCAGGCCCACCTGGCAGAAGAGCTGGAAGCCCCGGCAGCCCTCGAACACCGCGCTCACCAGCCGGGTGAGCGCGGCGCGCATGGCCGGCTCGCCTTCCATGACGCGCACCAGCAGGGCCAGCCGGCTGTCCGCGGGGGAGACCTCTGGCTCGGACGCGTCCACCAGCCCGTGGGCGGGGAGGCGCTCGCGCAACCACAGCATCCAGCGCTCCACCCACTGGAGGCGCTCTTCCAGGCCGTCCTCGGGGATGTCGTACAGCAGCCGGTACAGGTCCCGCACGGCGGCGTGGCCGGGCGCGCGGGGCGCGTACTGCATGCAGAAGGCGTCCACCTCACGGGCGGAGGGTTGCGACCTGGGCGTGAGGGGCGGGGCTGAGGCGGGGGTGGTCATCGGCCAGGCGCGAGGGGGAGGGGCGACTCTACGTGATGCGCTGCCGCCGCGGAAACCACGGGGGCGGCCGGTGAGCCTGGTGGCCCGGCCGCCGGGCAGGTGCGGGCTACTTCTTCTTCACCTTCGCCAGCTCCGCGCGCATGCGCTCCAGCAGCAGGTCCCAGCCCCCCTGCGCCAGCAGCGGCTTCACCTGCGAGTCGCGGATGTCCGTCAGCATGGACGAGCCCAGCACGGTGACGTCCACGACCTTCCAGGCGGCGGCCTCCTTCACCAGCCGGTACTTGAGCTTCATCTCCTGCGTCTTCAGCGGGTGCTTGATGAAGACGGTGGAGGCCACCGTGGCCTCGCCGCCCTGCACCTGCGAGGGCTCGTAGGTGATGCTCTCCAGGTTCTTGAAGTTCTCCCGCACGCGGGGGAAGGCGATGTTCGCGAAGAGGTCCTGGAACAGCGTGACGAACTCCTTGCGCTGCGCATCGGAGCCCTTCGCCCAGTCATCACCGAGCAGGAACTTGCCCTGCTCCTCGCTGCCGAAGTGCTTGAGGGCCAGGGCGTCGCGCTCGTAGCGAACGGACTGCACCACGGTCTTCACGGGCTTGGAGACGGCGTCATCCTTCGCGGCGAGCGCGGGCATGGCGAAGGCGAAGGTGGCCAGGAAGGCGAGGGTACGGAAGCGGGCGTTCATGTCGGGCTGTTCCTCCAGCAGGGCGGATGCGCGGACGTCTGTTAGCCCAAGGGAACGTCCGGCGCCTCGCGAAATTCACGCCGGGGTGGAGGGCGGGCGGGCAGGGGATGCCGCCTGGTCGCTGTGTGCTGGCGAATTCCGAAAAGATGAATGATGCGGCCCTCTTGCGCGTTTGACTCCTCTGGGACGGCACGTTTAGTGTCCGCCCTCTGCGCACTGTCAGCGCAGCCCTTGAGACGACATGCCTACCGACTTCCTGTTCACGTCCGAATCCGTCACTGAAGGCCACCCGGACAAGATCGCCGATCAGATCTCCGACGGTGTGCTGGATGCCATCATCGCCAAGGACCCTCAGGCGCGCGTCGCCGTGGAGACGCTCGTCAAGACGGGCCTCGCCATCGTCGCGGGTGAGGTGACGACGAACTGTTACGTGGACATCCCGAAGATCGTCCGCAGCACCATCTGCCGCATCGGGTACACCGACAGCTCCATGGGCTATGACGGCAACACCTGCGGCGTCATGGTGGCCATCGAAGGCCAGAGCCAGGACATCGCCCGGGGTGTCGACAACAAGAAGGACCAGGGCGCCGGCGACCAGGGCATGATGTTCGGCTTCGCCTGCGACGAGACGCCGGAGCTGATGCCGGCCCCCATCCACTACGCCCACGCCATCACCCGCCGCCTGGCGGACGTGCGCCGCAAGCAGCACCCGTGGATTCGCCCGGACGGCAAGAGCCAGGTGACGGTGGAGTACCGCGACGGCCGCCCCGCCCGCATCGACGCGGTGGTGGTGTCCACGCAGCACTCCGACGAGGTCTCCAACAAGAAGATCCAGGAAGCCATCCGCGAGGACGTCATCGCGAAGGCGCTGCCCAAGAAGCTCATCGACAACAAGACGAAGTTCTTCATCAACCCCACCGGCCGCTTCGTGGTGGGTGGCCCCATGGGTGACTCCGGCCTGACGGGCCGGAAGATCATCGTGGACACCTACGGCGGCATGGGCCGTCACGGTGGCGGCGCGTTCAGCGGCAAGGACCCGTCCAAGGTGGACCGCTCGGCCGCGTACATGGGCCGTCACATCGCCAAGACGGTGGTGGCCGCGGGCCTGGCCCGGCGCTGCGAGGTGCAGGTGTCCTACGCCATCGGCGTGGCCGAGCCCGTCAGCGTGATGGTGGAGACCTTCGGCACCGCCACGGTCCCGGAAGAGCGCATCGCCCTGGCCGTCCGAAAGACGTTCGGCCTGCGCCCGCGCGAAATCACCGAGTACCTGGACCTGCTGCGGCCCATCTACCAGAAGACCGCCGCCTACGGCCACTTCGGCCGCACGGAGAAGGAGTTCTCCTGGGAGCGCGTCGAGGAGAAGAAGGACGCGCTGCGCGACGCCGCCAAGGGCGCCGCCCCCGCGGGTGGCGGCCGTCGTCTGAAGGCCGTCTGAGCAGGGCGTTTGATTCGGGCCTCACGCTGCCTCACCGCGGCGTCGGGCCCCTCAGCACATGGGCCGCTTCCCAGCGAGGGAGGCGGCCCGTTGTGTTTCAGCTCGGATGCGTCGCGAGCGCCCGGAAGGCTTCGGCGTCCCGCCCTCGCCCGGTGCAGGCGAGGGCCGTGCGCTCCCGCTTAGTAGCGGTAGGTGTCCGGCTTGTACGGGCCGGAGGGCTTCACGCCGATGTACGCGGCCTGCTCCTCGGACAGCTCGGTGAGCTGCGCGTTGAGCTTCTTGAGCTGGAGGCGGGCGACCTTCTCGTCCAGGTGCTTGGGCAGCACGTAGACCTTGCCGACCTCGTAGTTGGCGCTGTGCGAGTACAGCTCGATCTGCGCGATGGTCTGGTTGGCGAACGAGCTGGACATCACGTAGCTCGGGTGGCCGGTGCCGCAGCCCAGGTTCACCAGCCGGCCCTTGGCCAGCAGGATGATGCGCTTGTTGTCCGGGAAGATGACGTGGTCGACCTGCGGCTTGATCTCCTCCCACTGGTACTTCTCCAGGGAGGCGACCTCGATTTCGTTGTCGAAGTGGCCGATGTTGCAGACGATGGCCTGGTCCTTCATCTTGGCCATGTGGTCATGGGTGATGACGCCCTTGTTGCCGGTGGCGGTGACGAAGATGTCCGCCTTGTCCGCGGCGTACTCCATGGTGACGACGCGGTAGCCCTCCATGGCGGCCTGGAGCGCGCAGATGGGGTCGATTTCCGTCACCCACACCTGGGCGGACAGCGCGCGGAGCGCCTGCGCCGAGCCCTTGCCCACGTCGCCGTAGCCCGCGACGACGGCAATCTTGCCGGCGACCATCACGTCCGTGGCGCGCTTGATGCCGTCCACCAGCGACTCGCGGCAACCGTACAGGTTGTCGAACTTGCTCTTCGTCACGCTGTCGTTGACGTTGATGGCGCGGAACAGGAGCGTGCCCTTGGCGGACATCTCCTGGAGGCGGTGCACGCCCGTGGTGGTCTCCTCGGTGACGCCCAGAATCTTCGCGCTCTTGCGCGTGTACCAGGTGGCGTCCTCGGCCAGCTTCGCCTTGATGGCGGCGTACAGCTCGCGCTCTTCCTCGCTCTGGGGGTTGGCCAGGACGCTGGCGTCCTTCTCCGCGCGCTTGCCCAGGTGCATGAGCAGCGTGGCGTCACCGCCGTCGTCCAGAATCATGTTCGGACCTTCGTGGTCGCTGCCCGCGGGGCCGAACTCGAAGATGCGGTGGGTGAAGTCCCAGTACTCCTTGAGGGACTCGCCCTTGTGCGCGAACACCGGCGTGCCCTTCTGCGCCAGCGCGGCGGCGGCGTGGTCCTGCGTGGAGAAGATGTTGCACGACGCCCAGCGGACCTCGGCGCCCAGCGCCTGGAGCGTCTCCACCAGCACGGCCGTCTGGATGGTCATGTGCAACGAGCCCGTCACGCGCGCGCCCTTGAGGGGCTGCGTCTTGGCGTACTCCTCGCGGATGGCCATGAGCGCGGGCATCTCGCTCTCGGCGATGCGGATTTCCTTCCGGCCCCAGTCGGCGAGCGACAGGTCGGCGATGGCGTAATCCTGCTTCTGGGACTTGGTTGCAGCGGTCATGGCAATGGCTCCTGGTCCAGCGGGCGCGGCGTCCCGGGCTCGGGAAGTTCAGTGTGGGGTGCTGCCGACGACTCACCCTCGCAAGAGACGCGTACAGGTGAGCGCCGTTGGGTGATTCCGCTTCGAGCCTGGGGCCGTGTCCGGCCTCGCAGCGCTCCTCGAAGTCACGGGGGAACCTACGAGAAGGGCCCCTTCATTTCAACGAGAGACTGCGCCCCCGGGGCAGGCGGGCAGCCTGCTTCATCCACTTCCAGACGCCCACCTGGCGGGGAACGTGGCGAGCGTGAGCGACTCTGGCGGCGCGGAGAGCTCCTTGGGCGCCAGCGCCACGCCGGACAGGTAGCGCCAGCCGGTGCCGTCATGGCGGAAGTCGGAGCGCTCCACGAAGGACTGGTCCTTTCCCTTCTCGAACACCTTGGCGAAGAAGAGCACCTGCGCAAGGCCGCTCTCGTCGGGGGGCCTGCGGTCCATCACCACCAGCTTCGGGTACTGGTGGGCCTGGGCGAAGGCGCGCAGCTCGCGCAGGACCTCGTCCTGGGGGCGCGCCCGGTCGGGGTGGCTTGGGTGCAGTGTCTTCCACAGCCAGGCCACCTCGCGCAGGGCGAAGGCGCTGTAGCGGCTGCGCATGAGGCGCTCGGCGTCGGGGGGCTCGGCCTCGCCGCGGTGGAAGGGCGCGCAGCACTCGCGGTAGCGCAGGCCGGAGGAGCAGGGGCAGAGGGGGGCAGGGGGCATGGTGCGGTCCGAGCCTACCCGTCCCGCGCGCGCCCTTGGGTGTCCATGCGCACAGAGGCGGCGGAACACCCTTGCTGGGCGGGGGGAGCGGGCATACATCCGGGGGCCGCACCCTATGAGCCTCCTCGAAGCCATCGTCCTGGGTCTGGTCCAGGGTCTCACGGAGTTCCTCCCCATCAGCTCCACGGCGCACCTGCGCATCGCGCCGGAGCTGTTCGGCTGGAGGGACCCGGGCGCGGCGTACTCGGCGGTCATCCAACTGGGCACGGTGGCGGCCGTGCTCATCTACTTCCGCAAGGACATCGTGTCGCTGGTGGCGGCCTTCTTCCGGGGGCTGGCGCGGCGCGAGCCCTTCGGCACGCTGGAGGCGCGGCTGGCGTGGTTTGTCCTGGTGGGCACGCTGCCGGTGGGCATCGCCGGGCTCACGCTGAAGAAGTTCATCGAGAACGAGTTCCGCTCGCTCTACGTCATCTCCGGAAGCCTCATCGTGCTGGCCCTCATTCTCTTCATCGTGGAGAAGCGGGCCTCGCACCAGCGGACGCTGGCGGACATGCGGTGGAAGGATGGCATCATCATTGGCATGTGGCAGGCGCTGGCGCTGATTCCGGGTGCGTCTCGCTCTGGCACGACGCTGACGGGCGGCCTGTCGCTGGGGCTCAAGCGCGAGGACGCGGCGCGCTACTCGTTCCTGCTGTCCATTCCGGCCACCACGCTGGCGGGCGTCTTCGAGCTCAAGCACCTGCTGGAGGCCCAGACGCGGCCTTCCGCGATGGCGCTGTGGGTGGGGACGCTGGTGGCCTTCGCGTCCGGCATGGCGGCCATCGCGTGGCTGCTGCGCTTCCTGCGCACGCGGACGACGCTGGTGTTCGTGGTGTACCGCGTGGCGCTGGGTGTGCTGCTGCTGGTGCTGCTCCAGACGGGCAAGCTCAGCCCGCTGTCAGGCACGGAGAACGTGGATGTCCCGGGCGAGCCGGGAACGCCGCCGGTGGAGAAGCAGATTACCGACTAGCGTGAGAGGACGTGGGCCGTGAGTGTGGAGGCGCTGTTCCAGGCACTGGAGTCACGGCTGTCCTCGCGGGCGGCGCGCGAGGTGGACCTGCCGGGGTGGACCCTGCGGGAGGCCTCGGTGCTGGTGCCGGTGTTCGAGCGGGACGGCGTGCCTCACGTACTCTTCACGCGGAGGCCCGCGACGCTGCGGACGCACGCGGACCAGTACAGCTTCCCGGGCGGGGGCCGCGACCCCGAGGACGCCACGCCCCTGCACACGGCGCTGCGTGAGACGGAAGAGGAGCTGGGCATCGACCGGCGCGGCGTGCGGGTGCTGGGGATGTTGGATGAGGTGCCCACGATTTCGCAGTACCGGGTGCGGCCCTTCGTGGGCGTGATTCCCGGGGACGGGAAGTACCGGCCGAGCGCGGAGGAGGTGGCCTTCATCCTGGAGGTGCCGCTGAAGGGCCTGCTGGACCCGTCCATCCTCCGCGTGGAGCGGAAGGAAATCCTGGGGGCGGAGCGGGACCTGTACTTCTACACGTACGGGACGCACGTCATCTGGGGCGCGACGGCGCGCATCCTGCGCGACTTCCTGAACCACGTGACGCAGGTGCCGGGCGGGGCGGGGTAGGGCGCTGCCGCGTCAGAACAGGCGGGTCCTGAACTGGAGCCAGGGAACCAGTTCAGGGTGCTTCTGCTCCACCTGCGTTTTGTACAGGGCATGCGCCAGCGTGTTTAGCGCGTGCTTGAGCCTGCGCATGGCTCGGAGTTTCTCGATGGGGATGGCGCGGGGGTCTCCCAGTGCCACCCACTGGGCTGCTTCTGCCAGAGACATCGTTGTCAGGCGCTGGACCCACTCGACGATGGGAGCGGAGTCGAGGACCGGGTCGCCTTCGCGCTCGCCAAGCTCGGCAATCATCCATGCGCGGAGGCTCATTGCCGATAGCCAGAATGTGTGGGCATCGGCACCTGTAGGAGGCCGCTTCACGAGGGCATCGTAGATGCGAAGGGCAACGTGGGCCCAGTCAGGGCTTCTTTCTTCGCGCGCTCTCATTGCGATGGTGAACGCGAAGACATCCCAGTTGAAGGGCTCGCCCTCGACGGCCCCACCAATGGTGAGCCGGTCGAGCCATGCATTCATTTTCGAGAGGGGCCACTCCAGGGCCTCATCAAAAATGTCACGAGTCGGATTCATTGGGCAGGTCTCTAGGGGAACACGATACCGGCTTGAGAGAAGGCCCGTCTGCCGATTTCCAGCGCCCTGGCACTTGTGGCTGCATGGGCCTCGAAGAGGTAGTGGCCACTGTACGGCTTTATCGACACCCCCATGCGTAGCGTGCCATGGGCGGCGATTTCAGCTTCGCCCGCTGCAAGTACGGGACGTCCTCCGCTGGCGACGGCGTGTGAGATCTCGGTTGCGCGCCATGTGTGCGGGACAATCAGCAACTCCCCTTCCGCAGTCACCACCCACTTGATCGAACCGTTGTTCACATACCGTAGAAAGTCGGGGTCTGTGACTCGAACGGGGCGAATGCCTACCAGCCGCGCGATCTGCTGCTCCCTTTCCAACCAGTGGGGGCGTTGATTTTCAAGAAGCTTCGTGGGGACGCCGTCCGAGGATGAGGGCGCGTCTGTATCGCCAGGCCCGCGAGCGGTCATGGCGACTGCATGGGGTGCAAGGCCCACGGTCATGACGCCTTCGGCGACAGAGATGGAGCGCACGCCCCCTGCCATCGCCGCGGACAGCCGGAATCCCGCCTGCGTCTCCGCGGCCAGGGCGGCGCTGGCAAAGCCAGGAAGCGTGGGTCCCTTGGCCGCCATGCTCGCGGCCCCACCACTCAGCGCCGCCGTCAGCGCGAGGATGAGCACGCGCGCTCCGTTCTCCCCCATGACCTGGCCGAAGCGGTGCCCCGCGTCCTCCAACTCCCGGAACGACACCGCGCGTTCAGTGGCCGCTGACAGGCGCTGCCAGCCCTCCACAAGGCTCATGAATGCGTCCACGCCGAGGTAGGCGAGGACGAAGGTCGTCAGAGCGACGGCGATGACCTTGGTGACGGGCTCCGGCGCGACGACGAGGAACATGTACGCGGCCATCGCCGACGTCAGCATCGCCTTGAGCGCGAGCGGGTTGACGACCTCCCTCACGGCGTCCTGAACACCCTCCCACACGCCATCCCAGGCGAAGGCGAGCGCCATCTGCCGGCGGGCCTTGGCGTCCAGGAAGGAGAAGCCACCCTCCAGGAGGGTGAGGCACTCGCCAGGGCTGTCCTGGCGGGAGCACCAGGCGCCGTAGTCGTGCTCAGTCCCCTGGGACTTTGACTGCCACGAGGCGAGCCGGACCCGTGGGCGCTCCGTTTCCCCTTCGCGAAGGGAGAAGCGCATGTCCAGCACGAGCCGGGTCATCACCTGCCGGAACGCGTCTTCGTCCACCTCGACCGGCTTCGCGTTCTTCGGTGGGATGTAGACGATGGGCTCGCCCTGTCCCGTATCCAGGCGCACAACTCGTGGTGTCGCGCAGCCCACGAGAAGCACGCTCAAGAGCAGTGCCGCTGCTCCACGCAACATCATGTCGTCCCCCTGGCGTGTGCCCCGAACCGTGGGAGCACACCTCAGGAGTTAGCACCCGGCTCTGACGACCCGAGGAGGCCCGGAGCCACCGGACCTCACTCCTCGCCGACTCACGCCTTCTGCTTCTGCTCCAGTTCGGCGCGCAGCCTGTCTTCCTGGGCGCGCAGCTCCGGGGTGAACTCCGCGCCGAAGTCCTCGGCCTCGAAGATGGGGCGAATCTCCAGCTCCGACTCCTCGCCGGGCATGGGGTTCGGGCAGCGGCGCGCCCACTCCACGGCCTCTTCCATCGACTTCACCTGCCACACCCAATAGCCGGCGATGAGCTCCTTCGTCTCCGCGAACGGACCGTCGATGACGCTCTTCTTCCCGTCCGCGAACCGCACGCGCTTGCCCTTGGCGCTCGGGTGCAGACCGTCACCTCCCAGCATCACGCCGGCTTTCACCAGCTCCTCGTTGTAGTTGCCCATCTCGGTCATCAGCTTCTCGTCGGGCATCACATTGGCCTCGGAGTTCTTCGTCGCCTTCACAATGACCATGACGCGCATCGGTTCTTCCTTTCGGTTCGGGAGGCGCTGCGTCCTCGTTCAAAATGGCGACGAATAAGCCCGGAGCGGATCGACACGCGGCGAAAAAATCGTGAGGCAAGCTCGCCTGGGGCTCAGGGATTCCTGTAAAATCCATAAAAATCAATGGGTTCCGTGAACCTTCGGGGCCGATTGAGCCGGTCGAATCGCGCGCCTCATTGTCGCGCGGTAACGCGACGGAGGCGTTTACGTCATCCGGCGGCCGGGCCCAGCGGGCCCTCTCCTCGCGCCCTCCGGGCGGCATTGTGAAGCGTTGATGCCGGCATCACCGTCCTGGGAAGCAGTGTTGGTGCGCGGCGCGCCAGGAGGCCGACATGGTTCGTGGAGCACTGAACGAAGGGGGCCGGCTGCTTGCCGCGCTCGCGCGTCTGATTGAGGTGCCCTTGCATGCGTTGGCGGCGGACCCGCTGCCGTCATGGAACGAGGGGGCGGTGAAGCAAGCGCTCATCGACTTCGTTACCCGCTCCATCACCGAGGGAGGCGCCAACTTCATTCCACCCGAGGCGCGCATCGCCACCTTCGACAACGATGGCACGCTCTGGCCGGAGGAGCCGCTCGTACAGGGAGCCTTCCTCTTGAAGCCGCTCCGTTCCCGCGTGAAGGAGGACCCGTCGCTCGCGAAGCGGCAGCCGTTCAAGGCCATCCTGGACGGGGACCTCACAGAGCTCACCCTCATGGACAAGGCCCGGTTGACGAAGCTGCTCGGGGAGACCCATGCCGGCATGACGGAGGAGGCGTTCATCCGCGACGTCCGCACCTTCTTCCAGCACGCCCGCCACCCGAGATGGGGCGTTCCGTACAACCAGCTCGCCTATGCCCCCATGCTGGAGCTGCTCCGGTACCTGCGCGCGAACGGCTTCCAGACCTGGCTCGCCTCAGCGGGCGGCATCGACTTCATGCGCGTCATCTCCGAAGAGACCTACGGCATCCCGCCCCAGCAGGTCATTGGCAGCCAACTGAAGAAGTCGTTCGACGATGCGCACGCTCCCTCGGTGCTGCGCCGTGAGGCGCGCGTGTCCCACGTCAATGACAAGGGAGGCAAGCCGGTGGGCATCGACGAGCACATCGGCCGGCGGCCCGTCTTCGCGGCGGGCAACGTGCGCTCTGGCGGCGACATCCAGATGCTCCAGTACACGCGCAAGCGCCCTCGCCCGGGCTTTGCCTTGCTCATCCACCACGACGACGCGGCGCGCGAGTTCTCCTACGAGGAGAAGGATGGCGCGTCATTGAAGGCCGCGCGCGAGGGCGGTTGGGTGGTGGTCAGCATGCAGCGGGATTGGAGGCGCATCTTCGATGGAACGCGAGTACCGGATGGGAACGGGGGGGGATGAGGAGGCGGCGCCCCACTTTCTTCTGGACCTGGCCAGGGCACTGCACCTGGCCTACCAACCTTCGCTCCTGGTGGAGGCGCGCGTGCGCCGGGCGGCGATGGCCTGGGGATTGAGGACGGAGGTCTTCACGGTCCAGAGCCTGGCCATGACGCAGGTGGTGGCCCCGCGACGGTCGCCCGCGGAGTTCGCGCGCCTTCCCTTCAACCCGCACTGGAACCTGGGCCGCGCGGCGGCGCTCCTCCAGTTGACGGATGACATCGCCGCGGGGCAGGTGGGCCTGCCGGAGGCCCGTGCGAGGTTGGACCGCATCGTGGCCGAGCGCTCGCCCTATCCGAAGTGGCTCGTGCTCCTGGCCTATGGCGTGTATGGCGCGGCCGTCGCGGCGCGCGTGGGGGGCGGGTGGTGGGAGATGCTCGCGGCCCTCCTCGTGGGCGTCATCGCGGGCGTCATCCACTTCGGGACGTTGGTTTCGCAGCGGGTCGACTTGCAGAAGAGCTTCCTCGCGGCGTTCTCTGGGACGTTGGTGGTGTTCGGGCTCTGGTTCGTCCTGCCGCCCTTCGACGTGGTCCAGGCGTTGTTCGGCGGGGCGGTGCTGCTGGTGCCCGCGATGGTCGTCACACTCGGCTCCTTGGAGCTGGCGACGGAGTCCGTGGAGGCAGGGCTGACGCGCCTGGCATACGGGCTGCTGCGCTTCCTGATGCTTGGCGTGGGCATTGTCGCGGCCACGACGTTGTGGCGCTTCCTCTGGCCGCTGCCCGAGTACACCGACGAGCACGTTTTGCCGCCGCCGGTCACCTTCCTGCTGCTGGCGGTGGGTGGCGTGGCTTTGGCGGTCTGCATGGCGGGGCGACCGCGTGACCTGGTGGGCATCGTCGGCGGGGTGCTGCTCGCCTACGGGACGCAGGCGGGGATGAAGGCGGTGCTGGGGGAGCAGGGGAGCCCGATGGTGGCCGCGTTCGTGCTGGGCGTGGCCGGGTTGCTCTACGGCCGGGGCGGTCAGCGGATGCCCATGACGGTCATCATGCCGGGCCTGTTGCAGCTCGCGCCGGGCTTCCTGGGGACTCAGTCCGTCATCGCCTTGCTCGGCATGGGGCCCCCGGGCGCGGAGGACGCCCGGCTGTTCAACGTGTTGCTGGTGGCGCTGCAGTTGGTGTTGGGGTTGGTGTTCGCGACGTTGGTGGTGCCGCCGCGTTTCAACGTGGACCGTGACGACGTCGCGCCGTCTGGGCCCGCCCGCGTGTAGCGGGCACGGGCGGCGGCTGTTGCTCCGCCGACCGGCGCCGCGCGGGGTTACGCGTGTGACTGCTGGAAGCGGCGGATGAACTTCTCCACGTCATTGGCCAGCGCCATGACCTGGTCTCCGATGCCGGACTCCTCCTGGCGCTCGCGCTCCTCCAGCAACTGCCGCTTCACCCGCTCCTTGATGGGGCCGATGCTCAGGCTGCCAGGGGCCTGGCTGGGGGGGTAGTCGAGCAGGCTCTGGGCGAACTTCTGGACCAGCGCCTGCGCGGGCACGAAGGTGAACATGCGCTCCCCGTACCACCTCAGGTACTGGCCGGCATTCGGTCCGTACTCGAACGGGTCCGAGCGCAGGTTGATGAGGTACGGCCACGTCGGGTCGAAGCGCTTGCCGCTGAACCACATGTCCGGACCCTCACCCTCCTGGTAATTGAAGATGAGCTTCCAGTCGTCGTGCCGGACCGCCGCGAGGTTCCCGCTGTCGAGCACGTAGATGAACTCGTGCCGGCGCCCCGTCTCCTTGCCCGAGAGCAGCCCGTTCTGGTCATACCCGTCCAGGTAGACCTTGAACGTCTTGTCTCCCGCCTTGTAGCCGCGCCTGCACTGCTCCACGAGGTCCGTGGGGCCGCCCGCCGCGGAGACCAGCGTGGGCATCCAGTCCTCATGCGCGAAGATGTCGTTGATGACGCGCCCGGCCTCCACGACGCCCGGCCAGCGCACCAGGCAGGGCACGCGCACGCCGCCCTCCCAGGTGGAGCCCTTCTCGCCTCGGAACGGGCAGTTGCCGCCATCCGGCCAGCCCATCTTCTCCACGCCGTTGTCGGTGGAGAAGACCACCAGCGTGTTGTCCGCGATGCCCAGCTCGTCCAGCTTGGCCAGCAGCGCGCCGACGATGTCGTCCAGCTCTCGCATGGCGTCCGCGTAGAGGCCGTAGCCGGTGGCGTTCTGATACTTCTCCTGGAGGTAGGTCCAGACGTGGGTGCGCGTGGTGTTGTGCCAGAGGAAGAACGGCTTGCCGTCCTTCACCGCGCGCTCCATGAAGTCCAGCGTCCCCTTCAGGAACTCCCCGTCCACGGTCTCCATGCGCTTGCGGGTGAGCGGTCCGGTGTCCTCGATGCGCTGTCTGCCCACCACGCCCCAGCGCTCGTCCTCGGTGGGGTCATCGCGGTCCGTGGCCCAACTGTGGAGCACGCCGCGCGGGCCGAAGCGCGCCTTGAAGGCCGGGTCCTTGGGGTAGTCCGGGCACTCCGGCTCGTTCTCCGCGTTGAGGTGGTAGAGGTTGCCGTAGAACTCGTCGAAGCCGTGGACGGTGGGCAGGTAGGGGTTGGAGTCACCCACGTGATTCTTTCCGAAGTGACCGCAGGTGTAGCCCAGCGGCTTGAGCATCTCCGCGATGGTGGGGTCGGAGTCCTGGAGCCCATACTTCGCTCCGGGCATGCCAATGGTGGTGAGCCCCGTGCGGAGCGGGTTCATGCCGGTGATGAAGGCCGCGCGGCCCGCGGTGCAGCTCTGCTGGCCGTAGCAGTCCGTCATCATCGCGCCTTCCTTCGCGATGCGGTCGATGTTGGGCGTGCGGTAGCCCATCATCCCCTGATTGTAGGCGCTGATGTTCCAGAGCCCGATGTCATCACCCCAGATGACCAGGATGTTGGGCTTGCGCTGCGCCTGCTTGCCGTTGCCGTTTCCATTGCCCGTGGGTTTCGCCTTGCTTGCCATGTGTCGCCTCCTGCACGGGAGGTGTGCACGTGGCGCCGTGGGGGCATGGTCCGGGAGGAGGGGGCACGCCAGCGTTCTGGCGCACCCCACTCAGTGCAGGGGTGCGGGCGACGGAGGCTCGCCGCCACGGGAGCGCCTCGCGTCAGCGTCCCGCAGGAAATGGCGCACCGCCGCTCCCACGGTGGCATGCACGTTCTCCGAGCCCAGCCGCTCCATCAGTCCGGTGCGCCGCAGCAGCGCGCGCAGCGGCGCCCGGGCCTCGGCGATGCCCAGCACCACGCCCTCCTCCTCGAATTCGCGGCGCAGCTTCTCCAGGCCCTCCGCCGCGGTGACGTCCATGTCGAATACGGCGGACGCATCAATGATGAACCACCGCACGGGGGGATCCGCGCTGGAGAGGAGGGCCCGGGCCTGCTCCCGCAGATGTCTCGCGTTGGCGAAGAACAGCGGCGCATCGAAGCGGTAGATGACGAGTCCAGGCACGGTCTCCGTGTCTTCGGCGCGCTCGATGTCGTGATAGCCGGGCATGCCTTCGCGCTCGCCCAGCACCGCGTCGTGGGGCCTGGCGGCCCGGCGGATGAGGTCCGCCAGCGCCAGCGCCACCGCGACGAGGATGCCCTGGAGGATGCCCAACACCAGCACCCCCACCATCGTCACGCACGCGAGCACCGCCTCCACGCGCCGCACGCGCCACAGGTCGATGATGGCCTGGACCTGCATCAGGTACACCGCGGCCACGAAGACAATGGCGCCGAGCGTCACCATGGGCAGGTCGTGCAGCAGGGGCGTGAGGAACAAGGCAAACACCAGCACCACGCCGGAGGCGAGCACTCCCACCAACTGGGTCCGCCCGCCCATGGAGACGTTGACGGCCGTGCGTGAGTCACTTCCCGTGACGGGAAACCCCTGGCTGAAGGCATTGGCGAGGTTGGCGGCGGCCTGCCCGATGAACTCCTGGTTGCTGTCCAGCCGGTAGCGGAACCGGTCGGCGTAGAGCCGGCCCGTCAGGACGGAGCTGGCGTAGTTGACGAGCGCCAGGCTGAAGGCGGCGGGGAGCAGCGCCCGCACGTCCGCGAAGCGCAGGGACGGCAGGCCAGGAGCGGGGGGCTCGGCGGCGAGGGAGCCCACGACCTTGATGCCCCCATGCTCCAACTGGAACAGCGCCCCCGCCGCCGTGGTGATGACCACCAGGATGAGCGGGCCGGGCGCCTTGGGCAGCAGCCGCCGCAGCAGCACGAGCGTCACGATGACGCCCAGCCCCAGCAGGAGCGTCGGGACGTGGGTCCGGTGGAGGTTCGTGGCCACCTCGAACACCTGACCGGAGAACGTGTCGGAGTGGCGCTCCATCCCGAAGAGCCGCGCGAGCTGGCTGCCGATGATGATGAGCGCCGCGCCGTTGATGTAGCCGATGAGGATGGGCTTGGACAGGAAGTCCGCGAGCGCGCCCATCTTGAGCAGTCCTCCGAGCAGGCTCAGCACGCCGACCAGCAGCGCCAGCAGCGCCGCCAGCGATGCATAGCGGGCCGCGTCCTCCCCCGCGGCCACGGGCGCGAGCGCCGCGGCGGTGAGGATGGCGGCACCAGCCTCTGGTCCGATGATGAGGTGCCGCGAGGGCCCGAACAGCGCATAGGCCAGCATTCCCGCCACGCCCGCGTAGAGTCCCGCCGCGGGGCGCACTCCCACGAGCTGCGCATAGGCCAGGCCCTGGGGGATGAGCATCGCGCCAATGGTGAGCGATGAGAGCAGGTCCGCCCGGAACCAACGGCGCTGATAGCCGCGCGCCTGCCGCAGGCCCGGTGGACCCCGCCGTACCGCTCGCCATGTCCGTGCGACCAGGTCGCTCACCATGTCCCCTCGCGCTGGTGCCCCCGTGACACGCTGCGAACGCTGGAGCCGCTCCGCAATTCACGGCGTCGCTCGGGCGGCTCCCGGCATGGCCGCCTGCCCGTGAGGAATTTGCGCGCCGGAAACACCGTCCCCATTCCTACCTCGTTCACGGGCCGCCATGCTCCATCGGGCATCGCGCGTCACTTGGGGGCGCACCGCTTCAAGGCACGAGGGGCCGATGGCACGGTTTGAACCCAGGTCTTGGGGAAGAAGCCAGGCAGCCGCACCCTTCGCGCAAGGCAACTCGCCTTGACGCCATTCATGGGAGGAGCCTCCACATGCCAACGTCCGCCCCTGGCTCCGCGGCCTCCTGGCTCGCGCGCGCCGTCCCCTTCATCGATTCAATCCGCGGCTACCGCGCCACATGGCTGAAGCGGGACACGGTGGGGGCGCTCACCGTCACGGCCCTTCTCATCCCGGAGGGCATGGCCTACGCGGAGCTGGCGGGCCTGCCCCCGACGGCCGCCTTCTACGCGGCGCCGGCGGGGCTGGTGCTCTACGCGCTCTTCGGCAGCTCGCGCCAGCTCATCGTGGCGGTGTCCGCGGCGGTGGCGGTGCTGTCCGCCGCGACCGTGGGCGCGCTGGCCCAGGCGGGCTCGCCCCGCTTCGTCGTCCTCACGGCGGCCCTGGCCTTGATGGCGGGGCTCATCTCGTTGCTGGCGGGCGTGCTGCGGCTGGGACGAATCGCCCAGTTCTTCTCCGCCTCCGTCCTCACCGGCTTCGTCTTTGGCCTCGCGCTCATCATCGCCATCAAGCAGGTCCCCAAGCTCTTCGGCATCGAGGGGAGTGAGGGCAACTTCTTCGAGCGGCTGTGGTTCCTCCTCACGCACCTGGGCGGCACGCATCCGGCCACACTGCTCGTGGGGGCTGGCAGCCTCATCGTATTGCTGGCGCTGGGGCGCGTGTCGAAGCGGCTGCCCGCGGCGCTGGTGGTGCTGGCGCTGTCCATCGCGGTGACGGCGCTGTTCGGCCTGGACGCGCGTGGGGTGGGCGTGGTGGGCCAGGTGCAGGCGGGGCTTGTCCCACCCCAGGTGCCGGACGTGGGGCTCGGGGATTTGCTGCGGCTGCTGCCTGGCGCGAGCGGAATCGCGCTGGTGGCCTTCGCCGAGGCGATTGGCCCCGCGCGCATGCTCGCCGCGCGTCACCGCTACGAGGTGGACGCCAACCGTGAGCTGGTCGGTTTGGGGGCCGCCAACGTGGGCGCCGGGCTCTTCCAGGGATTCTCCATCGGTTGCAGCCTGTCCAAGTCCGCGGCCAATGACGCCGCCGGGGCCCGCACCGAGGTGTCCGCGATGCTGGCCGCCGGCTTCACGCTGCTCGTCGCCCTGTTCCTCACGCCCCTCTTCCGCTTGTTGCCCGAGGCCACGCTGGGCGCCATCGTGGTCGTCGCCGTATCGGGGATGATGGACGTGCCAGAGATGCGGCGGCTGTACCGGATGCGGCGGGCCGACTTCCTCGGGGCGTTCGTGGCGCTCGTCGGCGTGCTCGCCCTGGACGTGCTGCCGGGCCTGCTGCTGGCGGTGGGCGTGTCGCTCTTCCTCATGGTGTACCGCGCGAGCGTGCCGCGGCTGAGTGAGCTGGGCCGTGTCCCGGGAGCCCTTGCCTTCGGCGACGTGCGGCAGACGCCGCGCCCGCTGACCATCCCGGGCATGCTCATGCTCCGCCCCAACGAGGGCATCTTCTTCGCCAACGCCACGTCGCTGCGGGATGAAATCATGACGCGTGTGCGGCATGCCGGGCCCTCCCTGCACGCGGTGTTGTTGGATTTGGAGGTGACCGCGGACCTGGACGTCCCTGGCGCGGACATGCTCGCGGCGCTTCACGATGACCTGGCCCGGCGACGGGTGACGCTGATGCTGACCCGGGTGATGGCCCCCACGGGCCGGATGCTGGAGCGCACCGGAGTGACGGCGAAGGTGGGCGCGGAGAACCTCTACGCGCAGGTCCTGGACGCCGTGGTGGAGCACCTGGCCCGCGCTCCGGCGGTGACGCCCGAGGCGCAGGGTTTGCTGCGCGATGGCCTGCGCCGGCTTCGCTTGCTGGTGGATGAGGCCGGCGCCACGCTCGACTCGGACGAGGGCGCTGACCGCGAGCGGCTCCAGTCGTTGGGCCGGCGCCTGGGCCGGGCCGAGTCCGCGCTGGGAGAAGCGCGGCCAGGGCCGCACTGAGTCGTGCACTGGCGCCGAGGCGCGAGGGCGCGAGCCCTGTACCAGACACCGGTCCGGAGTCCGCGATGCAACGGGCGCCCGGACTTCCAGGGGGCTTGGCGGGCGGAGCCGGGAGGCACAGTGTCGGCCGCTGTCCCATGTGCCCCGCTCCCGCTCGCCGTGGCGCCTGCTCGCGAGCCTGATGGTCCTGCTCTTCGCGGCGTGCGCCGCCGCGCCGCCCCGCTCCCCCTTGCTCGAGCGCGTGGGCCGGTCGGACCTGAGCGTCGCGGCGCTGCGCGTCCAGGTGAGGGATTTGGCTCGCCGCCTGCCAGGGATGCTGGAGGCGGCGGCGGACGGCATCGCCGCGAATTCGGACTCGCGGGAGGTCCACCGGGCCATGCTGGAGCTCAAGAGCAGCGGGGTGCCCATCCTCCAGGCGACGCTGCTCCAACCGGACCCGGTGTCGGGGCTGGTGGATGGCCATGCTGGAGCTCAACGAGCAGCGGGGTGCCCATCCTCCAGGCGACGGCCTGCTCCAACCCGGACCCGGTGGCGGGGCTGGTGGATGCCTGGGCGCTGCTCGCCCAACTCCAGGACGCGCTGCCCGGGCGGGCCGCCCACGCGCCGCCCGCGCAGGTGCGGCGGGCCCGCCACGAACTGGAGGCCATGGAGGCGGAGGTCATGGCTCTCTGGAAGGACCTCTCCGGCCACGAGGACATCTCGCAGGTGCGCGCGCTCATCCATCAATGGGCCGCCGCGCACCCCCTCACCGGCCCGCTCACCGCGCGCGAGTCCACCGCATCGCTGTTGGCCACCGTCTCCACGCGCTCCGGCGTCAGCCCGCTGGGCGCGGCGGCCGTGCTGCTGGAGGATGCCCGGGACCTCACCACGCGGATGGACCTCTATGCCGCCAGCCTCCCCCGGCAGGCGCGATGGCAGGCGGAGCTCGCGGCCAGCGACGCGGCGGACCTCCCGGCCCTGGGCGCCGCCCTGGCCGAGCTGAAGCGCGCGGTGGACCTCCTGGACCACTTCGCCGTCCTGGCCGCCGGCGCCCCGGCGCTGGTGTCCCGCGAGCGGGCCGCCGTGCTCAGCGGGCTGGGGCAGGAGCGGCTGGCCCTCCAGGCGTTCGTCTCCGCTGAGCGCCAGGCGCTCATGGCCGATGTGGACCGTGAGCGGGCGGCGGTGATGGAGGCCGTGCGCGCGGAGCGCGTCGCGGCGCTCCAGCAACTGGACGGGCTGGCGAGGGGCTGGGTGGACCACGTCTTCGACCGGGCGGCGCATCTCCTGGTCCGCGTCTGTCTGGCGTTGTTCGTCCTGCTGCTGGGGGTGGGCGTGCTGCTCGCGGTCTCGCGAGGGCGCGCCGCCGGGTGACGCCTCAGAACCCGATGGCGGGCAGCGGAGGCAAGGGTTTCCCCTCCAGCGCCTGCTCCAGCGACTCCGCGTAGCGGCGGATGCCCGCGAGCCACGAGGCGTCCTTCTGCCGCTGCTCCGTGGCCGCCAGGATGCGGTGCAGCGTCTCGCGAGCCGTCCGGCGCGCCTCTGTCTTCCGCGCGTGCTGTCCCACGGCGCCCACCAGCCGCAGCAGCCGGAGCACGACAGCGGGTTCGGAGGCGCCGTAGCGAAGAGTCTGGTCCGTGACCAGGTCCAGGTAGTCGCGCAGCGACGGAGCACGAATGAAGACGCGCGGCTGCCCGGCGGTGTCCGTCACCACGCGGAGGCCCAGCCGCAGTTGGCTCAGCTCGCACATCAAGAAGGTGAGCTGGTCCACCGCCTCCACGGCGGTGTAGGGGTCGTTGATGCCGGGCGAGAGGGCCTTGACTGCCACGTCCACCAATTGGCGCACGCCCAGCGCGACGTCCACGTCCTCGTCCCGCCAGCGGTCCGTGCGGACGGCCCGGAGCAGGAGGGCCTCGGTCACCTCGCATGAAGCCGGGGAGAAGCGGCCATCCGGCGCGAACCAGCCCACCTCCGTGCCTTGAATCACCGGCTCGCCGATGGCCCGTTCCAGATGGACGACGAGCCGCCGCGTCGTCGCCACCTCCAGCAGGGCTCGCGCATCCACGGAGACGACGAAGCCATTCTGCTGCGCTCGCAGTGGCCACGTTTCACCCGTGGGCACCGGCACCTCGGCCGGCGCCTGGACATCCGCTGAGCGCAAGCGCTCCATCCTGCGTGCGACCCGCAGCGTGTCCATGCGCACCTGCTGGACGATGTTCTCCACGCGCATCGTCTGGATTGTATGGAGCACCTGGAAGATGAGCGCGCCCTCACATGCGATGAGCAGCACCATGGCCAGACCGAGCGCAGGACGGGGTGCGCGCTCGGCGCCCGCGACGAGCCCGAACTCGTGGGCGGCCACGAGGCAGAAGACGCTCGTGGCGACGAACACCGGGATGACCACGCGGATGCCCGCGCCGTGCACGAAATGGCGCAGCAGCCGTGGCGAGAACTGCTCGGAGACGTTCTGCACCACGAGCATGGAGAGGGACAGGACGATGCTCAGGGACGTCAGCGCGATCCCCAACACGGTGAAGAGCATGTCCCGCGCCTCGGTGGTGGTGGCTTTCCAGGCGACGCCGAGCAGGACACTTGCCACGAACACGGGCTGGCTCACGAACACCACGCCCATGCAGGCCCCTGCCACCGCGCCCACCACGGGCGAGAGCCACACCCGATGCCGCAGCCACCAACGGATGGAGGGGGCATCGCGCGGAGGACCGTCCCAGGGGATTCCACGCCCCATGGCCGTGCGGGAGCGTGCTCGGATGCCCGCCATGCGCTGTCCCTCCGTCATGGCACGGGCCCTGAGCCAGTGCGCCCAGCCAGGCCGGCCACGGCGGCCGGGCCTGCTCCTGGGCCGTTCCCGGATTCCGCTCACGAGCCCGCCCCCAGAGACTGGGAACGCTCAAGCCCGTCGGCAAGATGGATGCGAGGGCCCGGGGACCTGGGGGCCGGCAGCCGCTCGCCCGCCTAGAATTGCAGGTACACGTACGGCCGCGTCTCCACGGCGGACAGGTGGCGGATGCCCAGGCCGAGCACCACCAGCACCACCGCGCGCACCGGCACCGGCATGCGGACGAAGAGGTCCGAGAACACCGTGTAGAGCTTTATCGGCACGGCGTGGAAGAACACGGCCGCCGCCAACATGGCCCACACCAGCGGGCTCACGTTGGCGATGCCGGGCACGCCCGCCATCATCCGTTCGTAGAACTCCCCCGCCTGCGTCATGTCCGGCGCGCGGAACACCACGCGCGTCAGCACGACGATGGTGAACGTCGTCAACATGCCCAGCGCCACGCGCGGGATGCCCGGGGACTCGGGCTTGCCCACCGACCACTCCCAGCAGCGGGAGATGCACAGCGCGATGCCGTGCACCGCGCCCCAGACGGCGAAGCGCCAGTCCGCGCCGTGCCACAGGCCGCCCAGCACCATCACCGTCATCAGGTTGAACAGCACGCGCGGCTTCGACACGCGGTTGCCGCCCAGCGGCCGGTACAGGTAGTCGCGCAGCCACGTGGACAGGCTCAGGTGCCACCGGTTCCAGAACTCACCGATGTTCTTCGCCAGGTACGGCCGGTTGAAGTTCTCCGGGAAGGTGAAGCCGAACAGCGCCGCCACGCCAATGGCGATGTCCGAGTACCCCGAGAAGTCGTAGTAGAGCTCGAAGGTGTAGGCCACCGCCGCGACGATGCACTCCGCGGAGGCGTACTTCTCCGGCGCGGCGAAGACGGGGTCCACCAGCCCCGAGCCCAGCACGTCCGCGATGACCAGCTTCTTCACCAGGCCCACCGCGATGCGGAACAGGGCATGGCCGCCGGCCTCGGGCGTGAGGCCAGGTGTCTGGCGGAAGTGCGCCATCAGCTCCGACGCGCGGACGATGGGGCCGCTCACCACGCGCGGGAAGAAGAGCAGGTACAGCAGGTGCTCGATGAACGAGTGCTCCGCGCTCGCCTTCTTCCGGTAAACGTCCACCGTGTAGCTGATGGCCTGGAAGACGAAGAAGGACAGGCCCACCGGCATCAGCAGGTTGAAGGGCTCGGCGCGGACCTCGATGCCCCACGGCGCCAGCAACGCCAGCAGCGTCTGCCGCAGCATCTCCAGGTACTTGAAGCCCGCGAGCAGGCTCAGGTTGGAGACGACGGACACCGTGACGAGCGCCTTGCGAACCCCCTGGGACTGCGCGCGGGCCATGCCCTTCACGCACAGGTGGTCCACCGTGACGCCCACCAGGAAGATGAGGATGGGGAAGGGCGTGAAGGCGGCGTAGGAGAAGAGGCTGGCCACCAGCAGCACGCCGATGCGCGGCCAATAGTGCCGGTGCACCGCCCAGTACAGGGCGAACACCACGATGACGAAGACGAGGTAATGGAGGCTGTGCGACAGCACGTCAGTTGTCCTCCACGCGCGAGGTGGGGCCCGCCTTCTTCTGGGCCTCGTATGCGGCGAGCAGCTCCCGGGAGAAGGCCCCCGCCAGCCGCGCGTAGCCTTCCGGAGTCAGGTGGACGCCGTCCGCATGGCCCAGCGCCGGCTGCATGCGCTGCCAGCGCAGCATGGAGCGTTCTCCGCCCATGGCCGCGCGCGGCGACCAGTACGCGCAGCCCGCGTCCTTCGCCACCTGGGGCAGCGTGTTCAGCACCGACGCCAGCGAGGGTGCCTCGCTCCACCGGCCGTTGGCGTCCTGCGCCAGCCGGTCCGTGGGGCCCATCACCAGGCACTCCGCGTTGGTGGCCTTGCGCAGCCGCGTCAGCAGCGCGGTGTAGTCCCGGCGCAGCGCCGCGGTGTCCAGGTCCGTCCGGCTCGCTTCGTTGGTGCCGTACCAGAACACCAGCAGGTCCGGCCTCCGTGACGCCAACTGCGAGTCCACCGCCGCCGCGTCCATGGCCCCCAGCGTGGAGGCCGTGGCGCCCGGCAGGCCCAGCGCGTCGTACACCACGCCCGGCGTGTCGTACTCCAGGGACGCGCCCAGCACCGTGACGTTGCCATCCGAGGGCGCCGTCACCTCCACGGTGTGCGAGGGCCCCGTGACGGGGAAGGAGCGGATGCGCACGGTGGGCTGGGTCAACGGCTCCGGCGGGGGCGCGTCCGGTGGCAGCAGCTCGCCGTCCACCGCGATGTCCGGCGCGCGCACGTCCGGCGCGTCCAGCGCGTACAAATCCAACCGGCCCGAGGTGTTCTTCGCCTCCGGGCAGTCCTTGCAGAACTGGATGCGGAGCTTCGCGCCCGGGCCGCCCACGGCGCGGATGCCCGTCAGGCCCCAGGGGCCCGCGGAGGGCGTGTTCCGAGCGTCCTCGATGGTCCACTCGCCTTCCAGCGCGCGCGTCACGCCCGCGGGCTCCAGCCGGGGAGACGCCTTGCCCGCGGCGATGAAGCCCCGGCCCGCGTCGCCGAAGCGCTTCGTCAGCACCTCGCGCACCGCGTCCGTGAAGTAGTGCGAGGCGGTGTGCGAGCCGCCGAGCTGTGCGACGCCCACGCGAAGGGCCTCGCCGGACTCGCGGCGCTTCAGCTTGTCGAAGGTGCGGGTCAGCGCGGTGTCCGCGTTCTGCAGGCCGATGGGGTCCGCCACGGCCAGCAGCGGCGCCCGGCCCTTCGCGAAGGCGCGCTGGAGCGACAGGTCGAACAGGTGGCCCAGCAGGTCCGAGCCTCGGGCGCGCGGGTGGACGAGGTCGTCCAGCATCAGCCCTTCCTCGAACCAGCGCAGCGCGGCGCCCTCGCCCCCCATGGCGGCATAGGCGTCCCAGAAGGCGCAGCCCGCCGCGCGGGCCTCCTCGCGGTAGATGTCGCCAATCTCCTTGGAGCCCCGGCGCGACACCACCTCGCCGCTCATGGTGCGCACGCCCGCGTCGATGGGGGCCATCAGCAGGCACGCCGCGTTCGGCACGTTGGTGCGCACGCGCGACATCAGCTCCCGAATCTGCTCACGCACCTCGTCCAACGTGGTGCGGTCGCGCGAGTAGAAGAAGGCCTCGTTGCCGCCCACCATCATCACCACCAGCGACGGCTTGCGCTGGCGAAGCTGCGCGCGGAACGCCGCGGGCTGGGCGCGCAGGTACACCTCCGCCATACCGCCCAGCAGGCCCACCGTGTCGTAGACGACGCCAGGTGTGCCCGACTCCAGCGTCATGCCGTGCAGCTCCACCTTGCCGGAGGTGCTGAGCGTCAGCGTCTTCGCGCCCTGCGGCAGCGTGACGCGGGCGAAGGCCGCCTCCGACTTGTTCTTGGAGAAGCCCCGGGTGTGGATGCGCTGGAGCGGCTTGCCGTCCACGGAGAACTGCACGGAGCCGCTGGCGGGCTGGGCCAGGAAGAAGAGCTCCGCCACGCGCGAGCCCTCCACGTCATAACGCGTGCTCTGGGAGCCCTTGTCGGAGCTGAAGGCCACGCCCGTCCAGCCCACCCTGTCACGCGGCCACTTGGAGTCCACCAGCCGCTCAATCTCCCAGCCCTCGGAGCCCCGGCCCGAGCGCGTCCAGCGGCCCGCGCTGGCGGGGCGGGTGATGAAGAGGAAGCCCTTGCCACCCGCGCCGAAGCGCTCCTGGAGCCGGTCGCGCACCAGGTCGGTGATGTGGTCGGAGGCGACCAGCGAGTCGCCCAGGTGCACCACGCGCACCGGCGTGCGCCGGGCGTCCGCGCGCAGCTCGGCCAGGGCCTGGGTGAAGGGTGCCAGGCCGTCCTCGACGCAGCGCCCGTCCGGCCCCGCCTTGCGGCAGTTCAGCTCGATGTCCACGTGCTGGGAGCCCATGCGCTCACGCAGGGCCTCCAAATCTCTCGCGCGGGCCAGGGTGGGGGCGCTCAGCTCCTCCAGGCCGATGCCCGGCGTGGTGGGCACCGCGGGCAGGGGCTCCGCCACCAGCGAACCGGCGTCGATTTCGTCCTCGACCTCCTCGGTCTCTTCCGGTGGGCGCCTGGCGGCGTCCGCGCCCGCCGTCATCACCTCACCGGGCGGACGCGCGGCGCGCCCGCCCGACATCGAGGTCGGGAGGACGAGCGCCACCAGCTTCTCTGGCAGGGGACCCCGCTGGAGGCTTGGGATGGGCCGGAGGGCGTCTGGGACCGGGGCAAGCGACAACCCCAACGCCAGCGCGACGGTGAGGATGAGCGTCAGCCCGGTGGATCTGGCCTTGAGGAAGTCCAACAGCGCGGCATGAGACTGGCTTTTTGGTGGCGGGTCAAAACTCTCACCTCCCTTCGTGGCCTCGCCGTCTGGAGGGCGGGCAGGCGAGTCCCTCTTTCCCGGCAAGGCCGAAACGGTATGGTGCGCCGCCATGGCCGCCGGCTTGGTCCGGGGCCTTAGGAGTGCAACACCCGCAATGGCCCTCTACCCCGTCATCATGGCCGGTGGCTCCGGCACCCGCTTCTGGCCGCTGTCCCGTCAGGCCCGGCCCAAGCAGTTCCTGCCGCTGGCCTCCAAGCTGCCGCTCATCACCGACACGTCCGCGCGCCTCAAGGGGCTCGCGTCGGTGAAGGACACCTTCATCGTCTGTGGCCCGCTGCACGCGAAGGCCGCGGCGAAGCTGGTGAAGGGGCTGCCCAAGGCGAACCTGCTGGTGGAGCCGGTGGCCCGCAACACCGCGCCCGCCATCGCGCTGGCGGCGGTGCAGGTGGCCGCCAGGGACCCGAAGGGCGTCATGGTGGTGCTGCCTTCCGACCACCACGTGGCGGACGTGCCCGGCTTCAAGCGCACGCTCGCGGACGCGGCGGACCTGGCGGAGGCGGGGCACATCGTCACGCTGGGCATCAAGCCCTCGCGCCCGGAGACGGGCTACGGCTACATCCAGCTCGGCGACGCGCTGGAGGGCGGCGGCCGCAAGGTGCAGGCCTTCAAGGAGAAGCCCGACCTTGAGACGGCGCGCGGCTACGTGTCCTCCGGTGACTTCCTGTGGAACGGCGGCATCTTCGTCTTCCGCGTGGACGTCATCCTGGAGGCCTTCGCCAGGCACATGCCGGAGATGCAGAAGGGCCTGGAGGCCCTGCGCAAGGCCGCGGGCAAGCGGACCTTCGGCGCGGTGCTGAAGAAGGTGTTCCCCAAGCTGCCCTCCATCTCCATTGACTACGGCGTGATGGAGAAGGCCTCCAACATCGCGGTGCTGCCGGGGGACTTCGGCTGGTCGGACGTCGGCTCGTTCGCGGCGATTCCGGAGGTGCGCCCCGCGGATGCCAACGGCAACGTCGTGTCCGGCAACCTGGCGGTGGTGGTGGACTGCCACAACTGCGTGGTGCTGGCGGACAAGCGTCCGCTGTCCGTGGTGGGCCTCACCGACATGGTGGTGGTGGACTCCGGCGACGCGGTGCTCGTGGTGCCCAAGGACAAGAGCCAGGACGTGCGCAAGGTCGTGGAGGCGCTCAAGGCTCGCAAGCTGACGAAGTACCTGTAGGCGCCCAGGTGGGGGCGGGTGCGCTGGAGAAACGCCCGCCCCCCACCCTGGAAGAATTACCGGCCGCGAACCCCTGATTCACCGGCGACCTCGGCCACCTGGGGGCTTGCTCTGTCCATGAGTGGACAAGGGTCCTCTGCACGCCGGTTGCAAGGCCCCCACCGCCTGCCCCGCTCCGGGGCGACAGAGGGTGGTGGGGTATGGCCTGCATGCGGTGTGACGTGGACCATCCGGCCGGGGCGGCTTGCCCGGCGGTGCATGACGGCGTCGCGGTGTCGGCGAGCTGCCTGGAGGGGCATCGGCACGGGCCGCTCGTCTTCCGGCGCTGGTTGGGCGCGGGGGCGCTGGGCACGGTGTACCTGGCCGAGTATCTCCCCACGGGCCACCGCTTCGCCGTGAAGGTGCTGCACCCGCACCTGGCGGCGCAGCCGGACATGCAGCGCCGCTTCTACGCGGAGGCGAGCGCGCTGCGCGAGCTGGTCCACCCGCACGTGGCCCGCGTGCTGGACGCGCGCCCCGGCCCCGGCGGCCTGCCGTGCCTGTTGATGGAGTACGCCGACGGCGAGTCCTTCTCCCGTCTTCCCATGCCGCTGGCGCCCGTGGAGGCGGTGGAGTTGCTGGGGCAGGCGCTGGAGGCGGTGGAGGCCGCGCACGCGCGCGGGCTCATGCATTGGGACTTGTCCGCGGACAACCTCATCCTCACCCGGGACGCGAAGGGCGAGCGCCGGGTGAAGGTGCTCGACTTCGGCGCCAGCGCCATCCTCAGCTCCAGCCTGTCTCCCGCGGAGCGGGCGCGCGGCATGGTGGTGGGCTCGCCGGCCTTCATCGCGCCCGAGCAGTGGTCGGGTGAGCCCGTGGACGGCCGCGCGGACGTGTATGCGCTGGGTGTGGTGGGCTACCTGCTGCTCACGGGGCGGCTGCCCTTCGGCATCGGCCGCGCGGGCGAGCTGGCGCCGCCGGAGCCGCACGACCTCAATCCCTGCGTGCCGCCCGCGCTGTCCGCGGTGTTGCTGCGCGCCCTGGCGCCTCGGCCCGCCGAGCGCTTCCCGGATGCCGCGCGTTCCGCGAGGCGCTGGCGCGCTGCATGGACCCGCGTGTCCTCGCGGCGGAGCGCGCGTCGGCGCTGGTGGACGACGTGGAGCTGCTGGTGGACATCGACATCGCGTTCGACGTGGACGAGGCCCCCGAGCCCGCACCGCAGGCGCCCATCCTGCTGCTGCCGGAGATGCGCGTGCCGGAAGGCAACGTCACCATCTTCGGCCAGGCCATTCCGGAGGACGGC
>JBKGHI010000640.1:0-622 GCA_046520405.1 Myxococcus sp. 1LA
CTCACCGCCGCGGTGGCGGGCGCGGAGGCGCTGACGATGCCGCGCGCCCTGGCGCAGGCGGCGCTGGAGCGCAAGGAGTTGGTCCAGACGGATGACGTCCTCTGCGCGCCACTGGTCGCGTCCGGTGGCATGCCCTTCGGCGTCCTGTACGTGACGCGAGCGGAGCCCGCCTTCACCGAGGGCGAGGGGCAGTTGCTCGCGGCGCTGGGGCGGCTGGGCGGAGAGGCCTACACCACCGTGCGCTCCCGCGTGGACGCCGAGCCGCCCGTGGCCGCGCTCTCCGGTTCGTCCCGGCCGCTGCGTGCCTTGCTGGAGGTGGCGCGCCGGGTGGCGGCCAGCGCGGCGCCGGTGGTGATTCATGGCGAGCCCGGCGTGGGGAAGGCGCTGCTGGCGCGCTTCGTCCATGCGCGCTCACCGCGGGCCCTGGGGCCCTTCGTCGTGGTGGACTGCCGGGAGGCCGCCGAGGCCGTGGAGGAGGCGCTGTTCGGACGGGTCAGCGCCCCCGGGCAGCCGCCCGTCGTGTCCGCGTTGCTGCGCGCGGATGGGGGCTCGTTGGTGCTCCTGCACGTGGAGTCACTGGCGCGCTCCGCGTCGGAGCGGCTGGCGCGGTCGCTGGCGCGTC
>JBKGHI010000641.1:0-617 GCA_046520405.1 Myxococcus sp. 1LA
CTAGGCCAGATTGACGCCTTGCAAGCGGCGATTGAGTCGCTGGAGGCTCGGATGAGCGAAGTGCTCGAGCCGATGGCGAGCTGCGAGCAGTTGCTGACGAGTATGCCCGGCATCAGCACCACGGCGGCTCGGGTGCTCATCGCCGAAATCGGCGTGGACATGACGCGCTTTGCCTCTGCCGGGCACTTGGTGTCCTGGGCGGGCCTGTGCCCCCGCATGGACGAGAGCGCGGGCAAGCGTCGCTCCACGCGCGTGCGAAAGGGCGCCCCCTGGCTGAAGGCCTCCCTGGTGCAATGTGCCTGGAGCGCCGCGCGCACCCGCGGCACCTACTTGCGTGCCCAATTCCTGCGACTCAAAAGCCGGCGCGGCCCCAAGAAAGCGATTCTCGCCGTCGCGGCCTCCATGCTCACCGCCGCCTATCACATGCTGCGCCACAACCTTCCCTACAAGGAACTGGGCGCCGACTACTTCGAGCGCTCCAGCAAGGCGCAACTCGCCAAGCGGCTCCTGCGCCGTCTCGAAGACCTCGGCGTCCATGTCGCACTGGTGCCGACGGCACAGGAGGCCTGACCACCTCTTCTGCCAACCCCAACGCCTGGTTTCTCTCTAGCGACCTC
>JBKGHI010000642.1:0-609 GCA_046520405.1 Myxococcus sp. 1LA
GGCGCCGCTCCGCGGACCGCCTGGCCGTGCTGGATGCCGGCACCCCGGGGTTGACGGTGCGCGGCCTCCAGGACGCGGGCGTGGTGCTGGAGTACGTGCAGGTCCACGCCGCCACCGCGACGGGCCCAGGCGAGCCCTCCATCGCCGTGCGCATGGTGGACTCCTCCGGCGTGCGCCTGCGCCACGTCACCCTGGCCGCGGGACGCGGAGGCCAGGGCAGCGCGGGCCTGCCAGGGGACACCGGCCTGGAAGGCCCCGCCGGAGAGGCGGGACAGGATGGTGGCGTCGAGAACTCCAACAGCGGCCGGGGCGGACTTCCTGCCCCCATCACCTGTCCGGATGGAAGCAAGCCCCTGGGCGGCGTGGGCGTGCTGGGCGGCGCGGCGGGCACCACCGGCCGGGATGGAGGAACGGGTGGGCCCGACGACGCGGGCGGTGCGGGCGGTGCGGGCGGACCTTCGTCGGGATACACCTGCGTGAACGTGGGCATAACTGAGTGCTCCTGCTACCCGGACGCGGGCAGCCCCGGACTGGAAGGCGCGGAGGGCGGCCCCGGAGAGCCGGGCCCCGGCGGCTCCGGGCGTGGCCAGGTGGGCGGTGAGACGTGGG
>JBKGHI010000643.1:0-605 GCA_046520405.1 Myxococcus sp. 1LA
GGGGCTGCGGGCCCGACCTCGCCGCCGCTTCGTCAAGACGACGGACTCGGCGCACAGCCACCCCGTGGCGCCCAACGTGCTGGGGCGCGACTTCTCCCCCGAGAAGCCGAATAGCAAATGGGCGGGCGATATCACCTACATCTGGACGGCAGAGGGGTGGCTGTACCTGGCCGTCGTGCTGGACCTCTTCAGCCGCAAGGTGGTGGGCTGGGCGATGAGCGACACCATTGACCGCCAATTGGTGCTGTCCGCGCTCACCATGGCCCTGCTCAACCGCCCGGCGCCGGACCTCCACCACTCGGACCGCGGCAGCCAGTACGCGAGCGACGACTACCGCGAACTGCTGAAGGAGCAGGGAATCGAATGCAGCATGTCGCGCAAGGGCAACTGCTGGGACAACGCGGTGGTGGAGAGCTTCTTCTCCTCGCTGAAGATGGAGCTCGTCTACGAGCGCAAATTCCAGACGCACGAAGAAGCCAGACGGGCGTTATTTGAGTACATCGAGGCGTGGTACAACCGTCGCCGCAGGCATTCCGCGCTCGGCTATGTCAGCCCCGAGGAGTACGAGCGAACCGCCTCAACCCGAAGTGCGGCAGCTTAACGAA
>JBKGHI010000644.1:0-605 GCA_046520405.1 Myxococcus sp. 1LA
CCTTCGCCGCCACCTCATCCGCCGTCGCCTCGCGGACTTCCGCCTCATCCGAGGCCAGCCCCTCATGCGCCGACGTCAGCCGCCGCACGGCCTCCTGACGCGCCAGCAAGGCATCCCGCAGCGCACGCCGCTCCGCCCCGACTCCGTGCCCAGCGCGGCCTCGGCGTGCGTCGCCGCGGCCTGGGCCATCTCCTCCGCCCGCGCCGCGGCCTCCCGCTCCTCACGCCGCAGCCCCACCGACTCGCGCAGCCCCTCCACCTCCCCCATCAGCCGCCCGGACTCCTCGCGCGCCTTCCGCCACTCCGCCTGCGCCACCTCGTAGCGCTCCAACTCGCGTTGCCAGCGGGGCCACTCGCTCGTGAGCGCCACCCAGTGCGCCTTGTCCGTCAGCCACGCCCGCGCGGCCTCGGCTGCTGTCCGCGCCGCCGCCTCCCGCTCGAGCACGGCATCCAGCTCCGTCTTCGCCACCACCACCGCCGCCTGGGACGTCTCCGCGCGCCGCTGCGCCTCGCGCGCCTCGCGGGTAACCCCCTCCAGCCGCGCATCCAGGCGCGCCGCCTCCTCCAGCGCCGGACGCAACGCCACGTCCCGCTCCTGCGCCGTCG
>JBKGHI010000645.1:0-593 GCA_046520405.1 Myxococcus sp. 1LA
CCCGCTTTGCGCCCCGGTGTGCTGTAGAAGCGGGGCAGGCGGGGCAGGACAGGCACGGCCACGGTGAGGATGCTGGGGGCTTGGGAGGTACGCGGCGCTGTGACGGACGCTGGGGCGCTGGCGGGCCCCGTCACTGCTCCGTCATGGCCACTTCTCCTCTGAAAGTGCCCCTCTTCATGACGGAGTGACGGAGTCCTCTCATTCCTAAGAGAAGAAAGAAGAAGAGGGAGTGGAGACCATCGTCCGTCAGTCACAGCGTCATGGCCTCGGTGGGGTTGGGGACAGCGCGCGCTCATTCGACCTTCCCGACAAGGCTGTAGGCCCGAGGCACCGCGCCGCGAACGCCGGGCTGGTACTTGGAGAACTCGCGCACCACGCCAGCAGCGACGAGCACCGCGAGGCAGCGCCGGATGGCCTGCTCTCCCGCTCCGAGCGCGCCGCACAGCTCCTTCACGGTGCGCCCGTGGGGGCCTGCGTCGGTGAGCGCTGCGACGATGCGGGGGCGGTACTGCTCAACCTGTTCAATCATGTGCTGGGCTCCTCTAGGAGCCTGTCGCGGTAATCACGGGGGGCTTGCCCGGAAGGAGGCCCCC
>JBKGHI010000646.1:0-582 GCA_046520405.1 Myxococcus sp. 1LA
CGGGCACGTGGAAGGACCTCACCAACAACGTGAACCTGCTCGCCAACAACCTCACGGCGCAGGTGCGAAACATCGCCGAGGTGACGACGGCCGTCGCCAACGGTGACCTGTCGAAGAAAATCACGGTCGACGCCAAGGGCGAGGTGCTGGAGCTCAAGAGCACCATCAACACGATGGTGGACCAGCTCCGCGCCTTCGCCGCCGAGGTGACGCGCGTCGCGAAGGAAGTCGGCACCGAGGGCAAGCTGGGCGGCCAGGCCGACGTGAAGGACCTGTCCGGCGTGTGGAAGGACCTCACGGACAACGTGAACGTCCTGGCCGGCAACCTCACCGACCAGGTGCGAAACATCGCCAAAGTCACGACGGCGGTGGCCAACGGCGACCTGTCCCAGAAAATCACCGTCTCCGTGAAGGGCGAGGTGCTGGAGCTGAAGAACACCATCAACACGATGGTGGACCAGCTCCGCGCCTTCGCCTCCGAGGTGACGCGCGTCGCGAAGGAAGTCGGCACCGAGGGCAAGCTGGGCGGTCAGGCCGCGGTGCCCGGCGTCGCGGGCACGTGGAAGGACCTCACGGACAACG
>JBKGHI010000647.1:0-571 GCA_046520405.1 Myxococcus sp. 1LA
GGGCCCGCTGCTCGGGGGCCAGCGCCCGCGACTGAGGGCCTCTGCGCACCGGCCCGTGCTTGGGCCGTGCTCGTCGGTAGTAGGTGGCACGCGGCAGGCCCAGTGCCTGACACACCGGCGCCACGCCCAGCTCGCTCACCGCTTCCAGGGCCACGGCCATCAGGGCTCCTCGTCGAGCTTCGGCAGCTCCACGCCCAGGATTTCCGATACTTTTTTTTGGAGGTCCAGCAGGGCCTCGGCGCGCTTGAGCCGCACCTGGGAGCGGGCCAGCTCCTTCTCCAACTCGGCGACGCGCCGGGAGTTCGCGTCGGGCACCTTCGCTGGCGGGCCGCGCTTCTTTGGGCTGCGAGCCGACAGCTCTCCCGCCTCACGCTGGCGCCGCCACGCGCTCAAGAGCGACGCGTACAGCCCTTCGCGGCGCAGCAGCGCCCCGACCTCACCAGGCTTCGTGCAGCGGTCTACCTCCGTCAGCACCCGCAGCTTGTATTCCGCCGTGAAGCCTCGTCGCCTGGCCTTCTCCACCACCTCGGTCTCCCTGACCCGAGCCTCTTCCACCACCGGATTCATCGTT
>JBKGHI010000648.1:0-567 GCA_046520405.1 Myxococcus sp. 1LA
CGGTGTCCATTGGCCGGCCGGTGCCGAATACGACGGCGTACGTGCTGGATGGAGCAATGCGGCCGGTGCCAGTGGGTGTGCCGGGTGAGCTGTACGTGGGCGGCGACGGTCTGGCCGTCGGATACGTGGGGCGGCCTGAGTTGACGGCGGAGCGCTTCGTGCCGAGCCCGGTTGGCGACGGTGATCGGCTCTACCGGACGGGCGATGTGGTGCGGTGGCTTGAGAATGGGACGTTGGAGTTCCTGGGACGGGCAGACACGCAGGTGAAGGTGCGTGGGTACCGAATTGAACTCGGCGAGGTGGAGGCCGCGCTGTCCCAGCACGCGGGCGTCAACGAAGCGGTGGTGGTGGCACGGGAGGACGGCGGCGAAGGCAAGCGACTGGTGGCGTACGTAACGCCTCGCGAGGGTGCGGAGCTGGAAGCCAGCACGTTGCGGAGCCACGTGAAGCAGCGGCTGCCGGAGTACATGGTGCCGTCTGCGTACGTGGTGCTGGATGTGCTGCCGCTGACTCCGAACGGGAAGGTGGACCGCAAGGCGCTCCCCGCGCCGGAGGCACAGGGCCAGA
>JBKGHI010000649.1:0-544 GCA_046520405.1 Myxococcus sp. 1LA
TGCCTTTGCGCGAATCCCTCTCGCGCGGGCACTCGGAGCTTCCTGCCCATGTCCAATCCGTCTGACTCTCGGCCTGCCGGGAGCGCTGTCCTATTCACCAACGGTGACACCTCCTACGAGTTCTTCCGGGACTTGGGGGAGGGGCGCATAGGTGAGCAAATCCTCCTTGCGCGGACCCGCACGCCCAAGGGCCTCGGTGACTGCGTGGTGCTCAAGTGCTTGCCGGTGCCGAAGTCCACGGACGCAACGGAGAAGTACCATCGCGCCCGCGCTCGACTGGAAGAAGAGGTGCGGCTGGCTCAGTACCTTCGTCACCCGCGCATCGCCCGCGTCCATGGCCTCCATGAAATCCCGCAGGGCCTGTGCGTGGCGATGGAGCATGTGGAGGGGCTGTCCCTCAACACGTTGCTGGCCGTCGCCCAGGCACGCGGGCGCTACTTTTCCGAGGCGTTCATCCTCTACGTGGGCGCGGAAGTCGCTGCGGCGCTGGCCTATGCGCACGAGCGCACGGACGACGCGGGCTTTCCTCTTGGCATCGTCAACC
>JBKGHI010000064.1:0-38472 GCA_046520405.1 Myxococcus sp. 1LA
CGCGGGAGCCGCCGCGGGGGGAGCCGCCGCCTGGGCGCCGCGAGGCAGCAGCGCGGTCCCCGACAGCAAGCCCGTGAGGGCCAGGAACTCACTCCGACTGAGGTGACGTGGACTCATGGGACATGAGCCTACCGCAGCCCCGCGAGACATGACGCACCGCAATGCCGCCGCGACCGGCGCAATTCCTGACGCAACGCGACGCACGCACCCGCCGTCATGGACTGACATACTGAAATACTGAATCAACATTCAACTATTGACGCACCGCAATGGCGGCACGTCCACGCTCGGACATCCGAAAGATGAATCACCCTTCAGGTCCGATTTGATTCATTGCCATGGCGTTTGATACGGATCGCCATCCCCTGTCAGCGATTGCAACGGAGCGAGCGAATGGCAACACGTCGCATGAATGTGCGTGCTGTAGCTGCGGTGATCGGCCTCTGTGGTCTGGCGTGTCAGAACCAGGATCCCGGCGAGGACCCGACGCCCGTGGACCCGGTTCCGACGGATATCGTGGCCTGCCGGGAGCGCATCGCCGCGAAGACGGCGGAGGTCAACGCGGCGGGCATCGACATCGCGGCGTGGCCCATCACGGACGCGCCGGAGATGGCGGAGATCACGACGACGGTGCCGCAGAACCGGGACAACTACCGGGACTATGACGGCCACTATCGCCCGCTGACGAACCACCCTGGCTGTACCACCGAAAACCTCTACTACGACCGGGCCAACACGTCGGGCTCCACGCCGTACATCGACGGCAACAACGACGGCAAGTGGACGGGCAACACCGCCTTCGGCGGGCCCAACGCGGCCACCGGCTTCATCAACGGCCAGCGGGCGGTCATCGAGGGCTACCCCTGCGCGGCCAAGGAGTACATCCAGAACAACGAGGACACCTCCAAGCCCATCATCATCCTCGTCCACGGCAACTCCACCCGGCCGCACACCTGGGAGAAGTTCCAACTGCCGGCGGGCACCACCGTGGACACCGCCTACGAGCAGGTGCAGTTCACCGCGGACAGCACCGCGCGTGAGCAGCTCGCCGAGAAGCTCATCGCCCAGCGCTACCGGGTCATCGCGGTGGACTTCCGCACGGACGTCGTCACCAACGTGGACCCGGCGGAGAACAGCGCGACGCAGAACTCGTCCGGCAACATCGACCACGGCTGGTCCACGCCCATCCTCCAGTCGCTGGTGAAGGCCGTCATGCAGAACAACCCCAACCGGAAGGTGGCGCTCATCAGCCACTCCCTGGGCGTGACGGTGGCGCGCGATGCCCTGCGCCGGCTCTACGTGGAGTGGACCCAGGGCCGGGCGGGCAGCTTCAACCCCTTCACCCAGGTCAGCCACGTCATCATGGGCTCGGGCGCGAACCACGGCGTGTCCACGTATGACCCCTCGCTGGGCGCGCTGTGCGCCAACAACCCGACGATGCGCGGCACCATCGTCTGCGAGATGGGCAGCCGCTCCAACTATGTCCAGACGTACTTCCACAAGCCGCTCAACGGCCCGCGCGACCTCTTCAGCACGCCTTGCGCGGACGGCGACTACGCCTTCGGCAAGACGGGGCAGTGCGGTGGCAACGTGGTCCGGTACTACACCCTCACCATGACGGACAAGGAGCAGGGCCGGAACTACCAGGACCTCTACGTGTCCGAGGCCGCCTCGCGCATCGAGATGGATGGCTGCGTGACGAACACGCTCACCACGCTGAACGACTACGACACCAGCGGCTACTTCAACAAGGGCTTCATCGCGAACCACTTCGGCTCCATGCGCTCCAACGCCGGCATGGACCTGGTGATGCGCTACCTGGCCGAGTAACGCGCCGCCCTCCCCTTCAGTCCCCGCCGCCGCCCGCGCATCCCCTCCCCTCCCACGCGGGCCGGCGGCGGCGGACCCTCCCATCACCGAGTCTTCTCCTCGAGCCTGTCCATGAAGCTGAAGCGACTTCCCGTCCTCGCCCCCATGTGCGCGGTTGTCCTGGGCGCCTCGCCCGCGGTCTGGGCCCAGACGTCCGAGCCCGCGTCCACCGACGTCTCCCCGCAGACGTCCGAGCCCGCATCCACCGATGCCCCCGCGCAGCCGGGGAACACCACGGCCGCCTCCAAACCCGAGGAGATGGCGGGCACCACCGAGGTGGTGGACGCCCGTCCGCCGCCCCTGGTCCGGCCGCGCATCGCCATGGGCAACGAGATGTTCTACGTGAAGCCCGTGCTGGCCATCGCCGGCGGCATCCACGTGGAGAACCTCATCCAGACGCTCAACCGCAACCGGGAGAGCCGCGCCACCACGCTGGCCATCACGCGCTTCGGCTTCGAGGGGCGCCTGGGTGAGTACGTCTCCTTCCGCAGCGAGTTCGAGCGCAACATCAAGGCGCACGGCTCCGGCGTGTGGGAAGGCACGGCCTCCTTCAGCGTCCGTGACCAGGTCATCCGGCTCCAGCGCTGGAACGCCATCGTGGAGGCCGGCATCGTCCTGGACCCCGCGAGCGTGGACTTCATCTCCACCCACGTGGCGGACACCCTGATCGCGGACAAGTACACGCGGGACCCGCTGCTCTACAGCGGCTTCAACCGCGGCCAGGGCGCCCAGGCCGCGTACGAGTGGAAGGGCTTCCGCGTGGGCCTGGGCTTCACGGCCGCCAACCCGATCAGCACCTCCGCCTCGTACCAGGTGGGCGGCTCGTTCGGAGGTGGCAGCCGCTTCTGGGAGCGGCCCCTGGCGAACTTCCGCAACGGCCAGCCGGATGACGACCTGCACTTCCAGATCCTCAGCCCGTCCGTCACCTACGGAAACGACCTGGTGGAGGTCAAGGCGATGGCCCAGGTGTTCGACGTGAACTACCAGACCTCGTCCCGCACCGACCCGCTGCTGCACGGCAACAACCTGCGCGGCAACGTGATGTTGAAGCTGCACGCCAACGTGGGCATCCCCCTCTTCATCACGCCCTTCTTCAACATCGCGCGGGTCCACAACGACGTGGTGAACAGCGCGCCGGGCTTCGCCGACCAGCTGCTCGGCACCCGCTACACCGCCACCACGCTCTCCGCGGGCATGGACATCAACGTCCACGGCCGGTCCGGCATCGGCTTCCAGTTCTCGCGCGTGTCGGACCGCTCTCCCGGCTTCGTGGCACCCACCGGGGAGACGCCGGCGCAAGAGCCCATCACCCGCACGCTCCAGACGTACCTCAACGTGGGCGGCACCTACTGGGTGACCGACGACGTGGCCCTTGGCGTCCGCTACGCGCGCTACCAGAAGAAGCAGGACGGGCTGCGGGACGAGATTGACGCGTCGTACTTCGCGACGCTGCGGCTGGTGCTCTAACGTCGTCGGAACGGAAGTCCAACCCGGGAGGGGCAGGCATGGCAGGGACACAGGGGACACAGGACTCCATCTTCAAGGTGGCGGTGGCCAGCTTCATTGGCACCGCCATCGAGTGGTACGACTTCTTCCTCTACGGAACGGCGGCGGCGCTCGTCTTCAACCGCTTGTTCTTCCCCTCCTTCGATCCGCTGACGGGGACGATGGCGGCCTTCGGCACCTTCGCCGTGGGCTTCATCGCCCGGCCGTTGGGCGGCGTGGTGTTTGGCCACTACGGCGACCGGATTGGCCGCAAGGCCATGCTGAGCGCCACGCTGATGCTGATGGGCGTGGCCACCTTCGCCGTGGGCCTGCTGCCCACCTACGACGCGGTGGGCCCCTGGGCCCCGGCGTTGCTCGTGCTCCTGCGGCTCATCCAGGGCTTCGGGCTGGGCGGTGAATGGGGCGGCGCGGTGCTGATGGCCGTGGAGCACGCGCCCGCCCACCGCCGGGGCTTCTACGGGAGCTGGCCGCAGATGGCGCGCCGCGGGCCTGCTCGTCGCCACGGCGGTGTTCTCCGTCTTCTCCCAGCTCCCGGAGGCGCAGTTCCTCGCCTGGGGCTGGCGCATCCCCTTCCTGCTCAGCGCGGTGCTGATTGGCATGGGCGTGTTCATCCGCCTGCGCGTGGCGGAGTCCCCCGTGTTCCAGCAGCGCAAGCAGGAGCCGCACCCGCCCGGGCTCCCGGTGCTGGACGCGCTGCGCACGTACCCGAAGCAGATCCTCCTGGCCATGGGCGCGCGCTTCGCGGAGAACGGCTTCTTCTACATCATCACCACGTTCGTCCTGTCCTACGGCACGGAGCGCCTGGGCCTGCCCCGCTCCACGCTGCTCAACGGCGTGCTGGTGGCCACGGCGGTGCACCTGGTGGCGATTCCCGCCTTCGGCGCCGCGTCGGACCGCTTCGGGCGCCGCCCCGTGTACCTGGCGGGAGCCGTGGGCTGCGGGTTGATGGCCTTCCCCTTCTTCTGGCTCATCGACACGAAGGCCACCGGGCTCATCTGGCTGTCCATCGTGCTGGGCATCATCGCGCACGCGGCCATGTACGGCCCCCAGGCCAGCTTCTTCTCCGAGCTCTTCGGCACCCGCGTCCGCTACAGCGGCGCGTCGCTGGGGTACCAGTTGGCCTCGGTTTTCGCGGGTGGCCTGTCACCGGTGGTTGCCACCGCGCTGCTCGCCTGGTCTGGCGGACAGGCCTGGCCGGTGTCGCTCTACATGGTCGCGCTGGCCCTCATCACGCTGGTGTCCGTCTACCTGTCCGCGGAGACGTTCCGGGAGCAGCTCACCGAAACGCCTCCCGGAGACCCGGCGCCGGATTCACTCAGCGAGCCGTCCAGCCGCAGTCCATCACCTGCGCAGCCCCGGTGATGCCGGCCGCGGCGTCCGAGCACAGGAAGGTGATGTAGGCGGCGACCTCGGCGGGCTCGAGGAGCCGCTTCACCGCGGCGGGGGCCAGCATGATTTTCTCCACCACCTCCGCCTCGCTGATGCCGTGGACGCGCGCCTGGTCGGCGATCTGCTTCTCCACCAGCGGCGTGCGCACGTAGGCGGGGCACACGGCGTTCACCGTGACGCCCTTGTCCGCGGCCTCCAGCGCCACCGTCTTCGTCAGCCCCATCAGGCCGTGCTTGGCGGAGACGTACGCGGACTTGTAGGGCGACGCCACCAGGCCATGCAGCGAGGACACGTTGATGATGCGCCCCCACTTGCGGGCGTGCATCAACGGCAGCGCGTAGCGCGTCAGCAGGAAGGGCCCCACCAGCATGATGCGGATGAGCTGCTCCCAGCGGTCCTCCGGGAACTCCTCCACCGGCGACACGTGCTGGACGCCCGCGTTGTTCACCAGGATGTCCAGCCGCCCCCATTCGCGCTCCGCGGTGGCCACCAGGGCCCGGCAGTCCTCGCGCGACGACACGTCCGCGCGCTGGAATCGGGCTCCCTCCAGTCGGCGGGCCGCCGCCGCCCCGGCCGCCTCGTCGAGGTCCGCCAGCAGCACCCGCACGCCCTGCGCCGTCAGGGCCTCCGCCACCGCGAGGCCGATTCCATTGGCGGCTCCCGTGACCAGCGCGCTTCGACCTGAATGTGGACTCATGTTCATGTCCGCATGGTGGAACAAGGCGCTGGCGCCGGCAATGTCTTCCACGCCCCCAGAAGCCTGGCCCCGTGGGTGTTCTGCCTTTGCGCCGGCAAGCGGCTCATTGACAGTGGATCGTCCCGTCATCCTTCAGGCGGCGCTCTTCAGCGGCGGCGCCTGGACCTCCGTGTCACTCACACGGGCGTCTCGCGAAGCTCGAAGGGCCAGCAGGGCTCCTCCCCCGAGAAGGACCGCGCTCAGCACGAACGTGCCCTGGTAGCCGCTCCAGTCGAACAGCAGCCCGCCGAGCGACGCGCCGGCCGTGATGGCGAGCTGGATGGCCGCGACCATGAGGCCCCCGCCCGCCTCCGCATCGTGCGGCAGCGTGCGGCTCAGCCACGTCCACCACGCGACCGGCGCGGCCGTGCTGATGAGCCCCCACTCCACGAGGAGGACGACCATGGCCGCGAGAGACCGGCCGAAGACGGCGAGCCCCACCGCGATGACGGCCAGCGCCAGGGGCGCGGCGATGAGCACCGCGGACAGCCGCCGGGCCACGAGGAAACCGATGAGATACGTGCCCAGCAGCCCCGCGACGCCCATCCCCAACAAGACCAGCGACGAGCACCAGGAAGCTCGGTGCCAGGGCTGTCACGAGCCCCGAAGCCAGCATCACGCCGGTGAGCCCGAGAAGCAGCTTCCGGCGGTCGACGGCCCCAGTCAGGGACGTGACGAAGAGCCTCGTCAGCACAGCGAAGATGCCGGACACCGCAATCGACTGGCCGGCGCGGCCTTCACTCAGGTGGAGGTCCGACGCGATGGGCGTCAGGAGGCTCACCGGCATGAACTCGGACGCGATGAGCGTCGAGACGCACAGCGTGAGCGCGAACACGGCGCCCCAGGACGCCGAACGCGGGGTTGGCGCGACGAGCGCGCCTGTGGATGGGAGGGTCATGAGTCTCTCTGGCGGGTGGTTGCGTTTCGGTCGGGAGGCCCCTGCAACCAGGCGAGCGCTGGGGCCCAGGGTCGCGCATTGAGGGGAAGCGCCTGGGTTCCTCGCGCGCCGAATCAGCGAGGCCCGTCAAAGACGTACCCGCCGCGCCCTCTGGGGACTAGACGGCAAGCATCGAACGGGCCGTTAAGCAGCGGTTGATGATGGCTCGGTTATTTGAGGAACCTGACCGGGCGCCCTGGCCGGTTGGCCTGGGCCCCCGGGAGCCGGAACACCGAGAGGAAACACTGCGATGAAGACGGTCCTCTTCCAGCAACTCCACGTGTTCCTCGCTGTCGCGCGGCTCCAGCGCTTTCGGGGGGCGGCGCGCGAGCTCGGCGTCTCCACGGCCGCCGTGAGCCAGTCGGTGCGGCAATTGGAGAAGGACCTGCGTGTGGTCCTGCTCAACCGCACCACGCGCAGCGTGGCCCTGACCGACGCGGGGCGGCGGCTGGTGGAGAACGCGGGTCCTGGCCTCGCCCAGGCGGCCGCGGCCCTCCACGGCGTCTCCACCGAGCCCGGGGAGGCCGTCGGACGGCTGAGGCTGTCGGTGCCGAGCGCGGCGGTGCCGTACCTCATCACGCCCGTGCTGCCGACGTTCCGGACGAGGCATCCACGTGTGGAGGTGGACGTCGTCGTCGAAGAGCGCCTCGTCGACATCGTGGCGGAGGGCTACGACGCCGGGGTGCGATTGAGCGAGCCCCTCGAGCGAGCGCCGCCCGCTCGATGCCTGGGCGTGAGCGCGGGGACGGCGGAGCGGGCGCGCACCGGCTCGCCGGAACGCAGGCCCGGCTGGGTTGGAGCGTCTTCGCCGCGTCTGGCCGCACTCCACGGTGGAGGTCCGCCACCTCCCGGAGTAAGGGGCGCGGACATGCCCCTTCGCCTCGTCAAACGCCTTGCTCGGGACTGGTTCCTGCTGGGGATGCTCTGCGCCGTCGTCCTGGCCGCGCTCTTCCCGGAGTTCGGCGCATCCGGCGGGCCCATGCACGCGGACGTGGTGGCGGACGTGGGTATCTTCGCGGTGTTCCTGCTGCACGGCCTGGGGCTGCCCGCGGCCCAGCTCCGCGCGGGGGTGGTGACGTGGCGGGTCCACGTGGTGGTCCAGACCTTCACCTTCGTCGTGTTTCCGCTGCTGTGGTGGCTGGGTGACGTCACCGTGGGCCGCTGGTTGCCGTCCGACTTGTCGCTGGGGCTGCTCTATCTGTGCGCGGTGCCGTCCACCATCTCCTCGTCGGTCGCGATGACCGGCGCGGCCCGGGGCAACGTGCCGCCGCCATCTTCAATGCCAGCCTGTCCAGCCTGCTGGGCATCGTGTTGACGCCACTCATCATCGGCCTGTTCGCCAGCGCCACCGGGCAGTCGCTATCCATGGGCGAGGCCGTCCTCAAGCTGGCCACCCTCCTCCTGCTCCCGCTGGCCCTGGGACAACTGCTGCGCCCGCTCGTGGGCGGGTGGTTCGCCAGATACCGGCCGTACACGAACGCCTTCGACCGGGCGATGATCCTCGTCCTCGTCTATTCGTCGTTCTGTGACTCCATTTCCTCGGGAGCGTTCTCCAACTACGGCGCCCAGGTGCTGGGGCTGGCCTTCGTGGGCGCGGTGCTCCTCCTTGGCATCGTGCTGATGCTGACCACGCGTGTGGCGCGGGGGCTGGGCCTCTCCAAGGAGGACGAAATCGCGGTGGTCTTCTGTGGGTCGAAGAAGACACTGGCGTCGGGCGTCCCGATGGCGCGGCTCCTCTTCGGCGCCAATCCCGCCCTGGGGCTCATCGTCCTACCGCTGATGTTCTATCACCAGGCCCAGCTCCTCGTGTGCTCGGTGCTGGCGGAGCGCTACGCGAAGCGGCCTGTGCAACAACCCAGCGCGTAGGGGTGGGTGCGCATGCGCCTTCCCTGCCCCAGGCGCACCTGGGCGCCTGAGTCTGTGATAGGTGCGCGGGCCACGCATGTCAGCGCCACACAGAACGTCCCCGGGCTCGCTTGACCCGGCGGGCACAGCCCAGGCTGGAATGCACGTCATGGCCGACAGACTCGTCTTCCCACCCATCGTGGAGGGGCTCTTCGTCCGGGGACTTTCCGGACGGGTGTCACCGCTGCTCAGGCAGCAGCTGCGAAGCGAGGGCCTGGACCTGGACCGGCCGCTGCTCCCCGCCTACACCCTGGAGACGTGGATTCGCTGCGTCACGCTCACGGCGAAGTCGCTGCACCCCCACGAGCCCGATGAGGTGGCGTGGCGGCTGCTCGGCGAGCGGATGATTGACGGCTACCGCGACACGCTGATGGGCCGCGCCCTGCTCGGGGTGATGAAGCTGCTGGGGCCCTGGCGGATGTTGTCGAAGGCCCAGCACGGCTTCCGGACCAGCAACAACTACACGGAGGTCCGCGTCACCGAGACAGGGCCGACCGAAGCCGAGGTCTGGCTCAACGAGCCCGGCATGCTGCGCTACTTCAAGCAGGGCGTCATGCTGGCCATGTCCCGGGCCGCGGGCGGCGTGGCCGCGACGGTGGACGTGCGTGACTTCGACGAACACTGCGTCACGTACCGCGTCGCCTGGAAGGACTCGAGCCGTTGAGGCGGCTTGCCCTTGGGGGCGCCCCTCTGCGACGGTCGTCCCGCGATGGCGCGCCGGCGCCATGGTTGAGGGGGGACGATATGCCGTCGAGCGAGCGCGCCAATCTTCCGCGATGGAAGGGGCAGCAAGGCTTCTTCGAAATCTGGTTCTTGTGCGTGCTCGACCCGGGCGGCGAGCGCGCCTGGTGGTTCCGCTACACACGCTTCACGCCCGCGCCCGGCGCCCCCGGTGAGCCGCGGGCCATGCTGTGGGCGGCCGCCTTCGACTGCGCGTCGGCCACGCCCGCGCTGGGACTCAAGGCCATTCATCCCCTCGCCCGCTTCTCCACGGAGGCGTCCGGCCCGTTCGGCATCCGGATTGGTGACGCGGAGCTGGCCCCGGGCCGGTGCCACGGCCGCGTTGCTTCCGGGGGACACACCATTGATTGGGATTTGCGCTACACGCCCGCGTCCTCGCAGGCGGTGCGCCGCGCGCCCAGAGGCGCGGACCTGCTGCCGCTGCCCACGCACGTGGCCCATGCCCACGACGACATCGCCTTCACGGGCACCGTCACCGTGGACGGGCACCGGTACGACGTCCAGGGCGCGCCGGGACTCCAGAAGCACCTGTGGGGCCACCGGCGGTTGGAGGAGCTGACGTGGCTCTACGTGCCGCGCTTCCAGGAGGACCCGGAGGCCCGCCTGGAGGTGCTGTCCGTGCGCGCCCGCCGGCACGCGCTCAGTCCCCGTCTGTCCCCCATCTACCTGCGCACCGCCCAGGGCGAGCATCGGTTCCACGAGGCACCAGAGCTGCTCTTCACGCAGCTGGAGTCTCCCCAGGCCGGTGAGCTGCGCTTCCACGCGCGCTCGGCCACGGTGGCCGTGAAGGGCCGCGCGTGGTGTGACCCCAAGACGCTGGTGGGCTACGTCTACCGGGACCCGGCGGGATGGGACATCCATGTGGCCCAGAGCGACGTGGCCACCTGCGAGTTGGAGCGCTTCACCCGCCCCCACCCCTTCGCGGCGTGGCGGCCAGACGGACGGCTCACCTCCACCGTGGGGGCCCTGGAGTTCCACGCGCCAGAGCCGCTGGAGGGCGTGCGCTACATCGGCTGGGATGAGACCTCCCTGTCTGAACCCGCCGCGCTGCCTTCCAAGGCGGCCGGGAGCGGCCAGGGCTGAGACGTCAGGGGCCCGCGAGTTTGCGAATCGCGTCGAGCGCCTCGCTCGCCCCCACGCCCAGGAACAGCAGCAGCGTGGCGACGAGCGCGGCGTTGACGAGCCAGGTGTTGCGCAGCCCGCCCACCCACGCGGTGCGGTTGTTCATCCACAGCAGCGTCGCGGCCAGCAGTGGCATGAACAGCGAGCCCATCACCGCATAGGCAAGCTGCGCGCGCTGCAAGGGCACCCACAGGAGCGGCAAGGGCACCACCGCCAGCGCCACCAGATAGCCGCGCCACGCGCGGGTGTTGCGCAGCGGCACCGCGGCGTTCACGGGCTCCCGGCGATGGACGCGCAGGAAGTCCGCGAAGAGGTACGGAACACCTTCCCAGACGCCCAGCAGGCTGGAGAACACCGCGGCCCAGAAGCCCCACAGGAAGAGCCAGTAGCCGAACGGACCGATGACGTCGGACAGCCGCTGCGCCAGCAAGGTCGCCACGCGCAGGCCACTGCCCTGGAGCTGCACCGTGGAGCCGATGATGACCATCGCGATGCCGAACAGCGCCGTCAGCGAGTAGCCCACGGCGAGGTCGGCCTGACACGTCCGGATCCACCCGGCGCCTTCACGGCCTCGCTCCCGAATCCAGTAGCCGTAGGACAGCACCGTCACCGTCCCCCCCACGCCGCCCAGCAGGCCCAGCACCCACGCGGTGCCTCCCGTGGGCATGTGCGGAATCACCAAGCCTCGCGCCGCGGCGCTCCAGTCCGGCCCCGAGGCCACGGCCGTGAAAATCACCGTGACGAACATCACGCCGATGCACACCGCCATCAGCCGTTCAAAGAAGCGGAAGCCGCCGGCCCACACGAGCCCCAGGCCCACCAGCGAGTGCACCACGCCCCAGATGCGCCGGGAGGTCTCCGGGTCGCTCGACAAGGGCCACAGCGCGTCGCCCGCGGCGCCGCACGCGGAGATGAGCGCCCCACCCGTGAAGAAGCTCCACCCCAGCAGGTAGAGGAGGAAGCCGTAGCGCAGCCATGCGCCAAAGCGGGCCCAGCCCTCCAGCACCGTGGTGCCCGTGGCGAGCTGCCAGCGGGCGATGCCCTCATTGAGGAAGCCCTTGAGCACCGCGCCCACGACGGCGGCCCAGAGGATGCTCATCCCCACTGCCGAGCCACCCAGGCTCGCGGTGAGCAGGTCCCCCGCCCCCACGCCCGTGGCCGCGACGAGCATTCCGGGGCCGAAGCGGGCCATCCAGCTCAGGCCGGCCGGCGGCGCACCGGCGGATGACTGCGCCGTTGAAGGAGAGGACGTGTCCATGGGCGAGGCTGGGACGGTAGCCCGCCTCCCCCGCTCAGGCCATGGCCTCCAGCGCGCCGCGTATCACCGGATACGTATCCTGCGACGCGGTGCTTCCCATGAAAGTGTCCAGGTGGCCGTACCCCGCCAGGACCTTGCGCTGGTAGTACGACGCGCCGTTCTCGTCGCGCAGCCACTCGTAGGTGAGCTCCGTGGAGGCGGGCATGTACGTGCCATTCTGCTCTCCCGACACGAAGGTGATGGGGCGCTTCAGGTGCTCGGCGCGGAGGTAGGACGGCGGCTTCTCCCTCCCGTAGCGCCGGAGGTTCTCCTCCCGGCCGTGGTCGAAGCCCATCGCGTAGCCCGCGCGCGCCATCTGCGCCAGGTGCCGGAACGTCAGCATGTTGCAGGGGCCGAACTGTTCATCCAGCCGGTCATGCGTCTCCCGGTTGATGCGCGCGTGCCGGTAGAGCTGCCCGTACATGAAGGTCAGCCGGTGGCAGACGGTGCTGTCGCATTCATGACGGAACAGTCCCGCCAGGGAGCCGAAGGCCGCCTGGAACAAGGAGCTGCGCGGGTCCTCGTCCGGCGTGAGGTAGTCCTGGGTGATGTCCAGCACGTCCGGCAGACGGATCATCGCCTTCAACTGAGTGGACGGCGGGACGATGTGGTGCAGCGCCACCTGGGAGGCCACCACGCCGCGCACGTCCGGCAGCAGTCCCGCCGCCATCGCCATGAAGAAGGTCGCCGAGCCCGCGCAATGCACCACGGCCTGCACGGTGGCCGCGCCGGTGCGCTCGCGGATGAGCTGGACCGCGGTGGGCATGTCGTGGCGGGCGGCGTCGTCCAACGTGAATTGCCGCAGCGGCAGCTCCACGCTGGCCCGCCAGTCCAGCAGCCAGGTGTCGTAGCCGTGTCCCACCAGGTGCTGCACGAAGTTCTCCTGCACCGTGGGCAGGATGAACATGCCGCTCCACACGCCCGCGCCATGGACCAGGAGGACCGGCCCCTTGGCGCCGCCCTGGTAGCGGGTGAGCTGCAAGGGAACACCGTCGCCCGCGGGGAAGTCATGCCGTTCGGCGGGGGGAAGCGTGCTCATGAAGCGCTCCTCGAATGGGATGAGAAGCCGTGCGCCACGGCCTCTGCGATGCGTTCCGCCACCGCGCTGATGGTCATCACCGGGTGGAATCCAATGGCTGTCGGGATGACGGAACCGTCCGCGACATGAAGGCCGGGATAGTGGAAGACCTCTCCCTCCGTGGACACCACGCCGCGCTCGGGAGCTTCCGCCAGATGGGCACCGCCAAGCGAATGCACCGTGAAGGGCCGCTTGAAGAGCTGCCAGGTGACCAGCGGCGCGAAGGTGGCGCCGTACTGGGCCGCCAGGTCCTGCATCGCCTCGGTCATCCGCCACACCAGCTCCGCGTTCTCCCTGGCGAAGTCCCACGACACATCCAACTGTCCGTCGTTCAGGTGCATTCGCCCGTTGGCGTTGTCCTGCCCGATGCCGAAGAGATTGGACGTGCGCGCCGCGTCCACGTCGCTCCGCAGGGGCCGGCTCAGCAGCCCCTTCTTGAAGGCCGCATGGAGGGCGGGCGCCAGACACGTCCACAGCGGCGCCCCCAGGCCCTGGAGCCGCCCGAGGTCCGGCTGGCCCAGGCCCGCGATGACCTCCGTGGCGGGCTGGTTGAACGTGGCCTTCACCAGCGTGAAGCGCGGCTGCCGGTCGGTGAAGCGCATCACCGTGGACACGTCGGGGCCCACCCAGGGCTGGAGGTCCTCGCGCGCGCCCTGCATGGACGCCAGGAAGTCACCGTTGCCCGAATAGCCCTGCCCCAGGCGCCGGCTCACGCGCGGCAGCGTGCGCGCCACATCCCGGCTGCGCAGCAATATCTCCACCGTGCCCAGCGTCCCCGCGGCCAGCACCACGCGCGAGCCCTCCACCACGTGCCGCTCCCCCGACACCAGGTCCTGGCAGTGGACCCGGTAGCCGCCCCAGATGTGCTCAACGTGGGAGACGAGCGTGCGGGCCAGGACCAGCGCCCCCAGCGCCTCCGCCCGCGCCAGGTACGTCAGGTCCATGGTGTTCTTCGCGCCGTGCTGGCAGCCGAACTCACACTCCGCGCAGAGCTGGCACACGCGCCGGTTCGGCCCGGGCGGCTCCGAGAAGGCCACGGCCACGGGCGGGTCGAACGTCTCACGGCCCATGCCCCGGGCGGCGCGCTGGAAGAGGTCCCGCTTGCGCAGCGGAATGGACGGGGGCACGGGATTGAGCCGCAGCTCCCGCGCAACCTTGTCGAAGTACGGCTCCAGCGAGTCCCGGCGGTACGTCGCGGGCCAGCGAGGATCCTCGAAAACCTCGGCGTCCGGCCGCACGTGGACGTTGGCGTAGATGAGCGAACCGCCACCGACGCCCGCCGCCGTCACCGTGCCGATGCCGGACAAGAAGCGGATGTCGTAGAGCCCCTGGGCCTTGCGCCGCGCCGCATGGCGCCAGAGCACCTCGTCCGCGCGCGTCACGTCCCGGGGGAAGTCGCCGGGCCGGTAGCGCCTGCCGCGCTCCAGCACCAGCACCGACTTGCCGGCCTGGGCCAGCCGCAGCGCGCTGATGGAACCACCGAAGCCGGAGCCCACCACGACCACGTCGTACCGCGATGCCTTCGCCACGATGCGCCTCTCCTATTCCAGCTTGGTTCGCGCGAAGACGTCCCAGAGGTTGCCCATGAACATGCTTCCAAATCGCTTGAGGGCGCTGGCCTTCGCCAGGGGGGAGGTCGTCCCAAGCACGGCGAAGGTCGTGAGCTGCTGGAGGAAGTCCGGCATGCCCAGGCGGATGATGCCGCTGGCCACGGCGGGCGCCTCCCGGTCCGAGCCCCGGCGGATGACGGTGTAGAGCGTGGACGTGTCCGCCCACATGTCGAAGCCATCGTCGTCCCGGACGTGCTTGTAGCCATCCAGCAGGTACTGCTCCCCGTCCTTCCCGGTGAAGGGCAGCAGGTAGAGCATCCGCCGCTCGTAGTAGCTGTCCGTGTCCACGAAGAGGTTGAACACGCCGCGCTCCACCTTGGCCCCACCCGGCGGCGTGAGGCCGTGGACGTGAACGATGCCCTGCGCGATGCCGGAGTGGGCCTTCTCCGCCAGGAAGCGGTCCAGGTTGGGCAAGGTGATGGTGAGGATGAACTCGGCCACCCTGCCCTCGGACTTGCCCTCCGCCTCCGCGCCCGCGTAGTCCGTGACCGGCTCGTGGCCTGGATTGATGAAGCCGCGCATCCGTTCGGTGAAGCGCAGCCCCACCACTGGCGTTGGCGACAACACAGTGCCCCCCTCTGGAATCACCACGCTCCGCATCGGGTCCTCCCTGGGCACCACCTTCGGAGGTGCCACACTCGTGCTCATCCGCATCGACGCGCGGAAGGGCTCCGCCGCCGCCCGGCCCGAAGGTGTCCCGGCCCGCTCCGGCGCGACCCAGTGGGGGTGTCCCAGCGCGTCGCGGATGGCGGCCTCGACGTTCCGCTCCGCCACCGCGGCGATGGTGGATGACGGGTTGACGCCGGTGCTCGCGGGCAGCGCGGCCCCGTCGAGGACGTACAGGCCGGGGTGGCCGTGTACCTCGCCGTCCGGGGTGAGCACGCCGTACGCGGGCTCCTCCGCCATGGTGCAGCCGCCCAGGTTGTGGACGGACACCGGGATGTGGAGACGCTCCCAAAGGGGGTTGAAGACGGCGCGCGCCCCGAGCGCCCGGGCGATGTCCTGGCACAGCTGTTCCTGCGTCCGGTACAGCGGCAGGTTGGACGGCACGTCCCAGCGCACCTCCATGTCACCGGAGAGGGGCCGCAGCGCCAGCCGCCCGTTGGAGCGGTCCCGCCCCATGGCCAGGAACACGGCCTGGAACCGGCCCTTCTGCTTCGCGATGTCCGTCTCGCTCCGGGAGCGCCGGCGCAGGGCGCGCACCAGCTCCTTCTGGAGCAGGTCCGCGGGGACACGGAAGTCCCGGCCCATGTCCAGCACCTGGAGCAGCCCCGCCGCCTGTCCCGGGTGGCCGCCCTCCTGGAACAGGAACCACGTCTTGTCCTTCCCCTGCCCCTGGTCCACCACCAGGCTGGTGGTGATGGTGGGCCCCTCCGCCGGGTCCCAGACCTCGTGCGTGTCGAAGGCGAAGGCCAGGAAGTCGCCGTTGGCGGAGTAGCGGCAGCCCAGCCGGTCGCTGATGCGAGGCAGCGTGCCCCACTGGTCGCGGCAGCGCAGCAGCAGCTCCGTGGTGTTCACCGTGCCGGCGCACAGGAAGACGCGCCGGGCGTCCACGGTGCGGGTGGCTCCGTTCGCGGCGTGGTCGGTATAGGTGACGCGGTAGCCAGCGGGCGACAGGGGCTCGATGCGCGTGGCCTCGGCCTGGGTGGTCATCTCCGCGCCGTTCTGTTCGGCGACGGCCAGGTAGTTCAGGTCCAGCGTGTTCTTCGCGCGGACGTTGCAGCCGATGTCACATTCGCCGCAGTAGTTGCAGCCCTCCTGGGCCACGCCGAACTTGTTGAGCATGGGCTCGCCGCGAGGGGCGAAGCGCACGGCGAGGTCCGGGTAGAAGAACTGCTGCTCACGGCCGAGCTTGCGCGCGACCTCGCGCATCCGCTTGGCCTTGGTGGGCAGGCCGCGCGCGGACGCGGTGATGGGCTGGAGGTCCAGCATGTACGCGACCAGGTCGTAGTACGGGTCCAGCGCGGCGCGGCTGTAGCCCTCTGGCCAGTCGGAGTCGAAGGTCTCCGCGGGCGGGCGCAGGTGGACGTTGGCGTAGATGAGCGAGCCGCCGCCGTACCCCGCGGCCTGGACGATGCTCATCCCTGGCAGCAGCTTCACGTCGAAGAGGCCCTGCCCGTACTGCCACAGCCAGCCGTTGAAGGGGTTGCTCCAGTCGCGGGGGAAGCTCCCCTTCGGGTATCGCAGGCCTCGCTCCAGGACGCGCACGGACAAGCCCGCCTGTGCCAGCCGGCATGCCGCCACCGCTCCCCCAAAGCCGGTGCCAATGACCAGCGCGTCGTACGTCGGCGCCATGTTCCCCCTCGTCGCGACCCGTCCCCAGGGCAGGTTTCAACTGCCACCCTATTAACGCACGAGGGTCTGATCCTTCGACCTCCACAGACCGAGCCGGTCCAACCCCTTGAATTCAAATGGCTCTGGGAAACCGGGTCACCTCGCGCGTTTGCAACCGGGCCCCGGCCACGCGGTAGCCTTACGCCATGGGCACTCGCAAGTCGACGAAGCGCACAGCCAGGCGCGCCTCCCTGCTCACCGACGCACTCCTGGAGGGCCAGCGCCTGCTGGCGGAGCTCGACCCGAAGCAGCGCAAGGCCCTGCTCACCGCCCGCACCCGTAATGAGCAGGGCATCATGGCCGAAGCCATCTCCGAGCTCCGGGAGCGCGTCGAGTCTGGCCGCCTGCTCTACGGCACGCCGGAAGCGGACGTGAGCGAGACCTTCGACAACGTCTGGGACATGTACATCGGCGGCGGCGTCCAGGCAGAACTCGACGCCCTCTTCCCGGACGAGGAGCAGGAGGACGCGCGGAGCGGCCTCCATGACGAGGTCCGCACGGTGTACTCACGCCTGTTCACCGCGATGGCGAAGCAGGACGGCATCCTGGCTTCGCGCGGGTGACGCCCAGTGATGGACCAACTCACCCAGCAGCTCCTCGCCGCGGTGGTCGCCCAGCCCGAGGAGGACGCGCCCAGGCTGGTCTACGCCGACCACCTGCAACAGCAGGGTGACCCCCGGGGCGAGTTCATCGCCGTGCAGGTGGCCCTGGCCGCCGAGCCCGAGTCGCCCCACCGAGACGCACTGGAGGCCCAGGCCCGGGAATTGCTGCGCCAGCACGGCGGCAAGTGGCGCTCCGAGCTGAGGCTCAAGCGGGGGGAGGCCGGGGAGTTCCAGCGGGGCTTCATCGAGGAACTTTCCCTCCATGCCCGGCGCTTCCTGTCACAGGGGGAGCGGCTCCTGGCCGTGACGCCCTTCCATCGGCTTAACGTGACGGTGGCAGGCCCCGCCGAGATGCGGGAGCTCGCGGGCTCCCCGCTACTCTCCCGGCTCACCCACCTGAAACTGAGCCACTATGTCCACGCCAAGAGCGCCGTCCTGCTGGCGGACGCTCCCCACCTGTCCCGCCTCCGGAGCCTGGACGTCAGCATCATGCGACTCCGCATCGAGAGCGTCTGCGCCCTTGTCGACTCCCCCCGCCTCCCCCGCCTGGAGAAGCTGAACCTGCCCTTCAACTTCCTCGGCGACGAGGGCATGCGCGTGCTCGCCCGGTGCGCGGGACTGTCACGCCTCACCACGCTGAATCTCTGCGGCAACAACCTGGGCGACGAGGGCCTTCGCCTGCTCCTCGACTGTCCCCATCTGACGCGGCTCACCGAGCTGGACCTGGGCAGCAATGACATCGGCGCCGAAGGAGCCAAAGCGCTGGCCCGGGCCGAAGGGCTCGCGGCGCTCACCGCGCTGAACCTGACCTCCAACCGCGTACTCCCCGAGGGCCTCCGCGCGCTCGCCACCGCGGGCTGGCTCGCGAGCCTGAAGAAGCTCGAGCTGTCCTACAGCTACTTCAACGATGAAGGGCTGCGAGCGCTCGCCACCAATCCCTACCTCGCGGGCCTCGAGGCGCTGGTCCTGATCAACAATCAGTTCGGCGACGACGGGGCGCGGGCGCTGGCCAGCTCCCCCTTCCTCACGCGCCTCAAGGTGCTGGACGTCAGCCACAACAACCGCCTCGGGGCCGAGGGCCTGCGCGCGCTGGCCCGTTCCCCCATCCTGGCCTCGGTCGAGAATCTGTCCCTGGACGGCACCGCCGTGGGACCCGTGGGCGCTCGAGCGCTCGCGGACGCCACCTCCTGCCCCCGGCTCCGCTCGCTGAGTCTGAGCAAGAGCGGCATCGGCGACGAGGGCGTGAGCGCGCTGGCCCAGGGCCCACTCTTCACGCACCTCCGGTCGCTGAACCTGAGCGACTGTGGCATGGGTGACGCGGGCGCGCGTGCCCTCGCCAGCTGTCCTCTGCTCTCCCGCCTGGAGCGGCTGGTCCTGGAGCAGAACCAGATTGACCTGGAGGGCGCCCGCGCCCTCGCCGCGTCCCCCTACCTGCCCAGGTCCCTGCGACTCGAGATGAGAGGTAACACGCTGAGGTCCGAGGTGAGACCCGTCTTCGCGGGCCGCTTCGACCAGAAGGTGAAGTTCTAGCCCGGTAACAGGCCCTCCCATGATGGCCAGGAAGCGGACGCATCCTGGCGCACCTACGGGGCTATTTTTGAAAGGAACTCTTAGTCGGCGTTGCTGTTCTGCTCGCACTCCCCCTTCGGACGGAACGGCAACGCCCACAGCTCGCGGCCCGTCTTGCCGTCATCCGCGGAGAAGAACACGTCCCAGCCCGACCGCACGAAGTCGCGGGGGGACGAGGACGCGCTCCCATGCGCCAGTCCGTGCAACTGCTTCGTGCCCGAACGGGTGCCATCACTCACCCAGGGTTCGAAGCCATGCACGCCATCGTTCGCGGAGAAGAACAACGTGCCTTCGATGGAGGCCAGCGCGTTGGGATCCGACGAAGCCCCCCCAGACGCCAGATCCTTGAAGAGCCGGGTTCCCGTCCCGGTGCCGTTGCTCACCCAGAGTTCACGCCCGTCGCCTGAACCATCATCCGCGGCGAAGAAGACACGCGAGCCCAGCACCGCCAGCGAGCTGGGTGAGGAGCTCATGGGCCCTGGCCAGATGTCCTTCACCAGCTGCGTGCCCGACGGAGAGCCGTCACTGGTCCAGAGTTCATCGCCTTCAGGCTCTCCGTCCCCGGCGCTGAAGATGAGGCGATTTCCCAGCGCGACCAGGTCGTGCGGATACTCTCCCGCGAAGGGCCGCAGTTGCTCCGTGTTCGAGGCGGCCCCGTCCGTCTTCCACAAGCGGGCCTCGCCCTCGTCGTTGTCCAAGAGGAAGTAGAGGCGCGACTTCACGGCCAGGGGACTGAAGATGACGTTATCGCCCGCCCGGCTGAGGACGGAGATGGCGCCTGGCACTCCGGTGCTACGCCAGAGATGAATCGTGTCGATCGAGGCCACCTCCTGGGCCGCCACGAAGTAGAAGGCCTCGTTGCCCACGCGAGCGAAGGTTCGCGGGAATGAGCCATCGGGTCCGGGCTCGATGTCATCCACGAGGTACGTCCCCTCCTCCGTGCCGTCACTGCGCCACAGCTCGCTTCCGTGCACGCCATCGTTCGCGCCGAAGTACAGGACACCGCCGAACTCAATCAGCAGAGGCTCATTGCTCGTGAAGAAGGGGTTCGGACGGAAAATCCCATCCGCCGGCCCCGGGTAGATGTCCTTCACCAGGTACGTGCCGGCCGACGTCCCATCGGTCACCCACAGCTCGTAGCCGTGAACACCATCATCGGCGGCGAAAAACACCCGGTTCCCCACCCGAGTAAAATTCGAAATCTCCGAGCTCGCCAGTCCCGGATAGATGTCCTTCACCAGGGCCGTGCCGCTCCCGCCCGTTCCACTGCTGCGCCACAACTCACGGCCATGCGTCCCGTCGTCCGCCGTGAAGAAGAGGATCCGGTCGCCGTGGATCAGGTCGGCGGGATCGGACCCCGCCGCGCCGGGGTAGATATCCGCCAATCGGACGGCCTTCTTGCCGCACAACTCCCACTTCTGACTCAGGTCGGACGCCTGACTCCGGACCGCGACGTCTTCGACTTCGGTGACGTCGTCGGCTTCGGTGCCACAACCCGCGGCGCCCAGAAGGATGAGGAGTGGAAGATGGGGCTTCATGACGGCCTCCTTGTGATGGCGCGGCCCGTCCGCGCCGAAGCCGGAGGGTGAGAGTCACGCCCACCCGCATCCACTGCGCACGGGTGGCAGGCCGCTGGCGGAATACGACAGTCACGCGCCGCGGGCCTTCGGTCGGGTCCGCGCCCGTGCCTCAGCAGGTCGGCACGGCGACTGCACTGACCACCACTCGAGCCCGGTTCGGAAAGCCGTCACCGGCGCTCCGCGGCATCGGTGCGATCAACGCGGCCCCCAACGCCAGACACGTCGACACGACGGGCACGCACGCGCCGGACACAACGTCACACGAGGTCAAAAACCCAAGATGAATCCAACCCAGCAGAAGCTGAACGCTCGGCGTCTTCCCGTTCGCGGATTCACACTGATTGAAATCATGGTGGTCATCACCATCCTCGGCCTCATCGCCGCAGCGGTGGGCGTCTCCGTGATGTCGAACCTGGAGGAAGCCAAGCTGAAGACGGCTGCCCTGGACATCAAGACCTTGGAGACGGGACTCAAGCTCCACTACATGAAGACAGGGCGCTTCCCGGAGACACAGGCCGGCCTGGAGGAGCTCCTCCAGGCGCGCTCGTTGGAGCGCCTGCCCAAGGACCCGTGGAACCGTGACTACGTGTACACGAACGACCGCGGCAGCCCTGTCATCCTGTCGTACGGCGCGGACGGTGTCCCCGGAGGTGACGGCAGTAACGCGGACATCTCCTCCCAGGTGGAGTCCCCGTCCGCGAGCGTCGGCCATCGCCCCAAGGGGCTCCGTTAGCCCGCCACGCGGGCGATGGCCGCGCCCAGGCCCTGCTCCACGACGTTTCGATAGGGCCCCTCGGGGACATGGGGGAGCGCGTCCACGGCCTGCTGGTCGTGCGCGCGGGCCGTGGCGAAGTCGCCCCGGTCCTCGGCGCACCTGCCCAGGTTGAGGTGGAGCGAGGCGAAGAAGGGGCGCACGCGGTCATCATCCACGGTCCGGGCCCGCTCGAGCGACACCTGGTTCCAGTGCCGAGTGTCCTCCAACGTGGGCTGATGCCGCGCGAGGAAGTGAGCCGCGATGCAAGCCTCGTAGTCGTCGGTGGCCACGTCCCATGCCCGCTGGAAGCACGCCCGTGCCTCCTCTGGACGGCGGGCGGCCTCCGCCTGCATGCCCTGGGCGCACAGCTTCACAACGGGGTTCTCCGGGTCCATCAGCGGCCCGCCGCCACGCGCGCGAAGTGATGCGCCAGTCGGTGCAGGACCTCCGTGTTCTCGGCCTCCGCGGCCTTCAGCTTGGGCAGCTGCGCCTTCAGCTCCTGGAGGTTCTTCCCGCGCTGCTGGAGGGCGTCCGCCTCCAGGTCAATCCACCGGCCCATCTCCGTGGCGGTCAGCTCCAGGTGGAACTGGAAGCCATAGGATGCACCCAGCCGGAAGGCCTGCTGGGTGTAGCGGTCCGTGGACGCCAGCAGCGTCGCATCGGGGACAGGCTCGTACGTGTCACCATGCCAGTGCGCCACCACGGTGCGCGGACGGGCCCCGGACAACACGGGGTCCTTCTGCGCGTCCGCCGTCCAACGCACCGGGCCCACGCCGACTTCAAAGCCATTCTTGCCTGCGAACACCTCCGCGCCGGCCGCCGCCGCGAGCATCTGGGCACCCAGGCAGAAGCCCAGGCACGGGCGCTCATAGGCGAGCCGCTCCATCAGGATGCCCAGCTCCTGCCGCAGGAAGGGGTGCTGGTCCGACTCGTAGACGGCCATGCGGCCGCCCATGACGACCAGCAGCTCCGCGTCCACGTCCTCCCGGCGCACGGTGCGGAAGCGGGGCACCAGCGTGAAGCCCGCCTCCTGCAACACCGGCCCCAGCAGACCGGGGCCTTCGTGCTCCTCGTGCTGGAACACCACCGCGCGCATCGGCGTCACCTCCGAAGCCGCGGACACCCTGCCCGCGGGGGGCTCAATCGTATGCGCAGGACGGGCAGATGTTGAGGCAGACCCCCACCTGCTCTCCGTACTCCTTCACACACTCCTGGTTGGAGGCGCAGTTCACGTCACTGGTGCAGCCGAGCTCGCAATAGCTGAGCGTGGCGTCCGCGCAGTACTGGCCCGGCTGGCAGGGGTCGTCGCCCATGAAGTCGCCGCACTCGGTGTAGCCCGGCTGAAGCGGCGCCATGACACAGGCGCTGGCACCGAACGAGAGCACGGCGAGGACGGACAGCCAGGAGCGGGAACGCATCGGAGGGCCTTTCGGGAGCAAGCAGTGGATGCCTGCTTGCTCCCGACGGCCGAGCCGGCGCCGTATTCACGGCACGTGCGTCTGGTTACTCCGAGGCCGGCACCGGGCAGCGGTGGCGGAAGCTGTCGCTCAGCGCCACGGCCACCAGCAGCTCGGGGAGCCGGTGCCCCCCCTCCGCGAAGCGGGTGTCCACGTGGCGCACGGTGGCCTCGTCCGCGGGCGTCAGCGCGCGTCCCAGGCCATAGGCCAGCGCCTGGCGCGTCATGCACGTGGCGAAGGCGGGGTCGTACTTGAGGATGTTCGCCAGCTCCCGCGGTCCCTGGAACGCCGCGCCCTTGAAGTTGCCCGTGGCGTCCACCGGCGAGCCGTTGTCCGTCTCCCGCCACGCCCCAGCCGCGTCGTAGTTCTCCAGGCCGAAGCCGATGGGGTCCAACGTGTCGTGGCAGCCCGCGCACGCGGGGTTGGCGCGGTGGATTTCGGTGATCTGCCGCAGCGTGGCCCCGGGCGGCACCTGCGTGGGCAGCGCCTCCACGCCCGGAGGCGGCGGAGGCGGTTCCTGGCACAGCAGCTTGCCCAGCACCCACTTGCCACGAAGCACCGGTGAGGTGCGCGTGGCCAGCGACGCCTGCGCCAGTACACCGGCCTGTCCCAGCACGCCGCCGCGCCGGCCATCGCCCGTGCTCACGCGCGTGGCGGTGGTGGAGCCCGGACGCGGCAGGCCGTAGTAGTCCGCGAGCCGGTCGTTGACGAAGGTGAAGTCCGCGTCCAGCAACTCCAGCGCGCTGCGGTCCTCGTTGAGGAAGGCGCGGAAGAAGTTCTCCCCTTCCTCACGCATGGCGCGCTTGAGCTCGGAGTCCATGCCGGGGAACAGCGATGGGTCCGCGGTGATGCCGTCCACCTTCCGCAGGCCCAGCCACTGGCCGGCGAAGTTCTGCACCAGGGCCTCGGACCGGGAGTCCTTCAGCATCCGGCGCACCTGGGCCTCCAGCACCTCGGGGTCCCCCAGCCGCCCCGCGTCCGCCAGCGCCGTCAGCTCCGCGTCGGGCTGGCTGCTCCAGACGAAATACGACAGGCGCGACGCCAGCTCGCGGGAGGTCAGCTCGCTCTTGCCCGAGCCAGGCGCCTGCGTCTCCACCACCTGGAAGAGGAAGTGCGGTGACAGCAGCACCGAGCGGAGCGCGAACTTCGCCGCCAGCTCGAAGCCGTCTCCCGACTCACGCACCAGCGAGTAGACGCTCATCAACTCCGCGACCTCGTCCGGCTTCGCGGGACGGCGCCAGGCGCGGTTCGCCAGCGCCTCCACCATCTGCCGCGCGCAGGCCTCTTCACCCACGGTGGCCGGCTCGCAGACGCGCAGGTGGCGCTGGGTGGCCACCGACGTGGGCGCGGGCGAGCGGACCTCCATCCAGTCCAGCAGCAGGTTGCGGTCGGTGTTCGTGGCCGGGTCGTAGGTGTCGTTGATGAAGCGCACGGTGAAGCGCTTCGCGCCCGGCGCCTCCACGCGCACCGGCTGCGTGTACACGGTGGCGCTGGTGGCCGGCACGTCGAGCGAGGCCACGACGACACCGTCCAGCAGCCACTGCATCCGCACCGGGTCGGGCGGCGCCTGCGTGCCCCATGCGCGCACGGAGAGCTGGTACTCGCCCGCCTGCGCGAAGGTGAAGGTGGCGGAGAGGTCACCGTTGGACCACAGGTTCCAGACGGTGCCGCCCTGCTCGCTGGCGCCCGTGGTGGCGCTGGCGGACTCGGCCTCGATGCGCACGGTGCCCCCGCTGCCGCTGGCGGCGCCATCCCGGGCCCAGGCCTGGTCGATGAGCCGGCCGGCGGTGGCCTCGTAGACCTCCACCAGCGCGGGAGACACGCCCAGCAGGCTGGCCTCGTTGTCGAAGCCGTGGCCGGTGGGGTCCGCCGGGAAGGTCGTCGCGGGACGGCTCGTCTCGCCGAGCAAGTCCCTGACGGTGTTGTCGTACTCCGCGCGGTTCAACCGGCGCAGCGAGTGCTCGCCATCCGAGCAGTTCTGCGCGGCGACCACGGGCTTGGGGTCCTGGACGCGCGCGGCGGGCAGCTCGTCCGAGCACGCGGTGAGCAACAGGGGGACTCCGAAGAGGAGTGAGCGGGTCTTCATGGGTGGTCTCCCTTCACGCCAGTCCGGCCAGCGGTCCCTGCGCCAACGGACCGAAGGTGCCACGTGGAATCTCGAAGGCCTGGAGGATGGACACCAGGATGTCGCCACACCGCTTGCCCTGCGCCCGCATGTGCCGGCCCGGCCGGATGGCGCCGCCCGCGCGCCCCGCGAGGAGCACCGGCATGTCGTAGTGGTTGTGCCAGTCGCTGTGCGAGATGTCGCTCGAGTAGAAGACGGCCACGTTGTCCAGCAGCGTGCCCTCCCCCTCCGGCACCGCTTTCAGCCGCTGCACCAGGTGCGCGAAGCGGCCCACCTGCCACTTGTCGATCTCCACCTTGGCCGCCAGCTTCACCGGGTCATTGCCATGGTGGGACGCGTCACCGTGGTGGGAGAAGGCCCGGCCATTGACGGTGAACATCATCGGGCTGACGCACATGCCGAGCATCAGCGTGGCGACGCGCGTGGCGTCGCACTCGAAGGACTTCACGATGAGGTCGCACATCAGGTTGGCGTAGGCCGTGCCATCCATGGGGATGCCCACGGGCCGCGCGCCCGTGGTGCACGCGGCGGCCGGGACGCCCTGCTCCGCCTTCTGGATGGCCACCTCGATTTCGCGGATGCCCGTGAGGTACTCATCCAGCCGGAGCTTGTCCGCCTGGCCCAGCTTCGTCTGGAGCGCCTTGGCCTGGGACGTCATCCGGTCCAACACGCTGCGCCGGTACATCCAGAGGCGCCGCTCCGCGTCCGTCGGGCCTTCGGTCTGGAGCGAGCCGAAGAGCCGGTCGAAGATGATGCGCGGGTTGTAGACGTTGGGCAGCCGCTGGCCGCGGGAGAAGGTCACCCGGCAGTGGTCCCCGCCGCTGCAATGGTCCTGCGTGTCGTCATACGACGACGTCCTCGGGTCGATGAAGCCGTCCCCGTTCTCATCGCGGTAGCCTGGGTTGTAATAGCCGTTGTTCTCCACGCTCAGCGTGAGCGCCGGCACGCGCACCTGGGACGACGTGGCGCGCGCGATGACCTGGTCGATGGAGTCCGTGCTGCCCGCGACGATGCGCTCGGACGCGGTGAGCATCATCCAGAAGCCGCCTTCATGCGTGCTCTGGAAGTAGTCCCAAGAGCCCAGCCGCATCCCGCTCAGCACCAGGACGTCGTCCTTCACCGGCGCCAGGGGCGCCAGCGTGGGCGTCAGCGCGTAGTTCGCGCCTTCCGCGGTGGGGAACCACTGGTCCGGGACGACGCCCGCGGAGTGGAACATGCCCACGAAGCGCAGCGGCGGCTTCGCGCCCGACGCCTGCGCGCGGGCCATGGAGGGGGCCATGGCCTCCAGCCAGGGCAATGCGAGCGCCGCGCCCGCGGCACCTCGCAGCAGGCTGCGTCGCGACAGCTCCCAGGTTCTCGTTTTCGGCACGGGGGTGGTCCTTGTTGTCTGAGCCAGTGCCGTGCTCAGCAACGAAGGTGCCACCGCACCGTGTCGTCAGGAGATCCGCAGAGTTGCAGCCCGCGTGGATTCCCGAGGGACCCATGGATGGCTCGACCCCACAGCCGGGTGTGGGGTGTCGCCCTCGTTTCTCAGGCCTTGGGTTTGCGGATGCGCAGCAGCCCTTCCTGGGCCACCGAGGCCACCAGCCGGCCGTCGCGGGTGTAGACGCTGCCGCGCGACAGGCCGCGCGCGTTGCCGGCCCAGGGGCTATCCATGGCGTACAGCAGCCAGTCACTCACCTTCAGGTCCCCGTGGAACCACAGGGCGTGGTCCAGGCTGGCGCCCAGGATGCGCGGCTGGAAGAAGCTGGCCGCGTGGGGCTGGAGCGCGGTGCTGATGAGGTTGAAGTCGGACGCGTAGGCCAGCACGTACCGGTGCACCTGCGGATCCTCCGGCAGGTCGCCGTTGGCCCGGAACCACACGTGCTTGATGGGCGCCTTCGCCTCCGGGTTGAACGGATCACTCGGGGCCACGGGGCGGATCTCAATCGGCTTGTCGCCCAGGAACTTCTCCCGCAGGGCCTCTGGGATTCGGTCCTTCAGGCGGCTCAGCAGCTCCTGCTCGGTGGCTAGCCCCTCCGGGCCCGGCACCTCCGGCATGGGCGCCTGGTGGGCGAAGCCCTCTTCGTCCCCGTGGAATGAGGCGATCATCGTCAGGATGGGCTCGCCCTTCTGCACGGCGACCACGCGGCGGGTGGTGATGCTGCCGCCATCCCGCACCCGGTCCACCGTGTAGACCACGGGCTGCGAGGCGTCGCCCGGCCGCAGGAAGTACCCGTGCAGGGAGTGGACATGGCGACCCGCGGGCACCGTCTGGCTGCCCGCCGACAGCGCCTGCCCCAGCACCTGGCCGCCGAAGAGCTGGCGGAACCCCAGGTCCTGACTCCTGCCGCGAAACAGGTTTTCCTCGATCTTCTCCAGCTTGAGGAGCGCCAACAACTCGTCCAGGACTCGGCTCATGGCCCTGTCCTAACCGACCCGGGGTCGCCTGTCTCGGGGAGCGAAGCCCCTGGCGCGGTCCACCCCGAGAAATCCGCTCACTTTGGGGGTCTGCAATTTCACAGTGAGAATAGACGGCTCATGCGCTGCGCCGCAGCGCATCAATGACATACAGCGTCATGGGTTGCCTCTTGCCCTCGCAACCTCTGAGAGCGGAGGTCTTGAAGCGCATGGCCCTCCTGCGCGACGCTGATGCTCAACGCAGAACACTCCATCCGGGGGGCGAATGCAGTCGAATGTGTTCACGGCGGTGCTCATGCCGCTGGCGCTGGCCGTCATCATGCTCGGGCTTGGCCTGACGCTGACGCTGGCGGACTTCAAGCGGATCATCGTCTATCCCCGCGCCATCCTGGTGGGCCTCGTCTGTCAGATGTTGCTGCTGCCGCTGGCATGTCTGGGCATTGCCCACGCCTTCGGGCTGCCGCCGGAGTTGGCGGTGGGCTTGATGTTGTTGGCGGCCTCCCCTGGCGGCGCGACGGCGAACCTCTTCAGCCATCTGGCCCGGGGTGACGTGGCGCTCAACATCACGTTGACGGCGGTGAACAGCGCGCTGTCGCTCGTCACGCTGCCGCTGATCATCAACCTGTCGCTGATGCACTTCATGGACGACGGCCGCGCGGTGCCCATGCAGTTCGCGAAGGTGGTGCAGGTGGTGCTCATCGTGCTGGTACCGGTGGGCCTGGGCATGTTGATCCGCTCGCGCAGCGCCTCCGCGGCGCAGCGGATGGACAAGCCCATCCGCATCCTGTCCACCGCCTTCCTCGTCGCGGTGATTGCCGCGTCCGTCTACACGGAGCGCGAGAACGCGCTCGGTTTCTTCCGCCAGGTGGGCCCCGCGGCGCTTGCCTTCAACCTGGTGAGCCTGGCGGTGGGCTACTTCGTTCCCATCGCGCTGCGTCTGCCGCGCCGGCAGGCGGTGGCCATTGGGATGGAGATTGGCATCCACAACGGGATGCTTGCGATTGCCATCGCGCTCAGCCCGACGCTGCTGGCGAACTCCACCATGGCCATCCCCCCGGCCATCTACAGCCTCATCATGTACTTCACCGCGGCAGCGTTCGGCTTCTATGTCAGCCGGCGCTTCGCGGATGAGCAGTCCCCCGCAGTAGACCGCACCCCCACGTCACTCCCCGAGAAGGTGTCTAGATGACGCTGCGTCGACCGCTGTCCGTGCTTTCCCTGTCGCTTTGCCTGGGATTCTCCGCGCCAGCCGCCGCCGAAGAGCCCGAAGCCGAGGCCCTGCCCTCGACTCCGCAAACCACACCCAAGCCCACGGATGCGCCCACGGCCCCCACGCTGCCGCCGCTGGGGCCCGACACCCGCCTCTACTTCGCCAACATCAACTTCCTGCGCTGGAACCCGCTGGGCATGGAGACCCAGAACCGGCTCGTGCTGCAGAAGCGGATGTTCGAAGGCGAGTCCATGCTGACGCGCGACAACTTCGTCAACGGCGCCTTCACGCTGAAGGCGAACCCCGCGTCGATGAAGATTGGCCCGGTGTTCGAAATCCAGCCGCTGGCCATCTTCAACCTGCGCGCCACCTATGAGTACGTCCGGTACTTCGGCACGTTCGGGTTCCTCCAGTCGTATAGCGACCCGCTGCTGGACTTCTCCGACGACGCGCGCAGCCTCACGCAGGACAACGCGTACAGCACCTCCGGCCACCACTACATGCTGGAGCCCACGCTCCAGGCCCGCTTCGGCTCCTTCGTGGTGCGCAGCAAGGCGTCCATCGAGTACTGGAACGTGGAGCTGCGCGAGGGTAATGGCGCGTCCTTCTATGACGCGCTGCTGGACACGTTGGTCCCCGGCCGGGGCTGGGTGTTCACCAACGACACGGACCTGATGATGCTGACGACGCCGCAGCTCACGCTGGGCGCCCGGTTCAGCGGCGTGTGGCCGGTGTACCAGGACGGCTCGGGCGGCGCGCAGAACGTGGACAACAGCCACACGCGCATTGGCCCCATGGTGGCGTATTCGCTGAACACGCGAGAGGGCTCGTCGTTCAACCGGCCGACGATCCTGCTGAACTTCGCGTGGTACCTGAACCACCCGAACCGTGGGGGCGCCCTGCCCTACATGATGGGCGCCTTCGCCTTCACGTCGGACTTCCTGGGCGGTTAGGCGGAGACTTCCGCCGGGCGTCCCAGCACGGGGCGCCCGGCGAGGCTTCAAGGGTGGGCCCGCGAAGGCGCCCGCCCGGTATCAGTGGTGGTCGTGCGGGCCGTGGGCGTGCCCGTGCTCCAGCTCCTCGGCCGTCGCGGCGCGGACGTCACGCACCGTCACCTCGAAGTGCAGCGTCTTGCCGGCCAGCGGGTGGTTGAAGTCCACCAGCACGGAGTCGGCCTTCACTTCCTTGATGAAGAAGTCCACCTCGTCCCCGTCCGGGTCCGTGGCGCTCAGCACGCCGCCGGCCACCAGCTCCAGGCCCTCCGGGAACTCCGTCTTGGGGACTTCCTCGATGCCCTCGGGGTCGTAGTCGCCATAGCCCTCGTCGGGGCCCACCGTCACCTGGAGGGTGTCACCGCGCGACTTGCCTTCGAGCGCCTTCTCCAGGCCCGGGACGATCTCCTCGTGGCCCTGCAGATAGACGAGCGGCTCCCCGGGCTCGCTCTCGTCCACGGCCTTGCCGTCGCCGAGGTGGAGGCGGAAATCGATGGAGACGACGCTGTCCTTGGTAATTTTCATGAGGCCCTCATAGCGCACGGCCGTGGCGCATGCCTCAATCATGTGCCCGTCTGACAATGGGGCGAGCGTCCCGCCGGGACTGACTGTCCGATTCCAGTGGTGCGGAAGCCCCGGATGTTCAGGTTCAGGTTCCCGAGCGGGGGCTCCCCATTCCCAGGTCCAGCGAGGCCGCCTGGGTGCTCCGGGCCAGCCGCGCCTCCAGGCGCAGGATGCGGCGGTGGTGGTCCGCGGGCAGCTCCGCCGCCGAGGCCAGCTTCGCGTGGTGCAGCGCCCGCGCGAGGTCCTTGAGGTTGTGCTCGTACAGCTTGGTGAGCTGCAGGTGCAGCGTCGCGGCCTGGTAGCCCTGGGCGGCGTGGAGCGCCTGGTGCAGGTGCGCCGCCGCGGCCGAGGCATCCCCCGCCTTGCGAGACAGGCGCGAGGCCAGGGCCAGGGCCTCGATGCCCACGGCGCCGGTGTCCCCCGCCGCCGCGGCCTGGGCGAAGGCCTGGGCGCGCTCATAGTCACGGGCTCGCAACGCCACGCCCGCGAAGCCGAGCAGGTCGCGTGGGTCCTCGTTCCGTGGCACGGAGGTCCCGGCGCCGCCCGCCCGGAAGCGGCGCACCAGCTCTCCCAGCAGGGCCGCCAGGAGCAGGAGGTCGTTGATGTTGTGCTCCAGCACGGGCGTCAGCGAGGAGCCGTCGCCGCCGCGCAGGTAGCGGAAGTACAGGTCCGGAATCAGCGAGCCGTCCACGTCGTCGACGCGGCGGAAGCCCAGGACCTGGTCTTCCAGGTGGACCAGGCGCGTGCCGGCGCCCCGGTGTTTGAAGACGCGGCGGGCGCAGTGGAGCAGGTCCAGGTGCGGCAGCTCGGCGGGCGCGGGCACGCGGTTGAGGACGAAGCGCGTGCGCAACAGCGGCCAGTCGAAGCTCTTGCCGTTGAAGGTGACGAGGCAGGAGGACGTGGCCATGCGCTCGGCGAGCGCGCGCAGCATGGGGGCTTCCTCGCCCAGGCGCCGCAGGAAGAGCTGATGGACCTTGAGGGAGCGGCCCTCGAACCACGCGAGGCCCACCAGGAAGGGCACGGTGCCAGTGCCGCCCGCGAGCCCCGTGGTCTCCGTATCCAGGAAGAGCATCCGCTGGAAGTCCACGCCCGCCAGGTCCGCATGCAGCGCGAGGCTGGCGACCAGCGAGCCCTCCACGTCCAGGGCCGCCGCCACGGGGGCTGAGCCGTGGCGGTGCTCCGGCGTGTGGATGCGCTCGGAGACGTGGATGGTGCCGTGGGCCGTGGCGCGGGACTCCACGGGCAGGGGCCCCGGAGGCGCGGGGGGCGGCGTGCCCCGGCGCGCGGCGCCAGGCCCTGGCGCTCCGACCAGTCCGACAGCATCCGGCGCAGGCTGTCGATTCGGGGATCTCTCGGCGCCGGGATGGTGGCGTGAGGCTGGGTATTCGCACGTGCGGTGGGGGGAACCTCCGCCTGTGCCCCGATGGCGGCTGGGCCGTGAGTCCCCTTCCCGGCTGCCTCCTCCGAGGTGGAACCCGCATCAGGCTGGGATGGGGCTTCCATGCGCCGGGCCTGGGCCAACCGGGCCAGCGCCTCTTGCACACCCGACTCGGCTTGGACGGTGGGCGCCTCGCCCATGCGCCGGGCCTGAGCCAACCGCGCCAGCATCTCCGGCACGCCCGACTCGGCCGTGGGCGCAGGCTCCCCATCCATGCGCAGGCCCTGAACTCGCCTCGCTTGTTGGCCGGTCAGCACCTCCGGCGCGCCTGATTGAGCCGCGGCGCTGGGCAGGTCCTCGGCACGCGCGGTGGACTCCGCCCGCGGCTCCGCCACGGCGGGACGCGGGGGCGCCTTGCCCCCGGGGCCCACACTCGTCAGGCGCGCAGCTTGCGCTTCAGGTCCATGGCCGCGCCTCCCGCCTACTGCACGCCCGCGACGCCCAGCGCCGAGAGCACTTCGAGCGCCAGCCGCTTGCGCGGATGCGGATCCACCGGCGCCTGTCCCGGCATCGCGCCCGCAGCGGGGCCGATGCAAGCCGGGCAACCGTCCTCACACACGCACGACTCCAGCAGTCGCCGCGCGCGGTTCAGCAACTCGTCCCGCTGGTCGTACAGCCGCGCCGCCAGCCCGACGCCACCGGGCACGTTGTCGTAGAGGAAGAGCGTTGGATCGAAGCCCACGCCGCCATCCTTGCGCGGAGGCCCCTCCGCGTCGTCCCGGCTCCCGAGCGTCTTGCCGATATCCCGGGGGTCGATCATCAACCCCACGCACGCCACCGTGCGCAGCGCCGTGGTCAATCCGCGCAGCGCGTCGATGACCGCCGGACGCGGCGCCCGCATGGCGCGCACCACCGTCTCCGGCACCGTCAGCCAGAGCGCCGTGGTGTGCATCTGCATCTCCGGCAGCGCCACGTCGCCGTAACCGACGTTCTCATGCGTGTGGTACTTGATCTTCTTGTACCCCACGACCTTCTCGATGACGCTCACCTCGCCCATCCCGGCATGAAGGTCCGGGCCGATGGGCGCGGCCTGGTCCTCCTGGATGACGTGCACGCGCACGTAGGTCATCGCGTCGGTGAAGTAGTCCGGCGCCACCTTGCGCACGTAGGCCTTGTGGTTCTCGTAGTCGAACCGTTCGACTTGATACTGCTCGGCCTCGTGTTGGTAGATGGCCTGCTCGTGCAGCATCGTGTGCGCCGAGCGGAAGTCCATCTCCGCCAGCGTCCGGTCCGTCCCCTTCTCGATGATGACCACGTTGTCCCAGCCCACGCTCCGCAGGGACACGTGGTTGGCCGGATACGCATCCGTGGACCAGTGGAACACGCGGCGGCCCGCCTCACCGATGGTGGGATGTACCACCTCGTGCTGCGCCAGGAACCCCAGCGCCTCCGTGGTGGACTCGGGCGGCACGTCGCCGAAGGGCTCGCCCTCCTCGAAGGGCAACTCGAACGACGCGCACTTGAGGTGCTGGACCAGAATCTCCACGTTGTCCGGGTCGATGCGCGCGTGCTCCACCGGCGAGCCCACGAGGAAGCGCGGGTCTCCAGCGAGGTACTGGTCCAGCGGCGCGCTCGACGTCACCAGCAGCGCCAGGCTTCCCTCGCCGCGACGCCCTGCCCGTCCGAAGCGTTGCATCAGCGCCGCGACCGAGCCCGGGTAGCCCGCGCACACCACCGCGTCCAGCGAGCCGATGTCGATGCCCAGCTCCAGCGCGTTGGTGGCCACCACGCAGCGCACCTCGCCCGCGCGAAGGGCCGCCTCCGTGGCGCGCCGCGTGCCCGGGAGGTACCCGCCGCGGTAGCCCTGGATGAGGTTCGGGTCCAGCTTCTCCTCGACGAAGCGGTCGCGGAGGTACTTGAGCATCACCTCGATGTTGTTGCGTGACTGCCCGAACAGCAGCGTGGACACGCCCGCGCGCACCAGGTCCGCGGTGAGCCGCACCGCCGTCTTGAGGTAGCTGGCGCGAATGCCCAGCTCCGCGTTCACCACGGGCGGGTTGAACACCATGACCCGGCGCTCACCGGCCGGCGCTCCGCTCTCCGACACCAGGGTGACGTCCCGCCCCAGCATCCGCCGCGCGTGGGCCTCCGGGTTGCCAATGGTGGCCGACGCCGCGATGAACACCGGGTCCGCGCCATGGAAGCGCGCCACGCGCTGGAGCCTGCGGAGCACGTTGGCCAGGTGCGAGCCGAAGACGCCGCGGTACGTGTGCAGCTCGTCGATGACGACGTAGCGCAGGTTGGAGAACAGGCGCGCCCAGCTCGCGTGGTGCGGCAGGATGCCCGTGTGCAGCATGTCCGGGTTGGTGAGGAGCACGCCGCTGCGCTCCCTCGCGGCCCGGCGCGCGTCCGCCGGCGTGTCACCGTCGAAGGTGATGGCGCCGTGGGACAGCCCCGCCTCGCGCATCAACGCGCGCAGGGCCTCTTCCTGGTCTCGTGACAGGGCCTTGGTGGGGAACAGGTACAGGGCCCGCGCCTGGGGCTCACGCGCGAAGCGGTCCAACAGCGGCAGGTTGTAGCAAAGGCTCTTTCCGGAGGCGGTGGGCGTGGCGATGACGAGGCTCTGGCCCGAGCGCGCCAGCCGGTACGCCTCCGCCTGGTGCGAGAAGAGCTGCTGGATGCCCCGCTTCTCGAGCGCCTCGCGCACCTGGGGCGCCACCTCTTCTGGAATGGGCGCGAAGACGCCGGCCCGCGCCGGGGTGGCCTCATCCATGACGAAGCAGGAGCGGAGCTGCCGGTCCGTCCGCCACCCCTCCAGCACGGAGCTCAACCCGCGAGGCGCGTTCCACGGCGTGCGACGGGCCCCTCCGAAAGCGCCCGGTTCCTTCTCTGGCTTCATGGGCTGGGCACTGTACAGACGTGTACCGGGGCAAACAACGCGGGAGCACACGCCGGTGGTTTGAGCTCCAGTAAAATCCCACAGAGGCGGACACCCGGGCGCTCCACTAGTGTGCCGCGCCGTGGCCCTCGCCATCTTCCTGTTCACCTACGTCTTCATCGCCGGCGCGCGGCTTCCGTACCTGAAGCTGGACCGCCCCGGAGGCGCGCTGTTGGGCGCCGTGCTCATGGTCGTCTTCGGCGTCGTCACGCCCGCCGAGGTCTTCAACCACAGCGCCGACCCGAACCGGCACGCCATCGACGCGGACACCATCATCCTGCTGCTGGGGATGATGCTGCTGGCCGCCTACATGTCCCAGGCGTCCTTCTTCCGCACCGCGGGTGCATGGGCCGTCCGCAAGGCCCACACGCCCCGGCTGCTGTTGCTCGCCGTGACGTTCATCTCGGCCGCGCTGTCCGCGTTCCTGGTGAATGACACGGTGTGCTTGATGCTCACGCCCCTGGTGCTGGCCACCGTGGTGGACGCGCGGCTCCCGCCCGCGCCGTACCTGCTCGCGGTGTGCATGGGCAGCAACAGCGGCTCCGTGGCCACCTTCACCGGCAACCCGCAGAACATGCTCATCCAGGGGGCCTCCGGGCTGTCCTACGCCAGCTTCGCGGCGTACATGGCCCTGCCCGCCCTGCTCTCCACGGTGGTGGTCGCCGCCGGGCTCCTGTACCTGTTCCGGCATGACCTGCCCAAGAGGCGCTTCGAGCCCAACCCTCCGCCTCCGCCGGTGGACCGGGGCCTGCTGGCGCTCACGCTGGTGGTGTTGACCGGCGTCGTCGTGGCCTTCTTCGCCGGGCTGCCCATGAGCTGGAGCGCCCTGGCCGGCGCGGCCCTGGTGATGGCCCTGGCCCGGCGCGAGCCCCGCGAGGCGCTGGAGCGCGTGGATTGGGTGCTGCTGCTCTTCTTCGCCAGCCTGTTCGTGGTCGTCTACGGCGTGAACAAGCACGGCTGGGCGGAGGAGATTCGCGTCTTGTTCGAGCCCCTCATGACGGGCTCGCCGCTGCGGGAGACGCTGGGCTTCGCGGGGCTGACGCTGGTGGCGTCCAACCTGTTCAGCAACGTGCCCTTCGTGATGCTCGCGCGGACCTGGGTGCCCACGCTGCACGACGCGGAGCTGGGCTGGCACGTGCTGGCGCTCGGCTCCACGCTGGCGGGCAACCTCACCCTGGTGGGCAGCGTCGCCAACCTCATCGTGTTCGAGGCCGCGCGCGGGAAGGTGAACATGTCCTTCCTGCGCTACCTGCGCGTGGGCCTGCCGGTGACGCTCGTCAGCTTCGTCGTGGGGTTGACGGTGCTCCTGGTGGAGCACGCGCTGTTCTGAGGCAGGCCGCGCCTCAGGGGTCGGGGTCGGGCAGCTCGCCGGGGGCCAGCGCGTCTTCGGGAGACTTCGTCGCCTCGGGCGCCGCCGGAGCCCCGGCCCGGCCGGGGACGACGTCCGACGCCGCGGAGGTCCGGGTGGGTGGAGGGGACCCGCCGCGGTCCTGGGGCGTGAGGTCCTTCACGAACACCTGGGACACCTCATCCAGCAGTCCCGTCATCGCCTCGCGGAAGAGCGACGGGTCCTTGCCCACCTTGAACGGGTCCAGGTGCGGCTTGCCCTGGGAGATCTGGTCCACCGCGAACGGGCGGCGCCACACCTCCGTGCGCCCGTCCAGGGTGAACATGCGCCCGTAGCCGCGCAGGTACGCGCCCGCGTGGCCGTCGTCGCTGCGCATGCCGTAATCCTCGATGACGAACTCGACGATGGTGTCCGCGCCCAGGGACGAGACCAGGTCGTAGTCGGGCGCGTTGGCGGGCACCTCCTCCACCAGGAAGCTCTCCAGCACCGAGGCCACCCGCGCCGGGTCCACCACGTGCGTCCAGGGGAACTCGCGCGGAAGCTGGGAAAGCGTGTTGACCCGGAGCCGCTCGGAGACCTCGAAGCGCGTCACGGCCTGGAGCAGCTTCACAGTGAGGCGCCGGTCGGCCTCCACCGGCTCCAGCTTCTTGAGCTTGTTCGAGTACGCGGAGTCCTCACGGAACACGAGGCTCTTGGGGCCAGCCCCGTCCTCGATGCGGGAGATGAAGGCCGGACGCCGGACGCGGTCCAGGTCCGCGCCCGCCAGTCGCTGAGACGCACAGCCCGAAACGAGCAGCAGTGCGAGAAACGGCAGAATCCGTCGCGTCATGTGGAGACAGTTGTACCCCATTCCCCGCCCGCATGCCCCTCCCCGGCCGCCAGCGGCGCGGGCCCGGCCTCCGGCGATGCCTGACGGGCTGCTATGCTTCACGGCCGTGAAACAGCCGCCTGTCCCCCCCTCCGTCTCACTCCCCGGCCGCAAGCGCCGGCTCGGGGAGATTCTCATGGACGCCGGGCTCCTCTCGGAGACCCAGCTTCGCTCCGCCCTCGCCGAGCAGCGCAAATGGGGTGGCAAGCTGGGCCTCACGCTGGTGCAGATGGGGTACGTGGACGAAAGCTCCATGGTCCACGCCCTGTCCCGGCAGCTCGCCATCCCCACGGTGGACCTGGAGCAGCACACGCCGTCGCCAATGGCCATGCAGGCGCTCCGGGCGGACATCGCCGAGCGCTACACCGTCTTCCCCATCGCCGCGGACCCGGCCACGAAGACCGTCACCGTCGCCACCGCGGACCCCACCAACGTGGAGGCCTTCCAGGAGCTGGCCTTCCACAGCGGCCAGCGGCTGCAAGTCGTCGTGGCGAGCGCGTCCTCCATCGAGCGCGCCATCCGCCGCCACTACCATGGGGAGGTCACGTCCACGACGGCGACCCCGCTGTCCTTCGGCATGGACGAGCCGACCTTCGAGCTGGCGCCCCCGGCCGAAACCGCGCCCCTGTCCCTGGCCGTGCGCGCGGCCTCGGCCACCCTGGCCCAGCCGGGCCGTGAGGCGGAGCTCAGCCAGCGCGTGGAAGAGCTGACGCAGCAGGTGGCGGGGCTGGAGCGGATGGTGGCCCAGCAGGCCCGTTCCCTGCGGGCCATGCTGGAGCTGCTGGAGACGCGTGGGCTGGTGACGCGGGACGACTACCTCGCCAAGGTCCGCTGAGCCCTCCTGGGCTGTTGATCCAGAGGGGGACGGCGCGGCTCAGACGAGGATGAGGTCCTCCTCCACACCGGCCTCGGTCAGCACGCGCTGCGTGCGCCGGAGCCGCTCGTCGCTCAGGTCGGAGATGAGCGCCAGGATCTGCGGGTGGCTGGAGATGAGCGCGTCGAAGTCGGCGCGCGGCAGCCGCAGCAGCGTGGTGTGCCGGGTGGCGGTGACGGTCGCGGTGGCAGGCGTCTTCTGGATCAGCGAAATCTCTCCGAACACCTCCCCTTCCCGGAGCTGCGTCAGGAGGTGGCCGTCCTTGCGCACCTCCACCTCGCCGGACAGGACCACGTAGAGGCCATCCGTCGGGTCGCCGTCCTGGATGATGACGGCGTCACGCTCCACGTCCCGGGAACGGAAACGCTCCACGAGCGCGCGCCGGTCATTCCGGCCGAAGAGGCGGAACAGCTCCGACGTGTTCATGACGTTCGTGAGCATGCGCTGCCGGCAGAACTTCTTCAGGGCGTGTGCCACCTGGGGGTGGCTTCGCGACAGCTCGGCGAGCACGCCCGCGGAGATCTCCAGGAGCTGGGTGTCGTCGGACGCGGACTCCACGGAGGCCGTGCGCGCCGCGCCGGACAGCAGCGCCATCTCCCCGAAGAAGGTGCCTCCTTCGAGCGTCGCCAGGTCCTGGCGCTCGCCGTTCTCCATCCGGAAGACGCGCACCGCGCCCTCACAGATGACGTAGAAGGCGTCGCCGTGGCTGCCCTGCTCGATGATGCGCTCGCCAGGGCCGAAGCGGCGCAGCGGGCAGCGCTCGAACAGCTCGATGAACGCGTCGCGAGGCAGGTCGGAGAAGAGCGGAATCGTGGGCAGCGAGTCCAGGGAGGCGGCATCCGCCGGGACCTCCTCCGTCAGGCTGTAGATCTCTTCCTCGATGTCGTCACTGATGGACGTGGCCGCCAGCCCTTGACGATGGAGGCCCGCCTGCGCCGCCAGCTCCACCGCGTGCAGCAGGGAGTCCGCCTCCAGCTCCAGCTCCGTGAAGGACGAGGGACTCGAGGCCGTCCGGAGGGACGCGCCCAGCGCGGAGGACAGGTCGTGCCCCGGAAGGACGCTGGCACCTGCGGGCGTCGCCTGCTCCGCGCGGCGGGGGCGCAACCCAGGGGGCGCGGAGGACGCCGAGGTGTCCGTTGCGGAGGGCTCGGGCACCGCGGGCACCTGCGTGCCAATGGGCGACGACAGGGCCTGCCAGCGGCCGCTGTTCGAGGCGTGGCGAGGCGGAGCCGGCTGCGTCGGCGCTTCAGGCTCTGGCGCGCGGGGCGCTCCGACGGCGGCAGCCGCTG